>DATJXV010000171.1:0-11852 GCA_035499955.1 Casimicrobiaceae bacterium
TGAGCATCGCGAACGTCTTGCCGACGCCCGCAGATGCGCCGAAGTAGATGCGCAGCTTCCCGCGCGCAGCGATCGCCTCCTGCGCCTTGACCTGGGCGAGCAGGGCGTCGGGATCGGGCCGGTCGTCGGTCATGCGACCCCGATTGTTGCGCTACTTCGCAGGCTGGTCCAGTGCGAGGTTGAGCTTCAGCACGTTGACGCGCGACTCGCCCAGCACGCCGAAGGTGCGCCCTTCGGTGTTCTGCGCCACGAGCGCACGGACCGCCTCCGGGGACATGCCGCGAGCCTTGGCGACGCGGGCGACTTGGAACTCCGCAGCGGCGAGGCTGATGTGCGGGTCCAGACCGCTTCCCGACGTCGTGACCAGATCCGCCGGCACCGGGGCGCTGTTGCCAGGATCCGCCTCGCGCAAGGCCTTGATGCGGTCGGCGACAGCATCGGCGAGCGCCGGATTGCGCGGGCCCAGATTAGACCCCGACGAGGACCCGCCGTTGTACGGCTGGGGCGACGTTGCCGAAGGCCGGCTCCAGAAATGCTTGGGATCGCCGAAGGGCTGGCCGATGAGAGCGGATCCCACGGCTTTGCCATTGCTTGTGATGAGACTGCCGTTGGCCGCGTCACGGAACGCGACCTGTGCGATGCCCCAGGTGAGGACAGGGTACACGACGCCGGTGAGCAGGCTCAGGACGACGAGCATGCGCACGGCGGGGACGAGGGATGACCACATGGCTTCTTTTCCCTTATGCGAGGTGCATCGCCACCAGGGCGAGGTCGATGATCTTGATGCCGACGAAGGGCAGCAGTATGCCGCCGACGCCGTAGATCAGCATGTTGGTGCGCAGCACCTGCGCGGCGCCCACGGGCCGGTATCTCACGCCGCGCAGAGCGAGCGGAATCAGCGCGGGGATGATGAGCGCATTGAAGATTACCGCGGACAGGATCGCGCTCGCCGGTGTCGCGAGATGCATCACGTTCAGGACGTCGAGCACTGGGTACGTGCTCGCGAAGGCCGCCGGGATGATGGCGAAGTACTTGGCGACGTCGTTGGCGATGGAGAACGTCGTGAGCGCGCCTCGCGTCATCAGGAGCTGCTTGCCGATCTCGACGATCTCGATGAGCTTGGTCGGGTTGGAGTCGAGGTCGACCATGTTCCCCGCCTCCTTCGCCGCCTGCGTGCCGCTGTTCATCACCACCGCGACGTCGGCCTGCGCGAGCGCCGGCGCGTCGTTCGTACCGTCGCCCGTCATGGCGACGAGCTTGCCTTCGGCCTGGATCTGCCGGATGAGCTTCAGCTTGGCCTCGGGCGTCACCTCGGCGAGGAAGTCGTCCACGCCCGCTTCGGCGGCAATCGACGCGGCCGTGAGCTTGTTGTCGCCGGTGATCATGATGGTCTTGATGCCCATCCTGCGCAGCTCGGCGAAGCGCTCCTTGATCTTGGTCTTGACGATGTCCTTGAGCTCGACGACGCCCAGCACGCGCCGGCCCTCGGCGACAACGAGCGGCGTCGCGCCGCGGCGCGCCACTTCCTCGACGCGCGCCTGGACCTCGTTGTCGGTGTGGCCGCCCTGCGCCGTGACCCAGCCGCGGATCGCGTCGAGCGCGCCCTTGCGGATCTCGCGGCCGCGGTAGGTGACGCCGCTCATGCGCGTCTGCGCCGAGAACGGGATGATCGTGAACTGGCCCGGCTCGAGCGAAGGCGGCGACACGCCGAACGCGCGCTTGACCAGCGCCACGATGCTCTTGCCTTCCGGCGTCTCGTCACCGAGCGAGGCGAGCAGCGTGGCTTCGGCGAGCTGCGGCTGCGTGACGCCGGTCACCGCATGCAGAGAGGACGCCTGACGGTTGCCGAACGTGATGGTGCCGGTCTTGTCGAGCAGAAGAACGTCGCAGTCGCCGGCGGCTTCCACCGCGCGTCCGGAGGTCGCGATCACGTTGGCGCGCATCATCCGGCCCATGCCGGCCACGCCGATGGCAGAAAGGAGGCCGCCGATCGTCGTCGGAATGAGGCAAACGAGCAGTGCGACCAGCACCGTGATCGTCACCGGCGTGCCCGCCTTCGCGACTTCGACGCTGTAGATCGAATACGGCAGAAGCGTCACCGTCGCGAGCAGGAACACGAGCGTCATCGCGACCAGCAGGATCGTGAGCGCGATCTCGTTCGGCGTCTTCTGCCGCGAGGCGCCTTCGACCATCCCGATCATGCGGTCGAGGAAGGCCTCGCCGGGATTGACGTTGATGCGCACGATGATCCAGTCGGACAGCACGACGGTGCCGCCGGTGACCGTATTGAAGTCGCTCCCCGCAGCGCGTATGACCGGTGCGCTTTCGCCCGTCACCGCGCTCTCGTTGATCGCGGCAGCGCCGACGATCACCTCGCCGTCGCCGGGCACGAGGTCGCCCTGCTCGACCAGCACGAGGTCGCCGCGGCGCAGCGTCTGCGAGGAGGTCGGCGTCTGAGGCGCGTCGCGCGTAGGTTGCGCGATCTTCTTTGCGATCGTGTCCTTGCGCGCGCTCTTCAGGCTCGCCGCCTGCGCCTTGCTGCGCCCTTCGGCGATCGCCTCAGCGAAGTTGGCGAACGCGAGCGTCGCCCACAGCCAGAGCGTGACGGCCAGAATGAAGCCGGCGGGCGCCTCGCCCGTGCCTACCAGTGCCTGGATCCACAGGATCGTGGTCAGGATGCTGCCGATATAGACGACGAACATCACCGGATTGCGCCATTGGTAGCGCGGCGTCATCCGGCGGAAGCTGTCGATCAGCGCCCGCTTCATCAGGTCCCGGTTGAGGAACCAGGAGAGCGCGCTTTGCTTGGCTGCCAGGGTTGCCATGGTTATGCCTTGGTTACGAAAGGAAGCCTCATTGACCGCTGAACAACAGCAGATGCTCGACGACCGGACCGAGCGCGAGCGCCGGCACGAACGTCAGCGCGCCGACGGTGATCACGACCCCGATTAGCACCGTGACGAACAGCGGCGTATGCGTTGGCAGCGTGCCGCCGGAAGGGGGCACGTGCTTGGCCGCCGCCAGCGCGCCCGCAAGCGCCAGCACCGGGATCGCGAGCCAGTAGCGCGCGAACAGCATGCAGATTCCCAGCGCCGTGTTGTAGAACGGGGTGTTGGCGGATAGTCCGGCAAACGCGCTGCCGTTGTTGTTGCTGGCCGACGAGAACGCGTACAGGATCTCCGAGAAGCCATGCTCGCCCGGATTGGCCACGCCCGCCTTGCCGGCGTCGACCAGGACGGCCACCGCGGTGCCGCACAGCACGAGGAACGGCGGAAGGAGGATGGCAATGGACGCCATCTTGATCTCGAACCCACCGATCTTCTTGCCCAGATACTCCGGTGTCCGGCCGACCATCAAGCCGGCGATGAACACCGCGACGACCGCGAACATGATCATGCCGTACAGGCCCGAGCCGACGCCCCCGTAGATCACCTCGCCGAGCTGGATGAGCCACATCGGAAACATCCCCGCCAGCGGCATGAAAGAGTCGTGCATCGAGTTGACCGAGCCGTTCGAGGCCGACGTGGTCGCGACCGCCCACAGCACCGAGTTCGCCACGCCGAAGCGAGTCTCCTTGCCTTCCATGTTGCCGCCGATGTTGGTCGCGCTCGCGACCTGGTCGACGCCCGCCTTGGTGAGCACCGGGTTGCCCGGCGTCTCCAGCGCGTACACGGTGGCCAGCAGTGCGACGAACACGAGCGTCATCGCCGCCAGGATGGCCCAGCCCTGCCGGGTGTCCCCGATCATCTTCCCGAACGTGTAGCAGAGCGCCGCGGGAATGAGGAGGATCGCGAGGAGCTCCAGGAAGTTGGTGAGCGGATTCGGGTTCTCGAACGGATGCGCCGAGTTGACGTTGAAAAAGCCGCCGCCGTTGGTGCCGAGCTGCTTGATGGCGATCTGCGACGCCGCCGGGCCGAGCGGAATGGTCTGCTCGGTCGCCGTCGCCTTCTCGGTCACCGGGTTGCCCTTCTCGTCCTTCAGCGGCTGGCCGTCCGGGCCGTTCTTCGGGTTGTCGTACGTGATCGGCTCGACGAGCGTGACCGTTGCGTACTTGTCGAAGGTTTGCACCACACCCTGGCTCACGAGCACCAGCGAGAAGACGAACGCGAGCGGCAGCAGGATGTAGACCGTCGAGCGCACAAGGTCGAACCAGAAATTGCCGATGTCGTCGACCTGCCGGCGGGTGAAGCCGCGGATCAACGCGACCAGCACGGCCATGCCGGAGGCGGCCGACACGAAGTTCTGCACGCCCAGGCCCAGCATCTGGGTGAGGTAGCTCATCGTGCTCTCGCCGCCGTACCCCTGCCAGTTGGTGTTGGTGATGAAGCTCGTCGCAGTGTTGAACGACGAGTCCGGCGACACCGCCGCCATGTCCTGCGGGTTCAGCGGCAGGAACACCTGGAAGCGCTGCAGCGCGTATACGGCCAGCCCGCCCGCCAGGTTGAACCACAGCATCGCGAGCGCGTACTGCACCCAGCTCATCCCCTGCCCGGGATCGACGCCTGACACCAGGTAGATGACGCGTTCCAGCCCGCCGCCGATGCGCTGCGCACGTGTGGCACGTCCCTCGTACACGGCGGCCATGTAGCTCCCCAGCGGCTTCGCGAGGAGCAGTAGCACGACCACGTAAATGGCGAGTTGCAGCCAGCCCTGGGCAGTCATTCGAAGAACTCCGGCTTGAACAGCGCGACGATGAGGTAGACGAAGATCAGCAGCGAGGCGATCCCTGCGAGCCAGTAGATCCAGTTCACGGCCGTTCTCCCGTGAGGAGATTCGCGCAGAAGCGCACGAGGCCGACGGTGGCCGCGAAGAAGACTACGATGAGGCCGATGTAGACGATATCGAGCATGACTAAGGCTCCCGGGCGAATCGAGCTTGAGCAACTGGCGATGATGACAGGTACGGCGTCAAGCCGCCGCAAAATGACGCGCCGCTCGCGTAAAGACGGCGTAAAGACGGGAACGCGAAACGCGCTTTACGCCGCGCGCCGTTCGACGGGAGGATCGCGCCCGGACGTCGGCGCGCTCCAGTTCCGGGGCGTCCGCGTGGCATCGGCGTCTTCCCGTGCGGCATCGCGCGCGCGCCGTTCGCTGCGCTTCTGTATGAAGCGGACGAGCGCGACGAACAATGCGAACGCTGCGAAGGTGGCGAGCATCAGCACCGCCCGCGCCAGATACCAGTTACCGCCGATGAGGTCGATGTTCATGGTCAGGTTGCTCCTTGGTCCTCCAACTGGGTGCAACCCTACGCGCGCGCAAGCAAAGCTCGTGACAAGCCTTGCCCCGCGCGTATCGAGTTTGTGTAAAGGACGCCCGGAACCGCCTACGATGGGCCGATGCGCTACGTCGAACGCCCGCTCGTGCCCTTGAAAGGCAAGTTCTAGCCCTTCGGCTTTATTCGCGCCCGCAGCTCCTCGCACGGGTCGGGTCGCGCGGCGCGCTCCGTTACGACGTACGCGTCGAAGGCGTCCAGCGGTTCGTCGGAATCGGCGTCGTCCTCGACGAGCGCGATGCTCTTGCTCGTGCCCGCGATCCAGTGCGGCACGCCGATGTCCTTGCGCGCGTGCTCGTTGCCGGTGAGGAGCACGACGCCGCGCCCGGTGTACGGCGCGATCGCGGAGGCAAGCGTGCGGTCGCGGTCGATCTGGGCGCGCGCCATGCCGGGCAGCGCTTCCACGGGAAGCAGGTCGCAATGCCCCTTCGCGATCGCCTCCTCCTGCGCGCGCATGATCGACGGCGGCACGTCGAGCGCGGGCGCTTGCGCGGTGGCGACCTTCATCGCATCCGCCCGTGACAGGTTGGCCGCCACGATCGGCAGGTCGTAGGCAAGTGCCAGCGCGAGGAACGGCTTATAGTATTCCCACTGCCAGCCCTTGGCGCCCTTCGCGGCGGCAATCAGGTAGTCGAGGTCGCCGGGACGCTCGGCGCGGGCGCGGTCGATGGCCGCCTGCTGCTCGCGGTCGAATTGCTCGAAGGCCAGCGCCGGCCGCGCACCCCGCTCGACGAGCAACCGCAGCGCGGCCGCGCGCAGTGCGTGCTGCGCGGCGTTGTCGTGCACCTCGCCCAGCAGCACGACGCCCTGGCCCCGCATGGCGTCCGCGAGCGCGTCGGGCGCCGCGGGAAGCTTCGCCGGCGCTGCGGCGGCGCCAAGCGCCGTGAAGAGCGCGACCGAGGAAATGGCGTAGCGCAAAGGTCTAACGCCGCAGCATCCAGTCGACGCTTTGCGGGCGGTCCGCGATGTGCAGAGCGGCGGTGGCCGCCGGCGTCTCGGCGATCACCTTGCCGGCGCGGAACACGGCGAGGCGCGTGGCCCGCAGCCGGATCGCCTCGATGGGATCGCGCGCCTGCAGCAGCACGAAGTCGGCGCGGTTGCCCGGCGCGATGCCGTAGCCTTCCAGGTGCAGGATCGCCGCGCCATTGACGGTCACCGCGTCGAAGCACGCGCGCATGCCGGCCTGGCTCGTCATGTGCGCGACGTGCAGCCCCATGGCCGCGACCTCGAGCATGTCCCCGCTGCCGAGCGAGTACCACGGGTCCATCACGCAGTCGTGGCCGAACGCCACCGTGACGCCTGCCGCCATGAGCTCGGGGACGCGCGTCATGCCGCGCCGCTTGGGATAGGTGTCGTGGCGGCCCTGGATCGTGATGTTGATGAGCGGGTTCGCCACGGCGCTCACGCCCGCCTCGGCGATGAGCGGGATGAGCTTGCTCACGTAATAGTTGTCCATCGAGTGCATGGACGTGAGGTGCGATCCGGTCACGCGGCCCTGGAGCCCGAGGCGGATCGCGTGCAGCGCGAGCGTCTCGATGTGGCGCGAATGCGGGTCGTCGGTCTCGTCGCAGTGCATGTCCACCAGCCGGCCCTGGTCCGCCGCGATCTCGCACAGCAGGCGCACGCTGTCCGCGCCGTCCTGCATCGTGCGCTCGAAATGCGGGATGCCGCCAACGACGTCTACGCCCATCGCGAGCGCCTTCTTCAGCAGGTCGACCGCGTTCGGACTGCGCAGCACGCCGTCCTGCGGAAACGCGACGAGCTGCAGGTCGAGGTACGGCCTCACCTTGTCCCTGACGTGCAGCAGCGCCTCGACCGCGAGCAGCCGCGGGTCGCAGACATCGACGTGCGAGCGGATGGCGAGCAGCCCCTTCGCGACCGCCCAGTCGCAGTAGGCGAGCGCCCGCTCGACGATCGCCTCCTGCGTGAGCAGCGGCTTCAACTCGCCCCACAGCGAGATGCCCTCGAGCAGCGTGCCGCTCTGGTTGACGCGCGGCAGGCCGTACGAAAGCGTCGCGTCCAGGTGGAAGTGCGCGTCGACGAACGGCGGCGACAGGAGATAGCCGCGCGCGTCGATCGTCTTGGCCGCCGACGCGTTGATGCGCTGCGCGACGTTGACGATGCGGCCGCCGGCAACGAGCACGTCGATCCCGGTTCTGCCGTCCGGCAGCGTCGCGTTGGTGACGAGTAGATCGCTCATGGGAGAAGGCGATGCATGGGCACCGCCCGAGTATTTCGACGCCGGAGCGATTCGTCAAGACCGTGCAGCTTCGCCGATGTCATGGCACTATGGCCGCAACGAACACGCCGCGAAAGGGAAACCACGCATGTCCAAGTTCGCCCGCGCAATCCTCGCCTGCCTGACCGCGCTGGTCGTGTGCGCGGCAGCCGCCGCGCCCGCCGCGCCTCGCATCGAGAGCCGCTACGCCAGCGTGAACGGCATCCGCATGCACTACCTCGCGGCCGGAAGCGGCGATCCCGTCTACCTCGTGCACGGCTTCGCGCAGACGAGCCACATGTGGAGACCGCTCATCGCAGAGCTCGCGAAGACGCACACCGTGATTGCCCCCGACCTGCGCGGATTCGGGCAAACCACGAAGGCGGCCTCCGGCTACGACAAGAAATCCATGGCGCAGGACGTCCACGCGCTCGCGCAAGCGCTCGGCCACACTCGCATCGGGATGGTGGGCCATGACATCGGCCTCATGGTCGCTTACGCCTACGCCGCCCAATACCCGAGCGAGGTCACCCGTCTCGTGCTCATGGACGCCTTCATTCCCGGCGTGGGAGACACGACCAACCTCTTCCTGCTGCGCGACCTGTGGCACTTCCACTTCTACGGGCCGACGCCGCTCGCGCTCGTCGCGGGTCGCGAGCGGATCTACCTCGAGCACTTCTGGAACGATTTCGCCGCCGATCCCAAGCACTCGGTCTCGGAAGCCGACCGGCGCTTCTATGCGAGAGCCTACGCGCAGCCGGGCGCGATGCGCTCGGGAATGGAGGTGTTCCGCGCCTTCGACCAGGACGCCAAGGACAACGCCGAATTCGCCAAGACGAAGCTCGCGATCCCGCTCCTCGTGCTGGGCGGCGAGAAGTCGGGAGGCGACTTCCTGATCGCGCAGGGCAAGCTCGTCGCGGACAATGTGGACGGCGTCCTCGTCAAGGGCTCGGGGCACTGGCTCATGGACGAGGCGCCAGGCGACGTCATTCCGCGCATCGTCGCGTTCTTCGCGCACTAGGCTATTTCGTTCCGAAGATCCTGTCTCCGGCGTCCCCCAGCCCCGGCAGGATGTACCCGTGATCATTGAGCTCGCGGTCGATCGCCGCGGTGTAGACGGGCACGTCCGGATGGGCCGCCTGGAAGTTGCGCATGCCCTCGGGACACGAGACGAGGCACACGAAACGGATCGAGCGCGGCTTCGCCTCCTTCAGCCGCTCCACCGCGGCAACCGCGGAGTTGCCGGTGGCGAGCATCGGGTCGAGCACGACCGCGTCGCGCTCCGATATGCCGCCCGGCATCTTGAAGTAGTACTCGACGGCTACGAGCGTCTTCGGATCGCGGTAGAGGCCTACGTGGCCGACGCGGGCGCCCGGCACGACAGTGAGGAAGCCGTCGAGCAGGCCCATGCCGGCGCGCAGAATCGGCACGAACACGAGCTTCTTGCCGTCGATGAGCTTGCTCGTCATCGTCTCGAGCGGCGTCTGGATGATCACCTCGTGCATCGGGATGCTGCGCAGCACTTCGTAGGCCATGAGCGAGCCGATCTCGGTCAGCAGGCGACGGAAGCTCGTCGTGCTCGTCTCCTTCTTGCGCAGCAGCGTGAGCTTGTGCTGGATGAGAGGATGATCGAGCACGTGAACGTTGGCCGGCATGGAGTCTCCCGAGGCGGTTCTTTCAAAAAACGGTGCCGTCGCTCTTGACCGAAAGAGGCGGGTCGCCGGCCCGCAGCTCGGTCGCGAGCTCGCGGCCCGCCGCCCACGTGCCGCCTTCGAGGATGCACGCAAGCGGCAGGTCGGGCATGCCGAGCGCATCGCGCACGCGCGGCGCGAGCTCGTCGATCAGCGCGACCGTGAGCGCGCGCCACTCGACCACGAGCTCGCTGCCGACGTCCCAAAGCGTGCGTGCATCGGCGTCGTCGCGCATGCGGAGCACGCCGGTATCGAGCAGCAGGCCGCCGTTGCGGTACTCGGGCAGCGCCGTGAGCTCGTCGCGGCCGGTCACCGTAATGCCCGCCCACTCGAGCGGTTCGAACAGCGAGTATGCGAGCCACTGCGACAGTTTGTGAAACGGCACCCAGCCTCTCGTCGCGCCGTCGCCGCCCGCGCGAGGGTGATGCCACGCGTCGCCCAGCGGCACGCCTTCGATCGCGTTGCCGGCCGGCCAGATGGCGCCCAGCAAGTCGAGCAACGCGCGCAGGATCGACGAAGCGGCGACGCTGCGCGTGCCGTTGATCGTGAGGGCATCGAACAACTGCGACGGTCGCCCGCCGTCGAGCGCCGCGGCGAGCCGGCGCAGGAGCGCAGCGCGGCCTTCGAGGCCCACCAGCGGATTGTCGTCGCGCACCTGGAACACCCTCGCGAGCGCCGCCGCATCGATGCGCGCGAGCGCCGCGGCGTCCACGCGCAGCGGATCGCGCTCGGCGGAGAAGACACCTGCCTCGAATGCGCGGAAGCTCGCAACGCCCAGTCCCTCCGAGCGAGTAAGACGCTGCCCCGTCTGTGCCTCGTTGTAGCGCCATGCCGGTCCTGCGCCCGCGTCGAGCAGGACGCTCACCATCGCGAGGTCGACGTGCGCGCGCGGTGACATCGGCAGCGCCGCGCGGCGGTCGATGCCCCCTGCCTCGAAATGGCGCCAGCGGCTGTGGTACGGAATCGCGAGGTCCGGGTAGCGCTTGCGCGTCACCGCGGCCACGCGCTGCGCGGCGGCGTGCAGGCGGCCGCGGTCGACGCGGAAGTAGCGCGAGTCGGCAGCGCTCGCCGCGATATTGCGGCAACGCTCGCGCACCGCTACGGTCGACAGCAGGGAAGCGGCAGGCGACGCCGATACCGCGGCACTAGTGAGCAAGGCGGCCGAGACCGAAGGTCGAGGCAAGGCGCGAAGGGCGCGTCGCCGCGCGAGCGTATGCGGCCGACACCGTGCAGCTCGCACGGCGTATCTGCGGCAAGGAGGCCGTCACAGGCTGCGGCCCTTGGTGGAAGCGAGTTGTGCGGCGTCCGGGACTTCACCGTCGGTGAAATAGCCCGCGGCCATCTTGGCATCCATCTCCACGCGCGCGTCGGCGGGGATCAGGTCTTCCGGAATCGCGATGCGTTCGCCGACCTCGATGCCGCCGCCGACGATCGCGTCGTACTTCATGTTGCTCATCGAGACCAGGCGATGGATGCGGCGCACGCCGAGCCAGTGCAGCACGTCGGGCATCAGCTCCTGGAAGCGCATGTCCTGCACACCGGCCACGCATTCGGTGCGCAGGAAGTAGGTCGTGGCGGAGTCGCCGCCTTCCTGCCGCTTGCGCGCGTTGTAGACGAGGAACTTGGTCACCTCGCCGAGCGCGCGACCCTCCTTGCGGCAATACACGACGAGGCCCACGCCGCCTTCCTGCGCGCCGCGGATGCACTCCTCGATCGCGTGCGTGAGGTAGGGCCGGCAGGTGCAGATGTCGGAGCCGAACACGTCCGACCCGTTGCACTCGTCGTGCACGCGCGCGGTGAGCGTGACCGAGGGATCGGCGAGGTCGTGCGGATTGCCGAAGACGTAGACGGTCTGGCCGCCGATCGGCGGCAGGAACACCGTCAGGTCGCTGCGCGTGACGAGCTCGGGGTACATGCCGCCCGTCTCCTCGAACAGCGCGCGGCGCAGGTCCGCTTCCGTGCAGTGGAATCGCTTCGCCACCCCAGGCAGCCACCACACGGGCTCGATCGCGGCCTTCGTGACCACGGCCGAGCCGTTGGCGAGCAGGATGCGCCCATCGGCGGCGAGACGGCCCGCCGCCATCGCACGATGCACCTCGGGCATGTCGATGTGCGCCTTGGTCACGGCGATCGTGGGACGCGCGTCGTAGCCCTTCGCGATCTCGTCCTTGAAGACATCGGCGACGACGGCGCCGAACGGATCCATCGACACGATCTTGTCCGGGTCGCCCCACGACGGGTACGGGCCGATCGGATCGGTCGGCAGCGTGTTGGTGAGGTCCGGCTTGTGGCCACGCATGAGCGCGCCGGCGGCCACCGCGAGCGCGCGGTACACGCCGTACGAGCCGCTGTGCGTGCCGATGACGTTGCGCTGGCTGCGGTTGCTCGTGCTGCCGATCACCGGGCCGCGCAGGCGCGGATCGGGATTGCCCCAACGGATGGGCAGGACGCCTTCGCTGCCCTCCACGGGATGCGAGGTCAGGCGTATGTGCTTGGCGGGCGGAGCTTCGGGCACGATGCGGGACACTATACAACCAAGACAGCGTAGCGAGTCATGGCAGCGCTTCCAGATCCTTCAGCCGCCGGACGAGGCGATCGAGGAACGTGCGCTCGACGAACGGAAGCTGGCGCCCGCGCGCGGCAATGATGCCCGTGCGCAGCTCATTGATGGC
>DATJXV010000172.1:0-14909 GCA_035499955.1 Casimicrobiaceae bacterium
CGGTCTTCACCGCGGTCCGATAGACCATCTTGGTGCCGTCAGGCTTGGATGGGAAGCCGGCCGTGCGGATGCGCTCGGTGTAGTTCTTCTTGGCCTCTTCACGCTGCTCCGGCGTGAGCGAAGCATTGTTCGAATCGTCGAGCCACTTGGCGACGATCGAGATCGTCGCGTTGTGGGTCATGATGATCGTCTTGTTGTGAAAGGCGACGTTGTTGTCGGGATCCTTCCAGCTCGTCGACGACGGCGGCGTGCAGCCCTTCTGGTACGGCATCACGTAATCGGACAGCGCCTTCACGAGTCCCGCCTTCACCTTCGGGTCGTCGACCAGCAGCTTGCCGTTGTCGTCGACCAGCTTGACGTTGTAGGCGTCCATGAAGGTCAGGAACGAATAGAACGAGTCGCTCGAATCCACACCCATCGGGAAGCCGGTCGCGAACCCGCGCTTGCCGGTCTTCTTGCGGTAGTCGGGCTGCGCCTTGTCGCACCAGAACGCCCAGTACTCCTTCCACGTGTCCGGGATGTCCGATTCCTTGTAGCCCGCTTCGGCCAGCATGTCCTTCCAGATCTCGATGTGCATCGTCTGCTGCTTGAGCGGGAAGGCGTAGTACGCCTTCTTCTTCGCCTTGTCGTTGTACAGGTAGGTGGTCTCGAGCGTGTTCGGCAGGAACTGGCCCTTCATCGGCACGAGTATGTCGGACAGATCCTCGAGCTTGCCCTCGAACGCCCACTTGCCCGTGACCTGGAAGTCGAACACGTCGATGTAGGCGACGTCGGGCGGATTGCCCGCGTCGAGCGCGGCCACGACCTTCGGTATGCCGTCCTGCACGGCATATTGGGAAAGGTCGACCTTGACGCCCGACTTGGCCTCGAACTTCTTGATGGCCTCGTACAGCGCGGCGTCCTCGGAGGGATAGAACCCCTTGACCCACCATACGGTGAGCTTCTCCTGAGCAACCGCGGGCGCGGCCGCAGCGAGCATGCCGGCGGCAATGAGCGCGGCGGCGATCCTGGACAGCAGCTTCATGCGACTCCTCCGTTGTGGGTGGCCGGCGCCGACCGCGGTCCTCGGAAGCGACCGTCTTCTCGTTGCGCGACCGGTTTGCGAGCCTAAGACCCGGCGGTTAGGGCTGTCAATTTATTTCACCCGGGCGAGACTCTACATCACCGCGCCGAGATACCACGGCACGAATTCGCTCTGCCCGTAGCCGTGCGTCTCGCTCTTCGATTTCGCCCCCGACGCGGTGGCGAGCATGAGGTCGAACAGCCGCCGGCCGATCTCGTCCACGGTTGCGTTGCCATCGACGATCTCGCCGCAATTGAGATCGATGTCCTCCTCCTGCTTCACCCAGAGCGGCGTGTTGGTCGACAGCTTGAGCGACGGCGACGGCGCGCAGCCGTACGCCGAGCCGCGCCCCGTCGTGAACACGATCATGTTCGCGCCGCCCGCGACCTGCCCGGTGGCCGACACCGGGTCGTAGCCCGGCGTGTCCATGTAGACGAATCCCTTTGCGGCGACGGGCTCGGCGTACTCGTAGACCGCGACGAGGCTGGTCGTGCCGCCCTTGGCCACGGCGCCCAGCGACTTCTCGAGGATCGTGGTGAGGCCGCCCGCCTTGTTGCCCGGCGACGGGTTGTTGTTCATCTCGCCCTTCTCGCGTGCCGTGTAGTCCTCCCACCAGCGGATGCGCGAGATGAGCTTGTCGCCCACTTCGCGAGAGACCGCGCGCCGGGTAAGGAGGTGCTCGGCGCCGTAGATCTCGGGCGTTTCGGAGAGGATGGCGGTGCCGCCGTGGCGGACGAGCAGATCGACGGCGGCGCCGAGCGCCGGGTTGGCGGTGATGCCCGAATAGCCGTCCGAGCCGCCGCACTGCAGGCCGACCGTGATATGCGACGCCGGCACCGGCTGCCGCGTCACCCGGTTCGCGTGCGGCAGCATCGCCTCGACGAGCTCGATGCCGCGCCGAATGGCCTTGGCGGTCCCGCCCGTGTCCTGGATGCTGAACGTCTGCAGTAGCGGCCCCTCTTCGAGCCTCTCCGCGCCCAGCAACGCGCTGATCTGGTTCGCTTCGCACCCCAAACCGACCATCAGCACGCCCGCCATGTTGGCGTGACGCGCGTACCCCGCGAGCGTGCGGCGCAGGATCTGCATGCCTTCGCCGTGGGTGTCCATGCCGCAGCCCGAGCCGTGTGTAAGTGCTACCACGCCGTCGATGTTCGGGCAGGCGGCGAGGCGCTCGCGGGTGAAGTGGTCGGCGATGCCGCGCGAAACGGTGGCCGAGCAGTTCACCGTGGACAGGATGCCGATGTAGTTGCGCGTGGCCACCCGGCCGTCGGCGCGCACGATGCCGTCGAACGTGGCCGCCGGCGTGACGTACTGCGTGGGTTTGGCGTCGGCGCCGAATGCGTAGTCGCGCTCGAAGGCGCCCATCGCGAGGTTGTTGAGATGGACGTGCTCGCCGGGCGCGATGTCGCGGCTCGCGAAGCCGATGATCTGGTTGTAGCGGCGCACGGGCTCGCCGGCCTTGATCGCGCGAGTCGCGACCTTGTGCCCCGGCGGCACCAGGCCGGACACCGTGACCTTCTCGTCGAGAAGATTGGTCCCGCCCACCAGCTGCGCGCGCGCGATGACGACGTCGTCGTTGGGATGGAGGCGGATGGTGAGGGAGCTTCGGGTCAGCATGGTGTGTGTCCTTTGCCGGGAGCCTCAAAGCGCGGCGCGCGACACCACGCGGCGCTCGATGGCGGCCCAGTCCCACTCGATCCCCAGGCCGGGGGCGTCCGGAGGGATCGCGCAGCCGTCCGCCATAGCCATCCGCGACGCCGTGACGTCGTCCAGTTGCGGAATGTACTCCACCCATGCGCCGTTGGGCACGGCGGCCGAGAGCGAGACGTGCAGCTCCATGAGGAAGTGAGGGCATACCGGCGCGTTGAACGCTTCGGCCAGATGCGCCACTTTGAGCCACGGCGTGATGCCGCCCACGCGGGCGCAGTCGACCTGGACCACGGAGCACGCGCGCCGCTCGAGATACTCGCGGAAGTGCGAGGGATGATAGAGCGACTCGCCGACGGCGATCGGCATCGTGGCCTTGGCCGCGAGCTCGACGTGGCCGCTCAAGTCCTCCGCCGGCAGCGGCTCCTCGAGCCAGGTCAGCGCCAGGTCGCGGTACGCCTGCGCCCGCCGCCGCGCCTCGGCCACCGTGAACGCCTGGTTCGCGTCGACCATGATGTGCCAGTCGTCCCCGACCGCGGCGCGCACGGCCGAAAGCCGCGCGACGTCCTCGGCGGCGCTCGGCCTGCCGACCTTCATCTTCGCGCCGCGGAAGCCCTGCGCCTTGGCCGCCAGCGACTCGTCGACGAGCTGCGACGCCGCGTGATGAAGCCAGCCGCCCTCGGTCGTGTACACCGGCACGCGCCGCTGCGCGCCGCCCGCCATCTTCCACAGCGGCTGCCCGGCGCGCAGGCAGCGCAGGTCCCACAGCGCCGTGTCGATCGCGGCGAGGGCGAGGCTGGTGATCGCGCCGACCGCCGTGGCATGCGTGGCGAAGAACAGGTCCTTCCAGATCGCCTCCAACTCGGTCGCGTCGCGCGCGAGCAGCCGCGGCGCGAGGTGATCGCGCAGGAGCGCAACCACCGAGGAGCCGCCGGTGCCGATCGTGTACGTGTAGCCGGTCCCGACCGCGCCGTCGGCGCACGTGATGCGCACCATCGGCGTCTCCTGCGTGACGAAGGCCTGGATGGCGTCGGTGCGCCGGACCTTCGGCGGCAGGTCGACCTGCAGGATCTCGACCGAGGCGATGGCGTGCCCGCGGCTCATTTGTAGAAGAGGTGCGGCAGCCAGAGCGAGATCTGCGGCACGTAGGTCACGAGCACGAGCGCGGCGAGCAAAGGAATGAGCCAGGGAAGTATCGCGATCGTGGTGCGCTCGAAGGAGAGGTTCGCGATGCGCGCCAGCACGAACAGCACCATGCCCATCGGCGGGTGCAGCAGGCCGATCATGAGGTTCAGCACCATCACGAGTCCGAAGTGCACGGGATCGATGCCGAGCTGGTGCACCACCGGCATCAGCACGGGCACCATGATGAGGATCGACGCCGTCGGCTCGAGGAAGCAGCCGACGAAGAGCATGAGCAGGTTGACGAGCAGCAGGAAGACCCACGCGCTATGCGTGTAGCCCAGGACGAAGGCGGTGAACGCGTCGGTGACCTTGGTGACCGTGAGCAGCCAGCCGAAGATCGATGCCGCGGCGACGATGAACATGACCGTCGCGGTGGTCTCGACCGTCTCCATCGTGACCTTGACCAGCATCTTCCACGACAGCGTGCGGTACCAGGCGAGGCCAAGGAACAGCGCCCAGACGCATGCCGCGATCGCGCCCTCGGTCGGCGTGAAGATGCCCGTGGTCATGCCGCCGACGAGCAGCACGGGCGTCATGATCGGCAGCACGGCATCGAAGCGGTAGCGCCAGTCGAGCAGAAGCAGGAGCGCCATGGCGCCGCCGAACGCGGGGTCGAAGGGCACGCCGACCGACACGAGCGCCCATACGCCGAGGGGGAAGACCGACACGATGGCGAGCTCGAGCATCGCCTTGCCGACGCGCGGCCACTCGAACGGGATGTCCGCGCCCCACTTGTTCTTCCACGCGTAGTAGCTGACCGTCGCCATCATCAGCACGGCCATCACCACGCCGGGCAGGATGCCGGCGAGGAAGAGCTGCCCGACCGAGGCGTCGGCCATCATGCCGTAGATCACGAACGGCAGCGACGGCGGGATGATCGGACCCAGGGTGGACGACGCCGCGGTGACGCCTACCGCGAACTCGACGTCGTAGCCCTGGTCCTTCATCGCCTTGATCTCGACCGTGCCGAGGCCGGCGGCTTCGGCGATGGCCGTTCCCGACATGCCGGCGAAGATCATCGACCCGATGACGTTGACGTGCCCGAGCCCGCCGCGCAGCCAGCCCACGAGCGACAGGGCGAAGTTGTAGATGCGCGTCGTGATGCCGGCGTTGTTCATGAGGTTGCCGGCGAAGATGAAGAACGGGACCGCGAGCAGCGGAAAGCTGTCGAGGCCGCTCACCATGCGATGCACGACGACCGGCGGCGGCGTGTCGCCGGTGATGAGGACGTAGAGCAAGGCCGCGCCCGCCATGGCGATGGCCACCGGCACGCCGGCGACCATCGCGGCGAGGAAGCTCGCGAGCAACGCCGAGGTCATGCCGAGGCGTCCACGTTCTCGGAGTCGTGGCGCTCGAGGGCGGAGTAGCCGCGCCGGTGATCGCGCCACGCGATCTGAACCGCGCGCACGAACGCGCACGCGAACCCGACGAGGCACGCCCCGTAGACGAGGTTCATCGGCAGGTCGACGATCGTCATTCGGTAGTTCGCCATCTTCTGCATGAGCTGGACGGTCAGCACCGAGGCGTAACCGAAGAAGGCGATCTCGACCAGGTTGACCAGCGTCGCGAGAGCCCTGCCGACCGCGCGGGGAAGGAAGTGGTACAGGAAATCGACGTGGATGTGGCGGTCGAGCCGGACCGCCGCCGCGATGCCCATCCACACCGTCGCGATCAGGAGGTAGCGCGCGATCTCCTCGGTCCAGCCTGCGGAGTCGTTCAGGAAGTAGCGCGTGAAGAACTGGTAGAAGACGACGAGGCCGAGGACAAAGAAGAGCACGAGCGCCGCCCACGCCTCCAGGGGGTAGGGGGACAGGTCGATCGGCTCGTCGCGGAGATGGACGTGCCCGCTCGCGTCGATCACGTGGGCGCCGCCTGCGCCTGCCTGGGCATCGGCTTTTAGCTCTTCAGTCATGCCTTGCTTTCCCGCTCGCAAAGCGGGCCGCCCGCGCGGGCGGCCCTCCGCGCTCGTGTCACTTGATCGCCTGGATCTTGTCCCAGTCGGCCTTGGAATAGCCCATCGACTCCAGCGACACCGTCTTCATGATGGCGTCCTGGAAGCTCTTCTTGTCGACGGTGTGCACGTTGATGCCCTTCTTCTTGAACTCGTCGGCGAGCTCTCCCTCGCGCTTCTTGATCTCCGCGGTCGCGTTCGCCGCGGCCTCCCGCGTGACGTCGACGAAGACCTTCTTGTCGGCATCCGAGAGCTTGTTCCACACGTGCGGCGCGACCTGTGTCGCGAGCGAGTCCACGATGTGCCCGGTCAGGATGATGTTCTTCTGCACTTCGTAGAACTTCTTCGCCTCGATCGTCGTGAGCGGGTTCTCCTGGGCGTCGACCGTGCCGTTCTGCAAGGCGAGATAGACCTCGGCGAAGGCGATCGGCGTGGGGTTCGCACCGCAGCTCTTGGGCAGCGCGAGGTACGCCGGCACGTCGGGGACGCGCATCTTGAGGCCCTTCATGCCCGCGCAATCGCTGAAGTCCTTGTTCGAGGTGCTCTGCCGGATGCCGTAGTAGGTCATCGCCGTGATCTGGATGCCGGTCTTGTTCCTGTATTCGTCGGTCATCTCGGAAAAAGCCGGGCTCTTGGACCACGCGATGAGGTGATCACCGTCACGGAAGGTGTACGGGTAATAGCCGACGCCGATGCGCGGCATCGTGCGCGCCGCGAACGACAGGCCCGAGATGATCATGTCGACGGTGCCCAGCGTCAGGCCCTGGTTGATGTCCGATTCCTTGCCCAGGCTGGACGCGGGGAACACGTCGATGTGGTAGCGGCCGTTGGTGCGCTTCTCGATTTCCTGCGCGGCCCAGACCGACCACTTGTGGAAGGGCTCGCTCGTCTCGTACACGTGCGCCCACTTCAACTTCTGCTGCGCGAGCGCGGGCCCGCCGGCGCACAGCGCCGCCACCGTCATGGCCGCGAGGGCCAGCTTCCAGATCAATCGCATGAACAACTCCTCCGTTGTGCGCGATGCCGCGCGATGTGATTTGCCGCGGGCCTAATGCCGCGCGCCGTCTTCGCTGCCCACCACCTGGACCTTGGTGCTCCTGTTCTTGTCCGCCGCGGCCGCGAACGCGGCCACGGCGTCCTGCAGGGGATACTGGCCCGACAGGAGCGGGCGCACGTCCACCCGCCGCGAAGCGAGGTAGTCGACCGCCCAGTCGAACTCGATGCCCCAGCGGAACGCGCCGCGCAGGTCGAGCTCCTTCGCCATCAACTCGTTCACGACGAACGGCAGCGGCTCGTGCGGCAGCGTTCCCACCTGCACGACCACGCCGCCGCGCTTGGTGGCCGCCACGCAGGATTTGAGCGCGTTGAAGTTGCCGGACACCTCATAGGCGACGTCGAACTGCGGCTCCTTGAGCGCATCGGCTTCGCGGTCGGCACGCAGCGTGACGTCGGCGCCGACGACCTTCGCCTGGGAAAGGGGCCGGTCGAGCACGTCGGTGACGGTGACCTTGCGCGCGCCCGCGAGCCGCGCGGCCATCACCGTGACGCAGCCGATCGTGCCGGCGCCGGTGACGAGCACCGACTTGCCGAGCAGATCGCCGCCGCGGTTCACGCCGTGCAAGCCGACGGCCAGGGGCTCGGCGAATGCGAGCTCGCCCAGCGAGACGTCGCCGGTCACGGGGTAGCACTGCCGCTCGCCCATGACGAAGCACTCCTGGAACATCCCCTGCACGTGGGGGAAGCGGCTCGCGCTGCCGAGAAAGCGCATGTGCGAGCACAGGTGCTCGCGGCCTTCGCGGCAGTAGTCGCAGCGCCCGCACGCGTGCGACGGCGACACCGCGACCTTGTCGCCGACCCGCACGCGCGTCACGCCGGGCCCGACCGCGGCCACGACGGCGGAGGCCTCGTGGCCGGGGATCAGCGGCTCGCGCACGACGAAGCTGCCGTTGCGCCCCTCGTAGTAGTAGTGCAGGTCCGACCCGCAGATGCCCGCCGCGCCGAGGCGCAGCAGCACTTCGCCCTCCCCGGCTTGCGGGACCTCAACGGGTTCGATGCGCAGGTCTTCCTTGGCGTGAATGCGGCAGGCGAGCATGGTGCCTCCTCGTTTACTGCAGGTTGTCCCAGCCGATGGAAAAGCGCTTGTAGGCCTGGTTCAGGTGCCGCTGCATCGTGGCGCGCGCGCCGGGCGCGTCGCGCGCGGCGATCGCCTTCAGCACGGCCCTGTGCTCGGTCATGGCCGCCTCCCAAAGCGCGGGCGAATCGTAGTGATGCTCGAGCTGCTTGTAAAGCGGGCCCGTGCGCTCGTCCCACAGCATCTTGACGACGGCGACCAGCGCCCCGTTGCCGGTGGCTTCGGCGATGCGCATGTGGAACAGCCGGTCCCCTGCGAGCGGGTGATGCTCGCCCGCGTCCATTTCGCGCCGCATCTCCGCAAGCGCGTCCGCGATGGCCTGCACCTGGCCTTTCCTCGCCGACTTCGCGGCGAGCGCCGCGCATTCCGATTCGATGACGTAGCGCGCGCGCAGGAGCTCGAAGGGGCCGGCCTCGGCCTCGTGCGCCTTGCCACCCGCGGCGCCTTCGTTGCCCGGCTGCACGTAGATGCCGGAGCCGATGCGCACCTCGACCAGGCCCTCGACCTCCAGGGCGATCAGCGCCTCGCGCACCGACGGCCGCGACACGCCGAGCTGCTTCGCGAGATCGCGCTCCGGGGGCAGGCGTGCCCCGGCCGGGAACTCGCCGCTTTTGATGAGCGTGCGGATCTGGTCGGCGATCTGGCGGTAGAGCCGGCGCGGCTCGATGCTCTGGAACGGCATGGGGAAGCGGCTTGGAACAGCCGCGCGTGAAGACTCGTAACGGAATCGCAAGGCTACCGGTGGCGTGAAAAGTGGTCAAGTGGTATTACCAATTCTTGTAGAATTTGCCTTGGCGCGTTGAACCGGACGCGCCTCGATGCAATCATCCCTGGCGGCACCTTCAAGGCGCGCCGGCTAACCTGCGACTGATTCATGCCCACGACCATCTCCGCGATCCGCGCCACGCCCGTCACCGTGCCGCTCGAAGCGCCGCTCCTGCACAGCAACGGCGCGCACTGGGGGCGCTTCGTGCGCACCGTCGTGGAAGTGGAGACGAGCGACGGCTACGTGGGATTGGGCGAGATGGGCGGCGGCGGCGAGGAGGCGACGCGCGCGTTCCAGGGGCTGCTCCCGTACCTGACGGGGCACGACGTGTTCGCGCTCGAGGCGATGCGTTTCGCGATCTGCAACCCGACCGCGAGCCTGTACAACAACCGCACGCAGCTGCATGCCGCGATAGAGTTCGCCTGCCTCGACGTGATGGGCCAGAAGCTCGGCGTGCCGGTGCACATGCTGCTCGGCGGCAAGGTGCGCGACGCGGTCGAGTTCGCGAGCTATCTTTTCTTCCGGTACGCGAATCCGCAGACCGGCGAAGGCGAGGTGCGCACGCCCGCGCAGCTCGTGGCCAACGCCGCGGCGCTCAAGGCGAAGTACGGATTTACCTCGCACAAGCTGAAGGGCGGGGTCTATCCGCCCATGTACGAGCTCGGCTGCTACCGCGCGCTCGCGGCGTCGCTGCCGGGCGAGCGCTTCCGCTACGACCCCAACGCAGCACTCTCGCTCGCCGACGCGATCGCGTTCGGGCGCGGCATCGCCGACATCCGCAACGACTACTTCGAGGATCCCGTCTGGGGCATGACGCAGTTGAGGCGCTTGAAGGAGTTCGTGCCGCTGCCGATCGCCACCAACACGGTCGTGATCAACTTCGAGCAGCTCGCCGAGAACGTGCGCAACGGCGCGGTCGACGTGATCCTGCTCGACACCACGTTCTGGGGCGGCATCCGCCCCTGCATCAAGGCCGCCGGCGTGTGCGAGACCATGGGATTGGGCGTGGCCGTGCACAGCTCCGGCGAGCTCGGCATCCAGCTTGCGACGATGCTGCACATGGGTGCCGTCGTGCCGAATCTCGGCTACGCGGCGGACGCGCATTACCATCACCTCACCGACGACGTGATCGCAGGCGGCCTCATGCGCTACGAACGCGGGGCGATCCGCGTGCCCGACGCGCCGGGACTGGGCGTCACCCTCGACCGCGGCAAGCTCGCGCAATACCACGAGCTCTACCGCGAGCTGGGCGGTTATCCTTACGATCGCGATCCGGGGCGACCCGGATGGTACCCTCTCATCCCCAACACGAGATGGGCCGACCCTACGGTGTCGCTGCGGCCCGCACTGAGGTAGTCCGATGACTCAGAGATTGGCAGGTAAGGTGGCGCTGGTCACGGCTGCCGGGCAAGGCATGGGACGCGCGTGCGCGCTCCAGATGGCGGCGGAGGGCGCGACCGTGCATGCGACCGATGTCAACGCCGAGCTGCTCGAAGGCTTCCGCGGCGTGTCGAACGTGAGCACGCGCAGGCTCGACGTGCTCGACGACGCCGCCGTGCGCAAGACCTTCGAGGAGCTGCCGCCGCTCGACGTGCTCTTCAACTGCGCGGGCTACGTGCACCACGGCACGATCCTCGAGTGCGCGGCCAAGGACTGGGAGTTCAGCATGAGCCTGAACGTCCGCGCGATGTACGTCGCCATCCAGGCCGCGCTGCCGAAGATGCTCGACCGCCACGAGAAGACCGGCCGTGGCGCGTCGATCGTGAACATGGCCTCGGTGGCGGGCTCGATCAAGGGCATTCCCAACCGCTTCGTCTACGGCACGAGCAAGGCTGCGGTGATCGGGCTCACCAAGTCCGTCGCGGCGGACTACGTGCAGAAGGGCATCCGCTGCAACGCGATCGCGCCGGGCACGGTGGACACGCCTTCGCTCGGGGATCGCATCAACGCCTTCGCCGACCCGGTCGAGGCGCGCAAGATGTTCATCGCGCGGCAGCCGATGGGGCGTCTCGCGAAGGCCGAGGAGATCGCGCCTATCGTGATCTACCTCGCATCGGATGAATCCGCGTTCGCGACGGGGCAGGTTTTCTCCGTCGACGGCGGCATGACAATTTGAAACTTCTGATTGGAAACGGGCCGGCGCGGCCGGCCCGTCTTTTTAAGGGAGGTAACAGATGAAATTGGTACGTTTTGGCCCCCCCGGCAAGGAGAAGCCCGGCCTCATCGACGCCGACGGCAAGCTGCGCGACCTGTCGAAGAAGGTGAAGGACATCGACGGCGCGACGCTCGCGCCGGGCGAGCTCGCCAAGCTCAAGAAGCTCGACGCCAAGAAGCTGCCGCTCGTGAAGGGCAAGCCGCGCCTCGGGCCGTGCGTGGCGACTCCGTCCAAGTTCGTCGCGATCGGCTTGAACTACGTCGACCACGCCAAGGAGACGGGCTCGCCGATTCCCGAGAATCCCGTGGTCTTCTACAAGACGCCGAGCTGCATCGTCGGCGCCAACGACAACGTGATGATGCCCAAGGGCTCCGAAGGGATCGACTGGGAGGTCGAGATCGCGTTCGTGATCGGCCGGAAAGCGAGTAACGTCGCCAGGAAGGACGCGCTGCGCTACGTCGCGGGCTACTGCATCTGCAACGACGTGTCCGAGCGCGAGTTCCAGCTGAAGCGCAGCGGCTCGCAGTGGAGCAAGGGCAAGGGCTGCGACACGTTCGGCCCGCTCGGGCCCTGGCTCGTCACGACCGACGAGGTGAAGGACGTGCAGAACCTCGACATGTGGCTCGACGTCAACGGCGTGCGCAAGCAGACCGGCAACACGCGCACGATGATCTTCACCATCGCCGACCTCGTCGCCGACGTTTCACAGTACATGACGCTCCTGCCGGGCGACGTGGTCACCACCGGCACGCCGCCGGGTGTCGGTCTCGGCATGAAGCCGCCGCAGTACATGCATCCCGGCGACGTCGTGACGCTCGGCATCGCGGGACTGGGCGAGCAGCGTCAGAAGATCGTCGCGTTCAAGGGCACGGCTTAGCGCCTCAGGCCACCGGCGACGCCATGGCCGCCGGCGGGTGCCGCCCGAACAGGAGCAGCCCGACTGCGCCCACGAACGCGAGCGCGGCGCCCGCGCGCAGGATCACGTCGATCGCCGCCGCGTCGTAGGACGCGGCCTGCGGCGACCCGGCGATGATCTCGAGCATCGCAGCCGCGATCGCGACGCCCACCGCGCCCAGCATCACCAGTGCGGTGAGCGTCACACCCGAGGCCGCCCCCGCGTAGTCTGGCGGCACCACCGCTTGGGTGGCCACCTGTGACAGCGCCCATCCGAGGCCCAGCCCTACGCCGGTGACGAAAAAGATGGGCGTGTAGAGCCAAAGCGAGTTCACGCCCGTGAGGGCGACGATGCCGGCGGCGCTGATCAGCATCCCGATGGCCATGATGCGATCGGCAGGGAACTTCTCCGCGAGCTCGCCCGAGAAATAGCTCGCGCCGCCGGCGCCGGCGGACAGCGCGAGGAACACGAGCCCGCTGTCGAACGGCGACATGCCGCGCGCCTGCTGCAGGTACATCGCGGAGAAGACCGCGACGAAGCAGAATACGACGTTCGACAGCGACCCCGCGATGACGACGGCGTCGAAGGCGCGGTTGCGGAAGAGCGACAGCGACACGAGCGGCGACTTCACGCGCGCCTCCATGGCGACAAAAACCGCGAGCAGCAGCACGCCGACGGCGAGCGTTCCGATCGTCGCGAGCGACGTCCACCCCCACGTCTCGCCGCGGTCGAAGGCGAGGCTGATGCAGACGAGCCCGCCCGTCACCGTGAGCATGCCGGGATAATCGATGTGGCGGTCCGCGGCTTCGTCGCGCGACTCCTTCACGTAGCGCAGCATGAGGTAGATCGCGGCGACGCAAAACGGCACGTTGATGAAGAACACGCCGCGCCAGCTCACGAATTCCGAGAACGTGCCGCCGACGAAGGGTCCCAGCGCCTGCCCGATCGCCGACACGCCCAGCACGACGCCGATCGCGCGCGCCTGATGGACCCCGCTGAACGTGCTCGACACGACCGCGATGGCGACGGGGAATATCAGCGCGGCGCCCACGCCGTGCACGACGCGGGCGATGATGAGGAACCATTCGTCCGGGGCGCTGCCGCAGACGATCGATACGATCCCGAACACCGCGAGCCCGATCACGATGACGAGACGGCGCCCGAAGATGTCGGCGAGCCGTCCCGCGGTCACCATGAGGGCGCCGATCGACAGCATGTAGCCGCTCACGACCCACTGCAGGTCGGTTGCGGGCACGTCGAAGCGCTTCGCGATGGCGGGAATCGCGAGGTTCAGCGCGAACCAGTCCATCTGCACGATCAGCATCGAGATCGCACATGCGGCGATGACGAGCTTGTCGTCCTTCGAGAAGATCGCCGCTTCACCCGCCGGAGCCGCCGGCCTGGGTGCCGGCACGCTCACAGCACGCCCCTGCGAGCGAGGCTTCGCATGAGCTCGCCCGCGCCGAGCGTCCACGGCGCGACGCGGTCCGACGTGTTCACGCGGTTGACGAGCGCGCCGAGCGCGGGGGTCGACACGGTAACGACGTCGCCCACGACGTGCGTGAAGCCCTGACCCGGGCCGTGGCGGTCCTGCGTGGGCGCGAACATGGTGCCGAGGAAGAGCACGAAGCCGTCCGGGTACTGGTGATTCGGCCCGGTGGCCTGCGCCACGAGGTCGAGCGGGTCGCGGCTGATCATCGCGATCGAGCTCGCGCCGTCGAGCACGAAGCCGTCCGGCCCTTCAACCCGCATTGCGAGCTCGCAGCGGCGCACGTCGTCGATCGTGAACTGCTCGTCGAACAGGCGGATGAAGGGGCCGATCGCGCAGGACGCGTTGTTGTCCTTGGCCTTGCCCAGCAGCAGCGCGCTGCGCCCTTCGAAGTCGCGCAGGTTGACGTCGTTGCCGAGCGTGGCGCCCACGGTGCGCCCGTGGCTTCCGACCACGAGCACGATCTCGGGCTCGGGGTTGTTCCACTCGGATTTAGGATGGATGCCGATCTGCGCGCCCGTGCCCACCGCTGACATCGGTTGCGACTTGGTGAAGATCTCGGCGTCGGGGCCGATGCCGACTTCGAGGTATTGCGACCACGCCTTTTGCGCGATGAGCGCGTCCTTCAGGCGCGCCGCCTCCGGCGAGCCCGGCCGCACGCTCGAGAGGTTGTCGCCGATTACGGCGACGATGGCGCGGCGCACGCTCTCGGCCTTCGCCGGGTCGCCGCGCGCCTGCTCCTCGATCACCCGCTCGAGCATGCTGGCGACGAAGGTGACGCCGGCCGCCTTGATCGCCTGCAGGTCGCACGGGGCGAGGAGCCACGGCCGCGTGGCATCGCGGTGATCGAACGCGGAATTGGCGAGGATGTGGGCTACGCTTCCTACGCGCGGCAGCGCGTGCGCGGCGCGCAGCGCCGCCGCTGGGTCCGCCAGGTTCGCGAGCATGCTCGACGTCGGCGCAACGCTGGTCGCGTCGACGAGGTCGTCGCCGCGAACCGTGACCAGCACGGCACCGCCGGCGGCGGGCACGAAAGCGCGCCCGACGAGCAGCGCGCGCTCGCGGTCGACGGGAAGCGTCGAGCCAGGCATGAGGCGATCGTGCATGCGCGAAGCATAACCCACGCGCCCCGTCGAGAATCCATGCCAGAATAGGCGGCCCTACCGATAGTCCGACGATGATCGCCTCCGCTTACGAGTCCGCCGCGCAGTTCCTGCTCGCCGCGCGCAACCGAGGAACCCCGGGGCCGCGCATCCCGGAGGAATACCGCCCGCCGACGATCCCCGACGCGCTTGCTATCCAGTCGCGAATCGCGCAGCTCGTCGGGCAGCCGATCGGCGGCTACAAGTGCTCGGTCCCGAGCGAGCCGCGCCCCGTGGCGCTCGCGCCCATCTTCGCGCCGGCCATCTACCGCGACTCTCCGTGTCCCGCGCCCGGCAGCGGCGGCGGCGTGCGGGCCGAGCCGGAGATCGCGTTCGTGCTCGGCCGCCCGCTGCGCGGGCCCGGCGTGACCGTGGCCGAGGCGCTGGCCGCAGTGGACTTCCTGCTGCCCGCGCTGGAGATCATCGACTCGCGGATCGCCGATTGGAAGATCACCCTGCCCGACACCATCGCTGACAACGCCTCG
>DATJXV010000173.1:0-5502 GCA_035499955.1 Casimicrobiaceae bacterium
GGTCTGACCCCATTAAAATGCGATAGAATTCAATCCTTTGGCTTGTCTCGCCGCGGCCACGACGTATCCGGCGCGGACCACCCACCAACGTGCGGATCTATCGCGGACTTCCTGCCCGCGCCGATGGCCCGATCGCCCTGACGATCGGCAACTTCGACGGCGTCCATCGCGGCCATCAGGCGATGCTCATGCGGCTCACCGAAGCCGCGGAGGACCTGCGCCTGCCGCCCGCGGTGCTCACCTTCGATCCGCACCCGCGTGAGTTCTTCGCGCACGATGCGGCGCCGCCGCGCCTGACGCGCCTTCGGCAGAAGCTCGAGGCGTTTCGCGTCTTCGGGATCGCGCGCACGTATGTCGCGCGCTTCGACGCCTCGCTGGCCGCGCTCAGCCCGCAAGCATTCATCGACGACGTGCTCGTCGCGCGGCTGGGCGTGCGCTGGGTGCTCGTCGGCGACGACTTCCGCTTCGGCAAAGGCCGCGCTGGGGACCTCACGGTGCTGCGCGCGAACGCGAAGACGTTCAGTGTGGAGGGGATGCGCACCGTGAACGTCGAGAGCACGCGCGCCTCGTCGACCGCGGTGCGCGACGCGCTTGCGCACGGCGATCTTCCACGCGCGACCGCGCTGCTGGGGCGGCCCTACGCGCTGTCCGGCCGCGTGGTGCACGGCGAGAAGCGCGGGCGGCACCTGGGCTTTCCGACCGCCAACATCGCGCTTCGCCATCGCCCGGCGCTCTGCGGCATCTTCGTCGTGCGCGTCCACGGGCTTGGGCCTTCGCCGCGCGCCGGCGTGGCGAGCCTCGGCGTGCGGCCGACGATCGAGTCCACGGGCAAGCCGCTGCTCGAGGTCTTTCTTTTCGACTTCGACGACACCATCTACGGACATCGAATTACGGTCGAGTTCCTGCACAAGCTGCGCGACGAGGAGAAGTACGACAGCCTCGCGGCGCTCACCGACCAGATTCGCGCCGACGTGGCGCAGGCCCGCGAGTATTTCACCAAGGCCGATGCGATAGCGTGAACACCATGCCCGACGACTCGAAAGCCGATTACAAGACGACGCTGAACCTCACCGATACGCCGTTCCCCATGCGCGGCGACCTCGCCCGCCGCGAGCCGGGCTGGATCAAGGAGTGGCAGCGCACGCACGTGTACGAGGCCATTCGCGCGGCCGCCAGGGGGCGCCCGCGCTTCGTGCTGCACGACGGCCCGCCTTACGCGAACGCCGACATCCACATCGGCCACGCCGTCAACAAGGTGCTGAAGGACATCATCGTCAAGAGCAAGGGCATGGCGGGCTTCGACGCGCCCTACGTGCCGGGCTGGGACTGCCACGGCATGCCGATCGAGGTGCAGATCGAGAAGACCTACGGCAAGAACCTCTCGGCCGCGGAAACGCAGCGCCTGTGCCGCGCCTACGCCACCGAGCAGATCGACATCCAGCGCGAGCAGTTCAAGCGCCTGGGCGTGCTCGGCGATTGGGACCATCCGTACATGACGATGGCCTTCAAGAACGAGGCCGACGAGATCCGCACGCTGGGCAAGATCCTCAGGAAGGGCTACCTCTACAGGGGCCTGAAGCCGGTCAACTGGTGCTTCGACTGCCAGAGCGCGCTCGCCGAGGCGGAAGTCGAGTACGAGGACCGCGTCGACGCCGCGATCGACGTCGCGTTCCCGCTCGATCCTTCGGAGCGCGGCAGGCTCGCGACGGCCTTCGGCTTGCCGGTGCTGCCGGATGGGCCGGTCTACGCGGTCATCTGGACCACCACGCCGTGGACCCTCCCGTCGAACCAGGCGCTCAACGCGCATCCGGATCTCGTCTACGCGCTCGTGACCACGCCGCGCGGAACGCTCCTGCTCGCGAAGGACCTGGTCGAGGCCTGCCTTGCGCGTTACAAGCTCGAAGGCAAGATCGTCGCAACGGCGCCGGGTGCCGCGCTCGAGCGCATCTGCTTCCGCCACCCGTTCTACGACCGGGCATCGCCCATCTATCTCGGCGATTACGTCACGCTCGACGCCGGCACCGGGATCGTGCATTCGTCGCCGGCTTACGGCGTGGACGACTTCCGCTCGTGCCGCCGGTACGGCATGGCCGACGAGGAGATGCTCAATCCCGTGCAGGCCGACGGCCGCTTCGACGAGAAGCTTCCGTTCTTCGGCGGTCTTTCGATCTGGAAGGCGAACCCGCTCATCGTCGAAAAGCTGCGCGAGGTCGGCGCGCTCCTCCACGACGAGAAGTACACCCATAGCTACATGCACTGCTGGCGCCACAAGACGCCCATCATCTACCGCGCCACCACGCAGTGGTTCGTCGGCATGGACGACGTCCCCGGCTATCGCGGGGTCAAGCCCGCCGAATCGCTGCGCGACACGGCGCTGCGCGGCATCGAGGCCACGCGTTTCTATCCCGCGTGGGGCAAGGCGCGGCTGTACGGGATGATCGAGCACCGTCCCGACTGGACCCTGTCGAGGCAGCGCACGTGGGGCACCCCGCTGCCGTTCTTCGTCGATCGCGAGACCGACGAGCTGCACCCGGACACCATGGCGCTGCTCGAGCTCGCGGCCTCGAAGGTCGAGCACGGCGGCATCGAGTCGTGGTTCGAGGCCACCAGCGAGGACTTCGGCGTCGACCAGAGGAAGTACCGCAAGCTCACCGACACGCTCGACGTCTGGTTCGACTCCGGCGCCACCTTCGAGACCGTGATGGGCGGCCCCGACGGGCGCACCACGCGCATGGGCTCGCACTCGCAAGAGACGGGGTTCCCGGCCGATCTCTATCTCGAAGGCTCCGACCAGCACCGCGGCTGGTTCCACAGCTCGCTTCTGGAATCGTGCATGGTCAACGGTGTGCCGCCGTACAAGGCGCTGCTCACGCACGGCTTCGTGGTCGACGGCGAGGGCCGCAAGATGTCGAAGTCACGTGGCAACGTGGTGTCGCCGCAGAAGGTGTCCGACACGCTGGGCGCCGAGATCCTGCGCCTTTGGGTGGCGGCCACCGACTACTCGGGCGAGCTCAACATCAGCGACGAGATCCTGAAGCGCGTCGTCGAGAGCTACCGCCGCATCCGCAACACGCTGCGCTTTCTGCTCGCCAACACGTCGGACTTCGACCCCGCGCAGCATGCCGTGCCGCTCGGCGAGCTGCTCGAGCTCGACCGCTTCGCGCTCGCGCAAGCGCAAATGATGGCCACGGCGGTGGAGGCCGACTACGGCCGTTACGAGTTCCACCTCGTCGTGCAGCGCATCGCCACGTATTGCTCCGAGCACTTGGGCGGCTTCTACCTCGACATCCTGAAGGACCGCCTCTACACGGCAGGGAAGGACAGCCGCGCACGCCGCTCGGCGCAGACCGCGCTCGCGCTCGTCCGTGACGCGCTCCTGAAGCTCATGGCGCCGATCCTCTCGTTCACGGCGGAGGAAGCGTGGCGCATCCTGCGGCCGTCGGACGTCACGATCTTCACGCAGGTGTGGAAGAACAGCCTGCCGCCGCTGCCTGGCGAGCCCGCGCTCGTGGCGAAGTGGGAGCGCATCCTCGCCGTGCGCGCCGCCGTGCTGAAGGAGCTCGAGGTTGCCCGCCAGGAGGGCAAGATCGGCTCTTCATTGCAGGCCGAAGTCGTTATCGAGGCGCCGGATGAGGACCATGCCGCGCTGACCTCGCTCGGCGACGATCTGCGCTTCGTCACGATCACGTCGGCGGCAAGCGTGGTCCGCGCCGGCGCGCTGGCGGTCCACGTGACACCCAGCGCGAATCCCAAGTGCGAGCGCTGCTGGCACTGGCGCGCGGACGTCGGCGCCGACCCGGCGCATCCCTCGCTTTGCGGGCGCTGCGTGGCGAACCTCTTCGGCCGCGGCGAGCCGCGCAGCTATGCCTAGCGTGTCGAGCCCCCTGACGATGCCCGCCGCCCGCGCGCCGTCGCCCAACTGGTGGCGCTGGCTGTTCGTCGCCGTCGCGGTCATTGCGCTCGATCTTGCGACCAAGGCGTGGATCGTCTCGCTCTTCCGCGAAGGCCAGGAGCTCCCGGTGACGGGCTTCTTCAGCCTCGTGCTCGCCTACAACACGGGCGCCGCGTTCAGCTTCCTCGCCGGGCACGACGGCTGGCAACGCTGGCTGTTCACCGCCGTCGCCATCGTCGCCAGTGTGTTTCTCGTGTGGATGCTAAGGCGCGGCGGGCACCGCCTCATGATGTGCGGGCTCGCGCTGATCCTGGGCGGCGCGCTCGGCAACCTTTGGGACCGCGTGGCCGCCGGCCGCGTGACCGACTTCCTGCTCTTCCACTACGCGGGCTGGTCGTGGCCCGCGTTCAACGTGGCGGACAGCGCCATCACGATCGGCGCGGCGATGCTGATCCTCGACAGCTTCCGCGAGCGAAGGAGCACCCGCTAAGTGGACGTCCTCCTCGCGAATCCACGCGGCTTCTGCGCCGGCGTCGACCGCGCCATCGCGATCGTCGAGCAGGCGCTCGCGCAGTTCGGCCGTCCGATCTACGTGCGCCACGAGGTGGTCCACAACAAGTTCGTGGTCGACGACCTCAAGGCGAAGGGCGCGATGTTCGTCGAGGCGCTGGGGGAGGTGCCGCCAGGGGCCACTGTCGTTTTCTCGGCGCACGGCGTATCGAAGGCGGTGCGCGCGGAGGCCGAGGCGCGCGGGCTGCGCGTGTTCGACGCGACGTGCCCGCTCGTCACCAAAGTGCACGTCGAGGTCGCGCGCATGCGCGAGCAGGGCCGGGACATCGTGATGATCGGGCACGCCGGGCATCCCGAGGTCGAAGGCACGATGGGACAGGTCGACGGCGGCATCTACCTCGTCGACTCGGTGGACGACGTCGCGAGCCTCGCGGTGCGCCACCCGGACTGCCTCGCCTACGTCACGCAGACGACGCTGTCGGTAGACGACGCGGCCCTGGTCGTGGCCGCGCTCAAGGCGCGCTTTCCGTCGATTCTCGGGCCCAAGCGCGACGACATCTGCTATGCCACGCAGAACCGCCAGGACGCGGTGAAGGCGCTGGTGCCTGCGGTCGACGCGGTCATCGTGGTCGGAAGCCCCAACAGCTCGAATTCGAACCGCCTGCGCGAGGTCGCGCAGAACCGCGGCGTGCCGGCATGGATGGTCGACCGCGCCGAGGAGCTGCGGCCCGAATGGATCGCCGGGCGCCGCCGCGTGGGCGTGACGGCCGGCGCGTCGGCGCCCGAAGTTCTCGTGCGGCAGGTCGTCGCGCGTCTCAAGGAGTTGGGCGCGCTCGGCGTGACGGAGCTGCCGGGGACGAGCGAGAGCATCACCTTCCCCATGCCGAAGGGCCTCGCCGGCGAGGGCCACGCCAAGGCGCCCGAGCTCGCGCCGCGGCCCTAACGACTCTCCGCGCGCAGCCACGCGAGCACCGCCACGAACGTCACCAGCGCGATCGCCGCGGCGAGCGCGGCGACGATTGCGTGGCGTCCCGGCTCGGTGACGGCGCGCACGAGCGCCTCGGCAAAGTAGAACGGGGCAAGCAGGGCGAGCCACTGCC
>DATJXV010000174.1:0-5125 GCA_035499955.1 Casimicrobiaceae bacterium
AGGAGCTCCGCACCGCGGTGCTGTGGTACAAGGCCGTCTCGCGGTCGAAGCCCGACTACTTCGTCGACTACCTCGCCGAGAGCCCATGGATTCACCAGCCGTTCGAGCCCTACGACGTCATGACAGCCGACGACCTGCGCACGCGCCGCGCGTAGGTGGGCGGCGCGGCGTGCTATCCGACGCGAGCGCGCCGGCGTTGGAGGTGTGGTGCCGAGGAAGGGACTCGAACCCCCACAGTGTTGCCACCGCTAGGACCTGAACCTAGTGCGTCTACCAATTCCGCCACCTGGGCCTTATGAGGCGACAGCAACCTTTAATTTTACTTTTGCGGACAATCCTTGTCAAAAACGACCAAAGCGTCCCGCAACGCGCACCCGCCGGCCGCACGCGCCTCGCGCCGCGCGCGCGAGGACACCGACCCCGAAGCGCCGCCGTCGCGTGACGCGATCCTGACCGCGCTCACGTCGGCTGGCGTGCCGATGCCGCCCGCGGACCTCGCACGCGAGCTTCGCGTCACCCGCGCGGCGCGAGACGCGCTCGCGGGCCGCCTCGCGGCGATGGAGCGCGACGGCCAGCTGCTCACCAATCGCAAGGGCGAGCTTTGCGTGGTCGCCAAGCTCGACCTGGTGGTGGGCATCGTGCAGGGCCATCCCGACGGCTTCGGCTTCCTCGTTCCCGAGGACGGCGGCGAAGACCTGTTCCTGAGCGCGCGCGAGATGCACAAGGTGCTGCACGGCGACCGCGCGGTCGCTCGCGTCGCGGGCCACGACCGCCGCGGCCGCCGCGAGGGCGAGATCGTCGAGGTGCTCGCGCGCGCCAACCGAGAGGTCGTCGGCCGGCTCCACGCCGAGCGCGGCGTCCACTTCATCGTCGCCGAGAACCGCCGCATCAACCAGGACTTCCTCGTTCCGGCCGAATCCACCGGCGGCGCCAAGGTCGGCGAGGTCGTCGTGGCGGAGATCGTCGAGCAGCCGACGGCCAACCGCGAAGCCGTCGCGCGGGTCGTCGACGTGCTCGGCAACGCGACAGACCCCGGGATCGAGATCGATATCGCGCTGCGCAAACATGCGCTTCCCTTCGAGTTCGACAAGGATGTGCAGCGGCAAGCCAAGCGTCTGCCCACCGAAGTGCGTCCGGCGGACCACAAGAGTCGCGTCGACCTCACGGACATGCCGCTCGTGACGATCGACGGCGAGACCGCGAAGGACTTCGACGACGCCGTCTACTGCGAGCGCAAGGGGCGCAACTTCCGCCTCGTTGTCGCCATCGCCGACGTCGCGCACTACGTTCGCGAGGGCGACGCGATCGACAAGAGCGCGCGCGAGCGCGGGACCTCCGTGTACTTCCCGCGCCGCGTCATCCCGATGCTGCCGGAGGAGCTGTCCAACGAGCTGTGCTCGCTCAAGCCTCGCGTGGACCGCCTGTGCATGGCCTGCGACATGGACGTCACGCCGCAAGGCGCCATCAAGTCGTACCGCTTCTACCCCGCCGTCATGCATTCGCGCGCGCGGCTCACGTACACGCAAGTGTGGTCGTGGCTGTCCGATGCCAAGGCGGCGACGGGCGCCGAGGCCAAGGCGCTCCTGCCGCATCTGACCAACCTTCACTCGCTGTACCAATCGCTCGACGCCGCGCGCGACAAGCGCGGCGCCATAGATTTTGAAACCGCCGAACTCGCGATCCAGTTCGACGAGCGCGGGAAGATCACCGCGATCGTGCCGGCGCCGCGCAACAACGCGCACAAGCTCATCGAGGAGTGCATGCTCGCGGCGAACGTCTGCGCGGCCGACTTCCTGCGCGAGCGCAAGCAGATGACGCTGTTCCGCGTGCACGAGCCGCCGCCGCCCGACAAGCTCGCCGCGTTGCGCGAGTTCCTCGCGACCTCGGCCTTGCACCTGTCGGGGGGCGATCGCCCCACGGCGGCCGACTACGCCAGGCTCCTCGACGGCGCGCGCGAGCGCGCCGACTTCGACCTTCTGCAGACCGTGCTGCTGCGCTCGCTCTCGCAGGCGCAATACCGGCCCGACAACGAAGGGCACTTCGGCCTCGCCTACGAGGCATACGCGCATTTCACCTCTCCCATCCGCCGCTACCCGGACCTGCTCGTCCACCGCGCGATCAAGGCGGCGCTCGCCGGCACGCACTACACGCCGGCCGGCATGACGTGGCAGCAGCTCGGCGTCCACACGTCGATGACCGAGCGGCGGGCCGACGACGCCACCCGCGACGTCATGAACTGGCTCAAGGCCTACTACATGCAGGACCGCATCGGCGACGAATTCGCAGGCACGATCAGCGGCGTGACGAGCTTCGGCATCTTCGTGACCCTCGACGGCCTCGCGGTCGACGGCCTCGTCCACATTACCGAGCTCGGACGCGACTATTTCCACTTCGACGCGGCTCGCCATGCGCTCGTCGGCGAGCGCAGCGGCCTCACTTACCAGCTCGCCGGTCGCGTGCGCGTCAAGGTCGCGCGCGTGGACATGGAGCAGGCGAAGATCGATTTCGTCCTTGCCGACGAGCCGGGCGAGGCGGCTCCGCCGCCGCATCCCGTCTTCGCGGAGCCGCTGTCGCGCGACAGCATGCCGCGCAAGGCGCGCAAGACGCGGGCATGATCCGGCTGACGGATACGCGCCGGGAGCACGCATGAAGGGTGCCATGGAAGCGCCGTCGCGCCGCACGTCGTTGCTGGGTGTGCACCACGCCGGGATCGCGTTGCTCCGCAGGAGCGGCATGGCCGGCATGCTGATCCTCCTCGCGTTCGGCATGTTCGTGCTCCCCGTGGTGTTTCCTCCGGGCGAGGACATGACGGTCGCGAGCCGCATGCTCGTGCTGCTCGTCGTCGTGTGCGGCATCGTCGCGATCAGCGAGAAGCCGCGCATGGCGCTGCTGCTGAGCGTGGTCGCCGTGCTGGTCGTCCTCGCGCACGCTGCCGAACGTCTCGTTCCGGCGCTCAACATCGAGAAGTGGCACGACGCCGTGCTCCTGTCGGCCCTGATCCTTCTCGCGATCGCGGTCGGCGCGGGGGTCTTCGCGACCAAGCGCGCGATCGGCGACCGCCTGTTCGGCGCGATCGCCCTCTACCTGCTGCTCGGCGTGATCTGGGCAACGCTGTACGCCATCGTCGCGAACACGATCCCGGACGCGTTCGCCGGCGCCCTGCCGAAACACGCAACGCTGTTCGACTGGGGCTATTTCAGCCTCGTCACGCTGACCACGGTCGGGTACGGCGACATCACGCCCGCGGCGCACATCGCCAGGTCGCTCGCCACCCTCGAAGCGCTCGTCGGGCAGCTCTATCCGGCAATCATCATCGCCCGGCTCGTCTCGGCGTAAGCGCCGGCGCTCGTAGCCGCCGGCAGGTGCAGCCGGCGTCGCGCGAGGACTCGCTCGGCCGCTTCCGAGACTGGAGCACCCTCTTCTGGTGCTCGGCCCACGGATTCTTCCGGTTCTGGGCGCCGGGGTTTGCCTAAAGGCCTCCCCCCTGTCCTGAGGGGGGACACCGCATCGCGCAGCCGATACAGTCGATGCCACTGCGGTGCCATCGAGGAGGACGCCATGAATGCCAAACCCAGAGTTCGCAAAGCCGCGCTGATGGCCGTCGGCCTCGTGCTGGCCGCGCTCGCCGCGGCGCTCGTCGCGCGTCCGATCACGGACGCGACATACGAGGCGCATGCCCAGTGGCCGCACGCGACGCGAAGCGTCGCCGACCTCTTCCCGCCGGGGCGCTGAGGATGAAAGCAGTCGTTTGCAAGGAGGCGAAGCTCTGCGTCGCCGAGCGCCCGGATCCGGTCCCGGGCAAGGGTCAGGCCCTGCTCAAGGTCCTGCGCTGCGGCATCTGCGGCTCGGACCTGCATGCCCGGCACCACTGCGACCACTGGGGCTCGCTCATGGAGCGCACGGGCTTCCGCGGCTTCATGCGCTCGGACCAGGAGATCGTGTTCGGCCACGAGTTCTGCGGCGAAATCGTCGACCACGGTCCGGGCACGAAGAAGAAATTCAGGCCGGGCACGAACGTGTGCGCGCTGCCGGTCCTGCGCAACGGTAACGGCATCGAGCTCATCGGCCTCTCGCCGCGCGCTTCAGGGGCCTACGCCGAGCGCATCGTCGTCGAAGAATCGATGATGGTGCCCGTGCCCAACGGGCTGTCGCCGGACCTCGCCGCGCTCACCGAGCCGATGGCCGTGGCATGGCATGCGGTGCGCCGCGGCGAAGTGAAGAAAAAGGACGTCGCCATCGTGGTCGGCTGCGGGCCGGTCGGCCTGGGCGTCATCTGCGTGCTGAAGGCGATGGGCGTCGCGACGGTCGTCGCGAGCGACTTCTCGGCCGGGCGCCGTGACCTCGCGAAACGGTGCGGTGCCGACGTCGTGATCGATCCGGCCTCGGGGTCGCCGTTCGCCTCGTGGCAGGACTACGGCTTCATCGGCGAGCTGGCCGACGGACTCTGCCTGCTCCTCGAGACGCGCGAGAAACTGGGCAGGCTCCCGGTGCCCTGGTGGCATGCGTGGCGCCTCGCCGACACGCTCGGGCTCGCGCCGAAGCGCCCGATCGTGTTCGAATGCGTCGGCGCGCCCGGTGTACTGCAGCACATCATCGAAGGCGCCCCCCTGCTGTCGCGCATCGTCGTGGTCGGCGTGTGCATGAAGACCGACCAGATCGAGCCCGCGGTGGCGATCAACAAGGAGATCGACCTTCGCTTCGTGCTCGCCTACACCCCGCTCGAGTACCGCGACGCGCTGCACGCGATCGCCGACGGCAAGCTCCACTGCGCGCCGCTCGTCACAGGCACGGTCGGGCTCGCCGGCGTGGACGCCGCGTTTGCCGCGCTCGGCCATCCCGAACTGCACGCCAAGATCCTCATCGACCCGGCGAGCCGGGCGGTGCTTCCCCACTGACACCCTTTTTGCGAACGGAGATCATCATGGCCACACCCGAAACCATCACGCACCAGGACAAGCTTCTCTGCATCGACACCAACGTAAGCAAGTTCCTCGAAGGCCTGCTGCACCCCGGCATTAAGGTGCACCCGCTGTTCATCGATCCGTACAACGCCGTGATGGTGCTGCGCGCGAAGTTCGCTCCCGGAATCACGCTGCCGCTGCACTTCCACACCGGGTACGTGCAC
>DATJXV010000175.1:0-2271 GCA_035499955.1 Casimicrobiaceae bacterium
ACGGCGTCGACGCCGGCGCTCACCAGCAGCGGCGCGTTCGCCGCCGTGATGCCGCCGATGGCAACGACCGGCACACCGAGCGTGCGCGCCGGCGCGACCAGCGCGACACCGGCGCGGCGGGCGCCGGGCTTCACCTGCGAGGCGAAGAAGCTGCCGAAGGCGATGTAATCCGCACCTTGCGCGACGAGACGGCGCGCGCGATCGAGATCGTCATAGCATGAGACACCGACGATCTTCGACGGCCCCACGATCGCGCGCACGGCCGGCAGATCGGGATCGTCCTCGCCGACGTGCACGCCGTCGGCGTCCACCTCGTGCGCGAGCCTCGCGTCGTCGTTCACGATCAGCAGCGCGCCGCGCTCGCGGCACAGCACGGCGAGCGCCGCCGCTTGCGTGCGCGCAAGCGAAGGGGTCGCGGTCTTGTTGCGATACTGGATCGCGCGCGCGCCGCCGGCAAGCGCCGCTTCGACCTGCGCCGAGATGCGCGCCGTGTCGTCGTCGTCGCGCGTGACCGCGTACAGCCCGCGCAACCGGTCAATGGCCGCCACGCGCGTCGGCCTGAGGCGCCTCTTCGTCGTCGCTGCGCGCCTGCGCTTCTTCGCGCGCCCAGAACAGGCGGTCGGGAAGGAACTGGCCCATGCCGGGGCGATAGGCCTTGCGCAGCGCCTGCCACGTGAACTCCTGCGCTTCGCGCACAGCCTCCGGCAGATCGAGCCCGTTGGCGAGCATCGCGGCGATCGCGGAGGCGAGCGTGCAGCCCGAGCCGTGGTACGAGCCGGGCAGGCGCGGCCAGTTGTCCGAGCGCACCACGCCGTTCTTGCCGTACAGCGTGTTCACGACGTCGGGCGTGTTCTCGTGCGTGCCGGTCACGAGGACGTACTCGCAGCCCGTCTCGACGAGCTTTGCCGCGCATTGCGCGAGCGCGCGCTCCTCATCCTCGTCGCCTTCGCAGAGGAGCCTCACCTCGAGGCTGTTCGGTGTGAGGATGGTCGTCTGCGGCAGCAGGAGCTCGCGAAGCGCGTGCGTCATGTCGTCGCTCGCGAGCTCGTCGCCGCGGGCGGAGGCGAGCACGGGATCGAACACGAGCGGGATGTCCGGATAGTCGGACACCACCTCGGCGATCGCAGCGATGTTCTCCACGCTGCCCAGCACGCCGATCTTGAACGCGTCGACCGGCATGTCTTCGAGCAGCCGCCGTGCCTGGTCGGCGACCCAGTCGGCGTCGATCGGCAGCACGCCTTCCACGCCGAGCGAATCCTGCACGGTGATCGCCGTGATGACGGACAGCGGGTGGCAGCCCATGCTCGCGAGCGTGAGAATATCGGCCTGCACGCCGGCGCCGCCCGACGGGTCGGACGCGGCAAAGGTGAGCACGAGCGGCGGGTATCCTGGGTCGTTGTCGGGCATGGGCCTTCGGCGGTGGCGGCGCGATAGCGCCTGGCGCGGCGGGGAGAAGCGGGACGCTACAATCACGCAGTTTACTCCCGGCCTCCCGTTCCGCCGCCCACGATGAAAAAATACATGTGCCTCATCTGCGGGTGGATCTACGACGAGGAGGTCGGCGCTCCGGAAGAGGGAATACGTGCGGGCACGCGCTGGGAGGACGTACCGCCGAACTGGACGTGCCCGGAGTGCGGGGCACGCAAGGAAGACTTCGAGATGATCGAGCTATGAAGATCCTGCACACGATGCTTCGAGTCGGAGACTTGCAGCGCTCCATCGGGTTCTACACGGACGTGCTCGGCATGCAGCTTCTGCGCACGACCGACCGGCCGGAGCAGAAATACACCCTCGCATTCGTCGGCTACAAAGACGATCCCCACGGCGCGGAGATCGAGCTCACCTACAACTACGGCGTGGACCGCTACGACCTGGGCAGCGCGTTCGGCCACGTCGCGGTCGAGGTGCAGGACGCCGCCGCGGCGTGCAATGCCGTGCGCGCCAAGGGCGGCAACGTCACGCGCGAAGCCGGCCCCGTCAAGGGCGGCACGACCGTGATCGCATTCGTCGAGGACCCGGACGGCTACAAGATCGAGCTGATCGAACGCAGGCGTTAGGCGACGGCTTCGAGCATCCGCTCGAACGCGCCCGCGAACGTCGCGGTGTCGAACAGCGGAAGGCGCGATCGCTCGCCTTCGAGGCGCCGCTTGTACACGGCAAGACGCTCGCGATCCGAGCACAGCTGCGCGAGCGTCGCCGTGTAAGCCGCGAACGACTCCGCGACGAGGTCGCCCAACCCTGCGGCTGCGCACAGGCTCGCCCCGACGCGCC
>DATJXV010000176.1:0-13041 GCA_035499955.1 Casimicrobiaceae bacterium
TGATAGTACGGAGCTCCCGTGCGAAAGTAGGTCATTGTCAGGCACCCGCAAAGCAAAACGCCCGGCCAAAGCGCCGGGCGTTTTGCATCTGGGCGCCCACAATTGGCCCGCTGGCAGCTGCCCGCATCACTCGGATGAAACGGCGTTGGCTGATCTCGAGCCGCAACCGGGAGTGCGACAATGCCGCATGACTCCCATCATGATCGTGACCGGCGGCTCGCGCGGCATCGGTGCCGCCATTGCCCAATTGGCCGCGGACCGCGGCTACGACCTATGCATCTCGTGCCGCAGCGACGTTGACCGCGCGAACGCAGTGGCGCGCACCGTCATCGCAGCCGGACGCCGCGCCGTCGTAGTGCAGGCCGATGTCGCCGTCGACGACGACGTCGTGCGCCTGTTCGAGCGCGCGGACCGCGAGCTTGGAACGGTCGGCGTGCTCGTCAACAACGCCGGCGTGAGCGGCCGCAAGGGGCGCGTCGACGCGCTCGACCGCGGCGAGGTGATGGGTCTTCTCGCTACGAATGTCTGTGGACCACTCCTTTGCTCGCGCGAGGCCATTCGCCGCATGTCGACGCTGCACGGCGGTCCCGGCGGCGCGATCGTGAACGTATCCTCGGTCGCCTCCCGTCTGGGCGGCGCGGGACGCAACGTGCACTACGCCGCGAGCAAGGCCGCGCTCAACGCGATGACGGTTGGGCTTGCGCGTGAAGTCGCGGGCGAGGGCATTCGCGTCAACGCTGTGTGCCCCGGCGTGATCGACACCGAGAGTCAGGAAGCCGGACGCGTGGCGGAGATCGGACCGACGTTGCCCATGCGCCGAGCGGGGCGCGCCGAAGAGGTCGCGGAGGCCGTGCTGTGGCTCGCTTCGAGCGAAGCCTCGTACGTGACCGGGGCCGTGCTCGACGTCTCGGGGGGCCGCTAGAAGCCCCGCTTAGCGCGGCCCGAGCTCCGCCGTGAGCCAGCGCACGAATGCGGTGACGACCGGATCGCGCGCGCGCGACGGCAGGTGCACGACGTAGTACGCGCGTTTGGTCTTCATCGGCGTGTCGGCGTAGGCGACGAGGCGATTCTGCGCGAGATCGTCGCGCACGTGCGCGGTCTGCGCCATCGCAAGACCGAGACCGTTGATGGCCGCCTGGTAGACCATGCCGGAGTGATCGAAACGCATGCCGCTGTGCGCGTCCACGTCCGTGATGCCTGCCGAGCGCAGCCAGCTCTCCCAGTCGTTGGGCCGGTGCTGTGCGTGCAGCAGGACGAGGTGCTCGAAGTCGCGAGCGTCGGTGAGCTTCCTGCCGCACCGAAGCGACGGACTGCCGACGGGCATCAGCTCCTCGTCGAAGAGGTAATGGCAGGACAGGCCGGTCCAATCGCCCTCGCCCAGGCGCACCGCGACGTCGACTTCCAGGTCGTGAGGCTCGAGCGCGGTGTGCGACGTCTCGATCTGGAACCCGATGCCGGGATGCGCTTCCCGGAATTGCGCGAGACGCGGGATAAGCACCTTGTCCGCGAATGTCGGATAGGCGCCGATGCGCAGCGTGTCGGACCGCCCTCCGGCGACGCGGAGGGCAGTGAGCTCGTGCAGCTTGTCGAATACCTGCGACAGTCCTGCGGCGTACGCCTCGCCGTCGTGCGTGAGCCTGAGGTGCGAGCCTTCGCGCACGAAGAGCCGCGCGCCGAGGTACTCCTCGAGCTTGGCGACGTGCCGGCTCACTGCGCCGTGGGTGACGAAGAGCTCGCGCGCGGCGGCGGAGACGCTCTGGTGGCGGGCCGCGGCCTCGAAGGCGCGCAGTGAATTGAGAGGCGGGAGGCGGCGGGCCATGCGGGACTCGGATTGCGGAATGACGCAGTGTGAAAAATACTAACACCGGATTGTGAATTCAAGTGCATTGACAAGCCATCGTGCCGTTCTCAGCATGCCTTCCTCAAGGAGGCGTTCGATGACCGATAGCGTGGGCCGCGACGGCGAGGCCGGAGTCGAAGTGCGCCCGCTCTCCGCGATCATGGGCGTCGAGGTGACGGGGCTCGACCTGTCGAAGCCGCTGTCGGCGCCGGATCGCGCGCTGCTCGACCACGTCTTCAACCGCCACATGGTGGTGTGCTTCCGCGACCAGGACCTGACCATGGATGAGCTCGTCGCCTTCTCCAAGGTCTGGGGACCGCTTACCGAGCACACGATGCCGGGCCAGTTGCGCGACGGCATCACGCAGATCAACATCGCGACGAACAAGGGCGCGGACGGCAAGCCGAGCGGCAGGCACCCGGACCTGACCGCGATGCGCTGGCATACGGATCGCTCGTGGCGGCGCGATCCCGCGCTCGCCACGATCCTCTACGGCGTCGACGTGCCGAGCCGCGGCGGCGACACGCTGTTCGTGAACTGCGCCCTCGCCTACGACGGCCTGCCCGAAGCGACCAGGCAGCGCATCGACGGCATGTTCGCGATCCATTCGGTCGAATACTCGCGCAAGACGGCGCCGGAGGGCCCGGCCGCCACGGAGTACGAGCTGCGCAATCATCCGCCGACGCCGCATCCGCTCGCGCGTCGGCATCCGGTGACCGGAAAGCGCGCTCTGTACATCGGCTGCCATGCCTGGAAGATCGAGGGCCTCTCCGAAAGCGAAGGGCGCGAGCTCCTGGACGGGCTTCTCGAGTTCGCGACGCAGGAAGCCTACGTGTACGCGCACAAGTGGAGGCGCCACGACCTCCTCATGTGGGACAACCGATGCACGCTGCACGCGGCGACGCCGTACGATACCGAGAACGAGCTGCGCACGATGTACCGCACGGTCGTGGCGGGCGGCCCTACGCACTGACGACAGACGCGGCGTGCGGGCCGCGAGGAGGACTTGAAGCATGTGGAAAGCGATCGTCCTGCTCGCCGCCGCCGTCGGCGTCGCGACGAGCCTGCCGGCTCGTGCCGATTACCCCGACCACGCGATCCGGCTCGTCGTTCCCTATCCGACGGGTGCGGGGACGGACAGCTCGGCGCGCATCGTCGCCGACGCCCTGTCGCGGCGACTGGGGCAGCAGGTCGTCGTCGATAACAAGCCGGGTGCGAGCGGGACGATCGGCGTCGACTATGTCGCCAAGTCGGCACCCGACGGCTACACGCTCCTGTGGACATCGATCGACTCGATCACGCTCGTTCCCGCGCTCAAGGGGCCCAAGCTCCCGTATCGCGTTCCCGAGGACCTCGCGTTCATCGGCAAGTTCTGCGAGACCGGCATGGCGCTCGTCGCAAGCTCCAAGCTTCCCGTGAACAACCTCGCCGAATTCATCGCCTACGCGAAGGCCAACCCGGGCAAGATCAACTACGGATCGTCCGGCGTCGGCGGCGCGCCGCACCTCGGCACGCTGCTCCTCGCGAAGTACAGCGACATCAAGCTGACGCACGTCCCGTACAAGGGCATCGCGCCGGCGATGAACGATCTCCTCGGCGGGCAGATCGACTTCGCGCTGCTGACGCCGGTGACGATCGTGCCGCAGCTCGGCTCGGACAAGATCAAGGTGCTCGGCATCACGGCGCCCGCACGCCACCCGATGGTGCCGAACGCGCCCACCGTGCGCGAGCTGGGCCTCGCGCAAGCGACGGTGACCGTGTGGTACGGCATGATGGCGCCCGCGAAGACACCCGCGCCGATCCTCGAGCGGCTGCGCAGTGAGCTCCTCGCGGTCGCGCAGAGCCCGGAGGTGAAAGAGAAGCTGGCCGCCGCCGGCCTCGAGCTGACGCCGGTCATGGGGGACGCGTTCGAGAAGGCCGTGGTCGACGAGATCGCGCAGTGGCGCTCGATCATCCAGTCGGAAGGGATCGTCGCCGAAGACTAGCTTCTAGACGAACAGCTTGTGACGCGCCACCAGCTCGCGCGTCATGTCGACCAGCACCTTGAGCCCCGGCCCGAATTCGCTGACCTGGTAGCAGATCGTCACGCGGTGCGCGGGCATCTCCGGGGCGACGCGAACGCGCTTCACGCGACGCCCCGCGAGCTCCTCCTGCATCACGCGCACCGGCACGAGCCCGATCGCCGTGCCGTGAAGGATGGTGAGGATCGTCGCCGACAGGCTGTTGCAGGTGCTCACGCGGCGCGGAACCGCGCCCGCCCGCGAGAACCACTGCGTAGCCGTGGCGTGCAGCTGCGCCGTCGGCGGACTCACGATGAGATGGAACTGGCACAGGTCCGCGGGCGTGAGGACGCCGCGCGCGAGGTCGAAGTCGGCGCTCGCGAACCAGCCGAGGCGGTTCCTGCCGATGGGTTCCATGCGCACGTGCGCGCCGACCTTGGGCTCCGACACGATCGCGATGTCGAGCTCCTTGCGGTTGAGCGACTGGCTGACGAGGCCCGTGTCGCCTACGAACACCGACGTCTTGATGCCGGGATAGCGCTGCTCGAGCCGCTGCAGCAGCTCCGGCAGGCAGATGAGCGCGAAGCTCTCGTTCAGCCCCAGGCGCAGCATTCCGTTCAACGGGTCGCGCGTGTGGAAGCGCTCGACCATCTCGCCCGCGGTGTCGAGCATGCGGTCGGCGTACTCGAGGAGCGCGTGGCCCTCGGCGGTGAGGCTGATGCGCGGTCCGCGGCGGACGAACAGCCGCGTCCTCAGCACCCCCTCGAGCTCGCGGATGCGCTGCGAAACCGAGGGTTGCGTGAGATTCAGCTCGCGCGCCGCAGCGTGGAAGCTTCCGAGGCGCACGATACGCTCGAACGCGCGCAGCTGGGCAAGGGTCACATTCATGATAGGCAAATACCATCATATAGACCCATAAAAATCAATTTCTGTTTATCAACGGCCCCTGCTACATTGGTCGGCGAGCGAGACGGCCCGGAGAGGCCGCGACAAAGGAGGAAGCCGCTTGCGGGTGGAATCGATCACCGACGCGATCGAGGCGCCGAGTGCGGCCGCGCCGGCGTATGCGTCCGACGTACCTGCGTGGATACGGGGAGTCGACGGGGCGGTGGTCGCGCTCCTCAACGTCATGCTCGCCCTCGAGGTCCTGCTGGTGTTCGCCGGCACGATGGTGCGCAGCTTCGCGCATTCGTCCGCGCTCATGGGCATCGACGAGCTGTCGGGTCCATTCCTCGTCACACTCGCATTCATGGGGGGTGCGGTCGCCTATGGCCGCAACCAGTTCATCGCGATCAACGTGCTCGCCGACCGCGCGCCGAACGCCGTGCGGGAGGTTTTCCGGAGCGTATCGGAATGGGTGGTCGTGCTGGTGTCGCTGATCCTCGGCGCCTACTCGATCCCGATGCTCGTCGCGAACGCCGAGGAGAAGACCGTGCTGCTCGGCATCGGCTACGCGTGGCTCACGGTGCCGATCACGATCGGCTCGCTCATGTTCATCGCGCGCGCCGGGCTCTCCTACCTGCGCCGCTCGAGGCGCGCTATCGTCGTCTCCTCCGTTGCAGTGTGGGCGGTGATGGCGATGTTCCTCGCCTTCCAGCCCTACCTCGAGGCGAATCCCAGGATCCTGTACTGGATCCTGGCGGTGCTCTTCTTCGCCATGGTCGGCATCGGCGTGCCGGTCGGCTTCGTGCTGGCGACAGTCGGCATCGCCTGCGTGAAGGCGATGGGCTCGGCCGACATGGTCGCCGTGGTGATGAACGCGCAGCGCGGCTCGGGCGGCTTCATCTTCCTCGCCCTGCCGTTCTTCATCCTCGCGGGGTACATCATGGACCGCGCCGACGTCGGCGGCCGCATCGTCGAGTTCGTCGCGGCGCTCATCGGCCACGTGCGCGGCGGCCTGCTGCAGGTGATGATCGTCGGCGTCTACATTTCCTCGTGCATCTCGGGCTCGAAGGCCGCCGACATGGCTACGGTCGGGCTGCCGATGAACCGCAAGCTCGAGGAGCACGGCTATCTGCCGGAGGAGCGTGCGGCGATCCTCGCGGCGTCGGCGGCGATGGCCGAGTCGGTGCCGCCGAGCATCGCGCTCATCCTGCTCGGCTCGGCGACAGCCATCTCCACGGGCGCGCTCTTCATCGCGGGCGTGCTGCCGGCCGCCACCATCGGGCTGCTGCTCATGATCACCGTGCGTTTGCGCGCGAGCTTCGCCGATTGGAAGCCGCTGAAGCGCGCAAAGCGCGACGCGATCGCTCGCACCGGCCGGCGCGCCATCCTGCCGCTGATGATTCCCGTCATCCTGATCGGCGGGATCGTCGGCGGCATCGGCACGCCGACCGAGGTGTCGACGTTCGCGGTGCTCTACAGCTTCGCGCTCGGCCTGGGCTACCGCAAGATCGACGCCAAGAACCTGTGGTCGAGCCTCACCAGCGCCTCGGTGCTGAACGGCATGATCTTCTACACGGTGAGCGCGGCGACGATCTTCTCCTGGGCGCTCACGCTCGAGGGCGTGACGACCGCGATCGCGAGCACCGTGGCGAGCCTCGGGCCCGTCGCGTTCCTGCCGGCGGTGATCCTCATCACCATCCTCATGGGGACCATGCTCGAAAGCTTCGTGACGATCGTCATCCTCGCGCCGCTGCTCCTGCCCGTCGCGCTCGAGCTCCACATCGATCCGCTGCAGTACGGAATCGTGATGACCGAGGCGTTCGGCGTCGGCATCATCCTGCCGCCGATCGGCATAGCGCTGTACGTCGCCTGCGCGATCAGCGGCGCGCAGATCGAGAAGGCGAGCAAGCCGCTGCTGTGGTACCTGCCGGTGCTGCTCGCCGGACTCACCCTGGTCGTGCTGTTCCCGACGATCACCACGATCCTGCCTCATTTGCTCAACTTCAAGTACTAAGGAGCAACGCCATGGACAACTCGAAGCTCGTCGGTCGCCGGGACATCCTGCGCATGAGCGCCGCTGCCGCCGCGGCCGCGGTCGCACCGCCGTTCGCCTTCAGCCAGGCGACGCCCAAGCGCATCCGCTTCGCGCATCCGGCGCCCACCGCGCACGGCTGGCACATCTGGGCCGAGCAGTTCAAGAAGGTCGTCGAGGAGAAGAGCGGCGGCAAGCTCACCGTGCAAATCTTCCCCAACGCGCAGATGGGCAACGAGCGCGACACGGCCCAGGCCGTGCGCATCGCCTCGCTCGAGATGGGCGCGATCGGCGTGGGCCTGATGAACTGGGTGCCCGAGATGTCGATCACCGACGCGCCGTTCCTGTGGAAGTCGCGCCAGCAGTGCTGGAACGCGATCAACGGACCCTTCGGCGACGACCTGCGCAGGCGCTCGCTCGACAAGGGCTTCGTGCTCACCGGCTGGACCGACTTGGGCTTTCGCAGCATCACCAACAACAAGCTGCCGATCAACAACGTGAAGGACATGCAGAACCTCAAGATGCGCGTCCCCAACTCGAAGGCGTACATCGCGATGATCCAGGCCATGGGCGCGACGACCGTCGCGGTGGACCTGAGCGAGCTCTACCTCGCGCTGCGCCAGGGCGTGGCGGACGGTCAGGACACCCCGCCTTCGGTGGTGAAGTCGAACAAGTACTACGAGGTGCAGAAGTACATCTCGAAGACGGACCACGTGCTCACCACCGCGTACACGGTCACCAACCCCAAGTTCTACGACAGCCTGAGCGCGGAGGAGAAGGCGGCGTTCAACGCCGCGTGCAACGACGCCAACGCGTTCCTGCGCAACTACACGGTGAAGGACGAGTCCGAGGCGTACGACTTCCTCAAGGGCCAGGGAATGCAGGTGAACCTCACACCCGACGTCGAGACCTTCCGCGTGGCGTGCGCGCCGGTGATCGACAAGAACCCCGACCTCTTCGTCCCGGAGCTCGTGAAGATGGCGCGGGCGACGCCGGCGTGAAGGCCGCGCGATGAACCGGCGTAACGCGGTCAAGGAGGCGGCGTCGTCCCGCCGCAGCATCCGCGGCCTGCACATGACATTCGCCGCGCCTGCGGCGATCGAGGTACTCGCCGCGGCCGACATCGAGTTCGTGTACCTCGACGGCGAGCACGGTTGCTTCGACTGGCGCGACATCGAGACGGGATGCATCACCGCCGAGCGGCACGACCTGACGGCGATCGCGCGCCTGCCCGACAAGTCCTCCGCCACCATCACGCGCTTCCTCGACCGCGGCATCCGCGGCGTCGTGGCGCCTCACGTCGAATCGCTCGACGAGGCGCGAGGCGTGATCGAGTCGACGTACTTCGCGCCGCTCGGCGCCCGCTCCTTCGGCGCCGGCCGGCCCGAATACGGCCAGCGCATCGGTAACCGCGCGCAGTACATGCAGGCGTGCAACGACACCGTGTCCGTCTGCCTCATGATCGAAAGCGGCGCGGGGCTCGCGATCGCCGGCGACCTCGCCGCGCTGTCGGGCGTGGATTACATGAGCTTCGGCATGCTAGACCTCGCGCAGTCGTTGGGGCATCGCGGCGACCCCGCGCACCCTGACGTGCAGGCGGCCGTGGCCGACGCCGCGACGCGCATCCGCAACGCCGGCAAGCCGGTGCGCGAGGATTTCATGAAGTACGTATGGATCAACGACGTGCTGATGGCCGGGGCGCGGCAGCTCTTCGGCTCCTGACGGGAAGAGACGCGATGAACGAAAGCCAGATCGAGGTATCAACGAAGTACGGGCGGCAGCCTTGCTTCGCCGTCTGCCCCGAGGCGCCGGGCCAGTACCCGGCGATCATTCTGTACATGGATGCGCCGGGAACGCGCGAGGAGCTGCGCGATCAGGCGCGGCGCATCGCGAAGCACGGGTACTTCTGTCTCCTGCCCGATCTTTACTACCGGCTGGGGACGGTCCGCTTCGACATCCCGCGCCGCAACGACGCCATGTCCACGGTGATCCGCGCGGCAATGAAGACGCTCACGAACACAGGCGTGATGGACGACACGGGCGGCATGCTGGCGTGGCTCGATGCGCAGGACAAGGTCAAGCCCGGTCCCGCCGGCTGCGTGGGCCACTGCATGAGCGGCCCGTTCGCGCTGATGGCCGCGGCGACGTTTCCGCGCATGAAGGCCGCGGCGGCGCTGTACGGAGTCGACATGGTCACGGATGCCGACGACTCCCCGCACAAGCACGTGCATCGCGTGAGGGGCGAGGTCTACATCGGCTTCGCCGAAGTCGACCCGTCCGTGCCCGATCACGTCAAGCCGGCGCTCAAGGCGGCGCTCGACAAGGCCGGAACGAAGCACGAGCTCGAGACGATCGCCGGCACGCACCACGGCTACTGCTTCGCGGCGCGCGCCGACTACAACCCCGTGGCGGCCGAGGCTACGTGGCAGAAGCTGCTCGCGCTGTGGGACCGCAACCTCAAATAGCCCATGCCAAGTCTCGCTATCCCCGCTGGCCACATCCATTACGAGATGCACGGCCGCGGCTATCCCGTGCTTCTCTTCGCGCCCGGGTTCTTGAGCTCGCGCATCGAGCGCTGGCGGACCAACCCCGCCAAGCCGGGCGTCGCGCAGGACTGGCTCGATCCCATCGCGGAGCTCGCCTCGGACTTCACGCTGATCGCGCTCGACGTGCGCAACGCGGGGCAGTCGCGCGCGGCCGTGGGACCGAACGACGATTGGACGAGCTATACCGCCGACCATCTCGCGCTGCTCGACCATCTCGGCATCGCGAAGTGCCACGTCATGGGCGCCTGCATCGGCGTGTCCTTCGCGCTCGCGCTCGCCGCGGCGCGTCCGGGCCTCGTCACGGCCATGGTCCTGCAGAACCCGATCGGCCTGTCGCCTTCGAATCGCGCCGCGCTCGATCACGAGTTCGAGCTTTGGGCGAAGGAAGTGAGCGGCTGGCCGGATATCGACCCTTCGGCGCTGCCGGCGTTCGGCAAGCGAATGTTCGGCGGCGACTTCATCTTCAGCGTGTCGCGCGAGTTCGTCCGCGACTGCGCGATTCCGTCGCTGCTCATGCCGGGGACGGACCTCGTCCACCCGGCGGTCGTCTCGGACGAGCTCGCGCGCATGCCGAGGGTCGAGATCCTGGCGCCGTGGAAGGGGCTCGCGCTTCGCGAGCAGGCAATGCGGCGCGTCCGCGACTTTCTCCTCGAGCACACACGCTGATGCGCATCGCGGTCCTCGACGATTGGCAGCAGGTCGCGCGCGAGAGCGCGGACTGGACGCCGCTCACGAAGCGCGCGGAGGTCGAGTTCTTCGCATCGCCGTTTGCCGACGAGGAGGAGGCGGCGCAGCGACTCGCCTCGTTCGACATCATCCTCGCCACCCGCGAGCGCACGCCCTTCCCGCCCTCGCTCGTGGCCCGCCTGCCGCGCTTGCGGATGTTCGGGCTCACGGGTGCGCGCGCGGGCCTCATCGACCTCGCCGGCATGATCGCGCGCGGCATCACGGTCTGCTACACCGGCGGCGGGCCCGGTGTCAGCTCGACCGCGGAGATCGCGCTCGCGCTGATGCTGGCCGCCGCGCGCCACGTTCCCGCTGGCGATGTCGGCGTGCGCAGCGGCCGGTTCCAGCAGGGCGTGCCGCTTGGCCGCGTGCTCGACGGCAAGACGCTGGGCCTGGTCGGGCTCGGCCGTATCGGCGCTCGCATGGCGGCATTCGGCCGCGCGCTCGGCATGAGCGTCCTCGCCTGGAGCCAGAACCTCACCGCGGACGCGGCCGCGGCCGCAGGCGCGACGCGCGTCGAAAAGTCCGACTTGTTCGCCCGGGCGGACGTGGTGAGCGTGCATCTCGTCCTGTCGCCGCGCACGCGCGGCATCGTCGGTGCCGCTGAACTGGCGGCCATGAAGCCGGGGGCCATCTTCGTCAACACCGCGCGTGCATCGCTGGTCGAGGAAGCCGCGCTCCTCGACGCCGTGCAATCGCGGCGCATCGTTGCCGCGCTGGACGTGTTCTATCGCGAGCCGTTGCCGGCGGACCACCCCTTCACGCGCGCGCCGAACGTCGTCTTGACGCCGCACCTGGGCTACAGCACGGTGGAGGTGTACCGCGAGTTCTACGCGCAGAGCATCGAGAACGCGCTCGCGTTCCTCGACGGCAAGCCCATCCGCGTGCTCGAGCTTTAAGACAGGGGCACAAGGTGCGCCCGGCCTCGATGGAGGAGTGGTTCGCGATCCACGACACGTTCGTGCGCTACGCGACCTCGCTCGACCACGGCGACGTCGAGGGCGTCGTGGCGTGCTTCGCCGGCGACGCGACGCTGACGAGCCCCGTACTGGGGAAGTTCTCCGGGCACGCCGGCGTTCGCGAATTCGCGCAGCGCACGGTGCGGCTGCTCGAGGAGGGCGTGCAGTTCCGCCATGTCGTCACCAATCTGGTAGCGCGGGTCGACGGCGACCGGGCTCTCGCGCGCTGCTATCTCCTCGACTTTTGCACGCGCGAGGGTGCAACGCGGCTCCTGTCTCCGGGTGAATACGAGTGCGAGCTGCGCAGGGCCAGCGGCCAGTGGCGATTCGTGAGCCGCACGGTGGCGATGGACCAGCCCTTCGGCGAGCAGGACCTTTAGATGACGACGCAAGACTCGAGCGGTGCCGCCGCGATTCCCCAGCCGGAGGTTGTCGACGCGGACGAAGCGGGACGGCGCCGGGTCGACGCCCAATGGGCTCTGATGCCGGAAGGGTGGCGGCGCTTGGACCGCCGGATCATTGTCTGGACGCAATGGCTCCTTTGCGTCGTCGGCGTCGCGTTTGCCGCGATGATCACGCTCGAAGTCGTCTCGCGCTACGTCTTCAGCTTCTCGATCTACTTCGTGAACGCCGCGGCGCGGCTGCTCCTCGTGTGGTTCTTCACGCTCGGTGCCGGCATCGCGATGCGCCACGGCGCGCACGTCGGCTTCGAGCTCCTGCTCTCGGCGTTGCCGTGGCGTGCGCGCCGAGCCGTCGTCCTCGCGGGGCTGGGCTGCACCGCAGTGTTCTGCGTCGAGATGATCTACGCCGGCATCGTCGCCGCCGGTCCGGCGTGGAGCCAATCCGAGCCCGGCCTCGGCATCAGCCTGCTCTGGCCGATGCTCGCGATCCCGGTGGGCTTCGCGCTGCTGCTCTACCACACGGCCGTGATCATCTGGATAGTGACGCACGCGCCGGAGGCGGACAGGCCGTGACGCTGCTCGTCATCGGCGTCATCTTCTTCGCGACGATCGTGATCGGCGTGCCGATCGCGTTCGGCATGGGGCTCGCCGGCTCGACGTGGCTCATCTTCTTTCAGGAGATGGAGCCCACGATCCTCGCCCGCCGCTTCTACTACGCGCTCAACTCGTTCCCGTTGCTCGCGATCCCCCTCTTCATCATGCTGGGGATCCTCGCCGACCGCGCGCGCATGCTGCCGCACCTCGTGACATGGCTGCAGATGATCCTCGGGCGGCTGCGCGGCGGCATGGCGTACATCAACGTCGTCTCGGCGATGCTTTTCGCGGGAATCAGCGGCACGGCGGTGTCGGACATCGCGAGCCTCGGTCGCACGCTCATCAAGCTCATGACGGGCGCGGGCTACCCGCTGACGTACAGCGCGGCGCTGACGTCGGCCACATCGATCATCGGACCCATCATCCCGCCGAGCGTGGCGATGATCATCTACGCGCTCGCGGTGGGCAACGTGTCGGTGGGCGCGATGTTCGCGGGGGGCGCGATCCCGGGCGTGCTCTTCGGCCTGGGCTTCATCGCGATGGCCTTCGTCACGACGCGCCGCGGAGGCTACGGCGTCGTCCAGCCGTGGCCGTCGCCGCGGAAATTCGCGATGCAGACGCTGCGCGTCATCCCCCTCATCATCCTGCCGATCATCATCGCGGGCGGCATCTTCAGCGGCGTGTTCACCGTGACCGAGTCGGCGGCTGTCGGCGTCGCGTACACGGTGCTCGTGGGCGTGTGCTCGAAGCCGCGGCTGCGCTGGAAGGACGTGTACGACGCGACGATGTACAGCGCGGTCGTGAGCGCGGTGGCCGGCATGCTGCTCGGCGCTGGCGCGATCGTGTCGTGGATCCTCACCTTCAACCGCGTCACGCAGGACCTCGCGGACCTCCTGCTGTCGCTGTCGGTCGGTCCGATCGGCTACATGCTGATCGTCGTCGTCGTGCTGCTGATCCTGGGCATGCTGATGGACGCAGTGCCGATCATGATCGCGCTCGCGCCGCTGCTCGCGCCGATCGCGAAGCAATACGGCATCAGCGACATCCACTTCGGCCTC
>DATJXV010000177.1:0-38295 GCA_035499955.1 Casimicrobiaceae bacterium
CATACGCGGTGATCGTGCTGTCCGCGGAGCCCGGTGCGTACACGAAGCGTCCGACACCGTCCACGGCCACCGACAACGGTTCCGCGCCGATGGGGGCAGGCGAGCCAGGGAGGTCGGTGAGCTTGCCGGTCGTGGGATCGACCTTGAGCGCGTTGACCGTACGGCTATCCTGGTTCACGGCGACGAGATACGACCCCGACGGATCGCGCGCGATGGCGCTCGTATATGCACCTACATGGAACGGGGACCCCGGCACCGGCGTTGCCACATTGGTCGCGGCATCGTAGGCGTACGCGCAGATGTCGCCGTTGGCGACGTAGATGTACTTGAGATCGGGCGCCAGGACGATCGCCCATTTGGCCGGACAGTTTGGAAGCGCTGGCGAGGGGACGGACGTCAGCGCGCCTGCCTGCGGTGTCCGCTTCAGTGAGAGCGATTTCGACTTGAATTGCTCGGCTATCTTGAATTGGTCTCGATCGTTCGCGTTATCTAGGCTCAGGTTGTAGAGGATCGACAACAAGAAATCCGGGAACACCGTTATGAAAACGCGGGTATAGCCCTGGTCTCCGGCTCTCGGCTGAGGGCTCGCGGGCGGCGCGGCCAGCGCTGTCGAAGCGAGGACCGTAAGGATGAGTCCGGTTACGAGGCGTGCAACGGACCTGCGATTACTCGTGCACGTCGACGTTGCTCCTCGCTCGTCGCCCAATCCGCTCATGCTATCCGCTCGCCGGCCTCGATGGGAAACGGCAGCCGATTCTCCGCGGGTGAAAGCGGGCACGACCAGCGCTCGTCGTACGCGCACGACGGGTTGTACGCGTAGTTGAAGTCGAGCACGATCTCGCGCTCGCCCACACCGAGGTCGGCGCCCTTGATGGTGTCGTAGAGGTAGCGCCCGCCGCCGTAGGTGCCCGCCCCGCTCGTCGCATCGGCGAACGGCAACCACAACCCGCCGCCATAGCCTTCGAGCCAATACACGGCGAGGCTCGCGCCCTTTCCCTTGACGGCGAAGCGCACCAACCCCATGCGCGTGCAGCGCAGGACGCCGTCCGCCGCAAGCGCAATCTCGAACGTGGCGCGCGTGCCGATCGGCTCGATCGTGCCCACTACGCGCCACGAGGCGTCGTAGGCGTACCATGCCGCGCCGGGCCACGCGCTGCGGCGGTCCTGCGCGATCGGGCTCTCGGGGTGCGAGCGGAAGAGCTCATCGCGGGCGTGGCGGAAGGCGTCGCACTGCACCCGGCGATCCTCCGCGGGCGCGCGCAGCCTCGCGTAATGGGAGGCGACCGTGCGCCGCCAATTCGCAAGGGTGAACGGGTTCGCGGGTGAACTCATTGATTCGCCACACCGTGCGGCACGTGTCCGGTCGGCACGTGCTGCGCGGCCGACTGCACGTGGCGCGCCTGGTCGTCGAAGTAGAAATCGGGCTCGAACTCCTTGAGGAACGGGCCCTTCTCGAGCCCGCCAAGGAACATCGCTTCGTCGACGTGGATGTTCCAGCCCATGAGCGTGCGCACGGCGCGCTCGTGGGCCGGCGCGCTTCGCGCCGTGACCAGCGCGGTGCGCAGCCGCATCGGCACCTTGTGCCGGTCGTCCGCCTGCTGCAGCCGGTGCAGCGCTTCCAAGAGCGGCTTGAACGGCCCCGGCGGCAGCGGACGCGTGGCGTGGTCGGCCTCGTGCGTCTGGAAGGCATCGAGGCCCTGCTCACGATACACGCGCTCGGCCTCGTCGGCGAACAGCACCGCATCACCGTCGAAGGCGATGCGCACTTCGTCCGGATGCGAATCGCGCGTCTCGGTGCTCGTGTACACGACCGCCGCCGGAAAATGCGCGTTGAGCGCCTCGCGCACGTCCTCGGGATTGGCGGACAGGAACAAGTTGGCGTTGAGCGGGCGCAGGTACGCCCACGGCTCGCGACCGCGGGTGAACACGGCGCGCTCGATCGCGAGCGCGTTGCCCGCCACCGACTTCATCACGCGAAGGCCCGACACCGGATCGTTGCGCGACAGGATGACGACCTCGACACGCTTCACGCCGTCGGCGTTGAAGCCAAGCAGCTTCTTGACGAGGCGGAACGCGATGCCGGGTTTGGCGAGCTGCTCGAGGCGCGCGAGCTGCAGCTCGATGTACGGGCGGTCGTCGCTGGCATCGAAGAGCGCGTTCTCCTCCTCGAAGTCGAACAGCGCGCGCGAGCTGATCGCGACGACGAGCAACTCGACGCCGGGAGACGGAGACATCCGCGCAGTATAGCCGCGCAGTGTGTCAGGGCGAGGACGTCGCGAGATCGTCGAGGGCCGCGGCGATCTCCCCCACGGCCCAGGCCAAGTCCTTGCGCGCGACCGTGAGCGGCGGCGCGATGCGCACGACCGTGCCGTGCGTGTCCTTGGACAGGATGCGGCGCGCGAGCAGCCGGTCGACCACGGCGCGCGCCGTCGTCTTGCCCGTGTCGACCTCGATGCCGACGAAGAGGCCGCGCCCGCGCACGTCCCTGACGAGCGGGCTTTGAATCTTGCGAAGCTCTGCGAGCAGCCACGCCCCGAGCGAGGCCGAGCGTGAGGCCAAGTTCTCGCGCTCGAGCACGTCGAGCGCGGCGAGCGCCACTGCCGAGGCGAGCGGATTGCCGCCGAACGTGCTGCCGTGATCGCCGGGGCGGAACACCTGCATCACGTCGTCCGTGGCGACGAACATCGACACCGGCAGCAATCCGCCGCCCAGCGCCTTGCCGAGGATGACGCCGTCGGGCCGTACCCCGTCGTGCTCGCACGCGAGCGTGTAGCCCGTGCGGCCGAGGCCGGTCTGGACCTCGTCGCAGATCAGGAGCACGCGGTGGGCGCGACAGATGCGCGCGCACTCGGCGAGGTAGCCGTCGGGGGGGACGATGATGCCGCCCTCGCCCTGCACGGGCTCGACCAGGAAGGCCGCGGCGTCCGGTGTGATCGCCGCCTCGAGCGCCGCGGCATCGGCGTACGGGATCGTCACGAACCCGGGCGGGAACGGCCCGAAGCCGTCGCGGTATTGCGGCTCCGACGAGAAGCCGACGATGGTGATCGAGCGCCCGTGGAAGTTGTTGCGGCACACGATCACCTGGGCCTGGCCGTCGGGAACGCCCTTCACCCGGTAGGCCCATTTGCGCACGGCCTTGAGCGAGGTCTCGACCGCTTCGGCGCCGCCGCTCGACGGAATCGCGCGCGGCAGCCCGGTGAGCTTGGTGACCCGCTCCAGCAGCAGCGGCAGCTTGTCGTTGTAGAACGCGCGCGACGTGACGGCGAGCGCACGCGCCTGCGCCACCAGCGCCGCCACGATGGCGGGATGCGCGTGGCCGAAACTCACGGCGGAGTAGGCGCTCATGAGATCGAGGTAGCGGCGGGCGTCGACGTCGGTGATCCATGCGCCCTCGCCGTGCGAAAGCACGATCGGCAACGGATCGTAGTTGTGCGCCGCATGCGCACGCTCGCGCGCCATGAACGACGGCGATTCGGCTGCCGTGGGGGCGATGCGTTTGCCTTGCGCGGTCATGGCGGGAATTCCTATTGCCTACGACCCGTGCAGGTCGCCGCGGTTCCGGTCGCCGGATCGTCCGCCCGACGGACGGAGAACCTTCAGCGCCCTCTGCCCATCATCGCATCGGGGAACCAGGTCGCGATCCCCGGCACGATGCAGATCAGCACGACCGCGAGCAGCATCAGGATCACGAACGGCACGATGCCCCAGACCACGTCGCGCAGCGGGATGTCGGGCGCGACGTTCTTGATGACGAAGATGTTGAGCCCCACAGGCGGGTGGATGAGGCCCATCTCCATCACGATGGTCATGAGGATGCCGAACCAGATCAGGTCGAAGCCGGCCGCCTTGAGCGGCGGCAGGATGATGGGCGCCGTCATGAGGATGATCGACACCGGCGGCAGGAAGAAGCCCAGCACCACGACCAGCACCAGGATCATCGCGAGCAGGAACCACTTGCCGAAGTGCATCGCGACGATCCACTCCGCCGCCGACTGGCTGATGTGGAGGTAGCTCATCACGTACGCGAAGAACAGGGACATGCCGATGATGAACATGAGCATCGTCGACTCGCGCAGCGTGCTGCCCAGGATCGGCGCCAGGTCCGACGGCCGCCAGACGCTGTACACGGTCGCGATGAGCACGAGGGCGAGGATCGCGCCCAGACCGGCCGTCTCCGAGGGAGTTGCGAATCCGCCGTACAGCGCCACCATGACGCCGATCAGCAGCACGACGAAGGGCACCACACGCGGCAGCATCTCGACCTTCTGCGCGAGCGTGTACTCGGTGGCGTCCAGATAGGCCGATTGCGTGCCCTTCTCGGCGAACGCCACCCGTGCCTGCTGGTGCTCGTGGCTGTAGCGCCACGACGCGTAGCACGCGAACAGCGCGACGAGCAGGAGGCCGGGGCCCACACCGGCCAGGAACAAGCGGCCCAGGGACTGCTCCGCGGCCACCGCGTAGAGGATCATCGTGATCGACGGCGGGAGCAGGATGCCGAGCGTGCCGCCCGCCGCGATGATGCCCGCGGCGAATCCGGGTGAATAGCCCCGCTTGCGCATCTCGGGGATCCCGGCGCTGCCGATCGCGGAGCACGTCGCCGGACTCGAGCCCGCCATCGCCGCGAAGAGCGCGCACGCGAAGACGTTGGCGATGCCCAAGCCGCCCGGCACGCGGTTCATCCAGACGTGGAGCGCCGAATACAGGTCGGCGCCTGCGCGCGACTTGCCGATCGCGGCGCCCTTGAGGATGAACAGCGGAATGGACAGCAGCGTGATGCTCGCGAGCTCCTCGTACACGTTCTGTGTGATCGTGTCGAGCGAGGAGCGCGGCATGAAGAAGTACATGAAGATCGTGGCGACGGTGCCGAGCGCGAACGCGATCGGCATTCCCGAGAACATCACGACCAGCGTGACGCCGCCGAACAGCAAGCCGAGCGCCAGGACGCTCAACGCCGGCGCTCGCTGCCGAGGGAATGGGTAAGCACCTGAAGCAGCGCCTGCAGCGCGAGCAGCGTCATCCCCGTCGACATGAAGCCGTAGGGAATGGTGAGCGGCGGCGCCCACGTCGACGAAGTCGTCATGTGGTCGGCCCACGCCTCGTGGAAGAGCGCCCACGACTTCCACGCGAAGAACGTGCAGAAGAGGAACGTCAGCGTGTCCACCACGATCATGCGCCAGCGGTTGACGGCCGCGGGGAGCACGCTCGCGACCGCCTCGATGCCGACGTGACCGCGGTACGACTGCACGTACGCACCGCACATGAAGGTCGAGCACACGAGCAGGAATACCGCGACCTCGTCCTGCCAGTCGGTCCCGGCGTTGAAGAAATAGCGCGAGAAGACGCTGTAGGTGAGCACGGCCGCCGCCAGCACGAGCGCGATCATCGAAAGCGCGACGACGACGCGGTTGACGGCGGCGAGCAGCCGCGCGAGCGGCACGAGCGGCGGCGGCACGGGGCCTGCGGCGTGGGCCTCCGTGGTCAGGCCATGTGGCATTGCGTCAGAGGGTTTTCTCGGCGGCGGCCAGCAGCTTCGCCGACATCTCCGTCTTCGCGGCGTAGTCCTTCCACGCCGTGTTGCGCGCAATCGCCTGCCACTTGCGCACCGTCGGCTCGTCGAGGTCGACCACTTTCGCGCCGGCCTTCGCGTACACGCCCGAAACGGCCACGTCGTCCGCCTTTGCCGACTCGAGCGCGAATTTCTCGAGGTCGGCACCCACGGTCATGATCGCGGCCTGCTGGTCCTTCGGCAGCTTGTCGAAGATCTCCTTCGACATGAGAAGCGGCTCGAACATGAACCAGTACGCGTAGTTGCGGCCGCTGGTGAGCGCCTTCGCGACCTCCTCAAGGCGGAAGGAGATGAGGCTCGTCGACGATGTCATGCCGGCGTCCATCGCGCCGGTCTGCATCGCGGCGTAGATCTCGTTCGACGGGAGGTTCAGCACCGAAGCGCCGGCTTCCTTGAGGATCATGTCCATCTCGCGGCTGCCGCCGCGCACCTTCATCCCCTTCGCGTCGTCGGGCGCGACGAGCGGCTTGACCCGGCTCGCGACACCGCCCGCCTGCCAGATCCACGTCACGACGACGATGCCCTTGTCGGCGAGGAAGGCCGTGAGCATCTTGCCGACCTCGGCGTTCTTCCACTTGTACGCCTGCTCGTACGACGTGACGAGCCCCGGCATGAGGCCGATGTTGGTCTCGGGGACCTCGCCGCCGGCGTACGACAGCGGCACGAGCGAAAGATCGAGGGCGCCCTTGCGCAGCGCCGAGAACTGCGAGTTGACCTTGACCAGCGAGGAGCCCGGATAGATCTCGAACTTGAGCGCGCCGTTGGTCTTCGCGGTGACGTCGGCGGCGAACTTGCGGCACAGCCGGTCGCGGAAGTCGCCCTCGCCGATCGTGCCGCCGGGGAACTGGTGCGAGATCTTGAGCGTGGCGGCCTGGGCGGACGCGAGCCCCGGCACGGCGAGCGCGGCGAGCGCGGCGCCCGAGCCGAGTACGACGCGGCGGCGTGAAGCTTCCATGGGTTCCTCCTTAAGGTTAGACCTGAAGCGGTCGCGGCCTGGAGCTTTCGGCCGTCTGTCCGCCGGTGACTATACCGAATCGCGCGGACGCGCACGCGATTCCGCGAGCGACGCCACGAGATCCGCAAAACGCTGGCCCTGGACGATCACGTGATCGCGCAGCCGCTGCGCGGCGAGCTCGGCGTCGCCGGCGACGATCGCCTGCACGATGCCTTCGTGCTCGCGCAGCGAGGCGGGCATGCGGTCGCGCACGCGAAGCTGCAAGCGGCGGTACGGACGCAGGCGGCGATGCAGGGCCGAGGCCTGCTGCTCGAGAAAGCCGTTGTGGCTGCCCTCGTAGATCACGCGGTGGAAGCGCTCGTTGGCACGGGCGTAGCCGTCGGCGTCGTTGGCTTCACGCGCGGCGGCGCATGCGCTCTGCGCGGTGGCGAGCTCGCGATGCTCGGGCGGGAGCATGCGCCGCGCGGCAAGCCGCCCGCACATCGCTTCGAGCTCGCCCATGACCTCGAACATCTCCACCATACGGTGCGGCGGGACGTCGGCCACGACCGTGCCGCGCCGGGGCTGCATCTCGACGATGCCGGCGGACGCGAGCTGGAACAATGCCTCGCGCAGCGGCGTGCGCGAAACCTCGAAGCGCTGCGCGAGCTCCGCCTCGTCGAGGCGCATGCCCGGCGCAAAGACGCCGGAGGCAATGCCGTCCTCGATCTCCTCCCGCACGCGTTCGGAGTGCGTCGTGGCTTTGCGGTCCGCCGCGGTCATGGTCGAAGAGTCCCTCGGGGTCACGGGGCCAGGCGTCCCTGGCCCCGTGACGTCGCGCACGGGCGGCGCGATCCGGCCACCTTGCGATCCGGCAGCCTCCTCCTCCTTGCATGCAAACTAAGGCTGCGAATATACAAAGTCAAGGGTTCCTGCATATTGCGGCGCAGCGAACTCGCCTCACTCGGAGCGCTCCACCGCGGCCCTCGCTGCGGCGGAGACGGGGAGTGCGGCAATCTCGCCGAGGGAGACCGGCTTGACGGGAAAGCGCGCGTGCAGGCAGCCGACGCTCGTGGGGCTGCGGCCTGTCTCGCGCGCGATGATCTCGGTCACGGTCAGCCCGCAATAACGTCCCTGGCACGGCCCCATGCCGCAGCGGGTGTACGCCTTCATCTGGTTGGGGCCGGCGCAGCCCTCGCGCGCAACCCGCGCGATCGTCGCCGCCGCGACCTCTTCGCACCGGCACGCGAGTGTCGCGCCCTCGGGGATGCGGAACGCGTCGCCCGGACGGTACAGCGCGTCGAGGAAGCGGCGCCCGCGCAAGGCGTGCGCGAGTGCGCGGCGCGGACCTTCGGCTCCCCGGCTGCGCGCAGTGCCGTCGATGCGCCCGTGCGCATTGGCGATGGCCAGCGCAGCGAGCCGTCCGCGGGCCTCGGCCGCAGCAGCCCCCGCAATGCCGGCACCGTCGCCCGCGATGTAGACGCCGGGCACCGTGCTGGCGCCCCACTCGTCGACCACGGGTGCAAAGCACGCAGTGGCGTCGTCCCACTCGAGGGCGCACCCGATGGCGGAGGCGAGGTTCACGTCGGGCACGACACCTTGATGCAGCAGAACGTGGTCGGCGGGCAGCGTCTCCTCGCGCGCGCTCGCGCGGTAGCGGACCGTGCCGACGGTGTCGCCGCCCTCGATCGCGAGCACCTCGACGTACTCGACCACGGGCACGCGCCTTCTCACCGCACGCATGAGATCGCGTCCTTTCGCGAAGTACGGCGAGCGCAGAAAGGCCGGCGCGAAGCGCAGCGCCTGCGCGAGACGGCCGCGCGGTGTGGTGTCGAGCAGCGCCTGTGCCGTCACACCCGCGCGCAGGAGTTGCCAGGCGACGAGCCAGAGCAGGGGACCGCTTCCGGCGAGCACGACGCGTCCCTGCGGCGCGAGACCGGCCGTCTTCAGAAGCGCCTGCGCCGCCCCTGCCATCATCACGCCGGGCAGCGTCCACCCCGCAATCGGAAACGGCCGCTCGAGCGCGCCGGTGGCGACGACGACGGCGCGCGCGCGTGCGAGCCTCGCCTCGCGCGCATGGTACGGGCCCGTGCTCACGGCGAGCTCGAACGACCCGCCCGCCGCCGCGACCGACCACACGGTCGCGTTCGTGACGTAGCGCGCCCCGGATTTACGCAACAGTGCGGCGAGCTCCGCACCGTGCCGATACTCGCTGCCCAGGATGTCCTGCCTCGCGAGTGGGCTCGACGTGACGTTGCGATAGACCTGCCCGCCCGGAGAAGGCTGCTCGTCGTACACCGCCGTGGCGAGGCCGTGCTGCGCGCACGTGGTCGCTGCGGCAAGGCCGGCAGGCCCCGCGCCGATGACGGCCACGTCGACGGCGCTCATGAGACCATGGCGCGTGCGCCGTGCTGAGTCGAGATGCTCATTCCGGGGGCTACGAGCACGAGGCACGCCTGCTGATTGGGCAGGCCGTCGATGGTGACGAGGCAATCGTGGCACGCGCCCATCATGCAGAACGGCGCGCGCAGCGCGCCGGACACCGCGGTCGTGCGACACGCGCGCAGCCCGGCGGCCAGAAGCGCTGCGGCCACGGAATCGCCTTCGCGCGCGACGTACGCGACGCCATCGATGGTCACCGGCACCGGCGCGCCGGACGTGTCAGGCAGCCGCGCGAACATCGAATCGCTCCGCACCGAACGCCGAGCATTCCGCGGGCAAGGCGCCCTCGCGTATCGCCTGCGCGAGTGCTGCCGCGTGCACGGCGGCGAGCGTCACGCCGCTGTGACAGGTGGCGACCCACGCGCCGGGATGCGCGCGCGACTGCGCGTAGATCGGAAAGCCGTCCGGCGACATGACGCGCAGCGCCGCCCATGCCCGCATCACGCGCGCCGCACGCAGAAATGGGAACACGTGCGCCGCGCGCTGTGCCATCGCGGCGAGGACGCCGGTATCCAGCGTCTCATCGAGGCCCAGGTCCTGCTGGGCGTCGCCGATGAGGACCGTGCCTTCGTCCGTCTGCCGAAGCGTGCCGAGCGGCATCGAAAGGAACGGGCGCACGCGCTCGAGCGCGATGACCTGGCCCTTGTTCGGCACGACGGGCGCGTGAAGCCCCAGCGTCGGTGCGAGGCGCGCGTTGGCGAGGCCGGCCGCGAGCACGACGCGCTCGCATGCGAGCGGTCCTCCCGCCGTGTGCACGACGAAGCCTTGCCCGGCGGGTTCGACATGGGTCACGGCTCGATCGAACCGCGCAATGCCGCCGGCCTCGGCAAATCCTGCGTGCAGCGCGCGCAGGAGCCGCAGCGGATTGCATTCGCCGTCGAGCTCGCAGAACGTGCCGCCGGCAACCTGCGGCCCGACCGCGCCGAGCTTCGCCGCCACGCCTGCACGGTCGAGCACGTCGACGGCGCACTCGGGAAAGCCGGCCTGCGACGCAAGCGTGTTCATGCGCCGCTCGCGCACGTCGAGTTCGTCTTGCGAGAGGCATACGTGGAGGCCGCCTCCCTGGCGAAGCGCGACGTCGATGCCCGTCGCGCGAAGAAGCTGCGAGGCGAGGCGAGGCCACTCGCGCGCCGACCGCTGCGTCCACGCGCCGTACGATGGCATCCCGAGCCCCTTGCCCTGCACCCAGATGAGGCCGAAGTTGCCGCGGGCCGCGCGGTGCGCGACGTCGCCCTCGTCGAAAAGGGCGATGCGCGGCCCGAGGTCGCGCAGCCCGAACGCGATGGCCGCGCCCACCAGGCCGCCCCCGATCACGGCGATCTCGTACTTATCCATGGTCCACGCCGGCGAAGCGGAGGATCGCGGGAATCTGCGCGGCGAATTCGGTGAACGTGTGATCGCCGCCGCCGCGTACGTATTGGAAGGCGCCGCCGTAGAACGCGACCGCCTCGCGATAGTCGAGCACTTCGTCGCCGGTCTCGACCAGCAGGAGGTACCGCGCGGGCCGCGTAACCCGCGACACCGCAAGCGCGAGAAGCTCGTCGAAGTGCGCGCTCGTCACCTCGAACGCGGCCCCCGTGTACAGGTTGGTCTGCACGCCGCGCCAAGCCTGAAGGTCGCGGTAGGGACGCACGGCGGGATTGATCATCACCGCGCGCGCGCCGAAGCGCTCGGCCAGGTAGGTGGCGTAGTAGCCGCCGAGCGAGCTACCGACGAAGGTCACGGTCGACGGATCGGCGTTGTGCTCGACCCAATGCGCGACGCCGCCAACGGCCGCGGCGGGACGATGCGAAAGCTCGGGCACGTGAAGTGCCGGCCGCACCCTCGCAGGCAGCGCAGCGACGCAGTCCGCGAGGCGCGTGGCCTTGATGCTCGCAGGCGAGCTTCGAAAGCCGTGCAGATAGACGATGGCAGTCATGCGGCCAGCCGCGCCAAGAGCTTCTCGTGGATGCCGCCGAAGCCGCCGTTGCTCATCACGAGTACGTGGTCGCCCGGTCGCGCCTCGGCTGCGATCGCGGCGACGAGCGGCGGCAGCTCGGAAAGCACGGTCGCCTTGGCGCCGAGCGGCGCGAGCGCGCCGGCCACATCCCAGCCCAGGTTGGCGGCGTAGCAGAACACGCGATCCGCGGCCTGCAGGCTCCCGGGCAGCGCGTCCTTCATCGCGCCGAGCTTCATGCTGTTGCTGCGCGGCTCGAGCACGGCGACGATGCGCGAGGCGCCGACGTTGCGGCGAAGCGCCGCGAGCGAGGCCGCGATGGCGGTCGGGTGATGCGCAAAGTCGTCGTAGACGGTGATACCGCGTACCGCGCCGCGTGTCTCCATGCGCCGCTTCACGCCCGAGAAGCGCGCGAGCGCGTCGAGCCCGTGTGCGACCGGCACGCCGACGTGCCGCGCCGCGGCGAGGGCCGCGAGCGCGTTGAGCTGGTTGTGCCGGCCGAGCTGGCTCGACGCGAGCGTGCCCTGCGCCGCACCGCCCAAGAGGATTGTGCCGTCCATCGCGACGTTCCAGCCGGGGCCGGTGCCCGGCACCTCGGCGAGCCCGAAGCGCTCGACCTCGCTCCAGCAGCCGCGCGCGAGCACGCGCGCGAGCGCTGCGTCGCTGCCGTTGACCACGATGCGGCCGTGCGGCGGGATCATGCGTACGAGAAGATGGAATTGCGTCTCGATCGCGGCGAGGTCGGGAAAGATGTCGGCATGATCGTATTCGAGGTTGTTCAGAATGGCGGTGCGCGGCCGGTAGTGGACGAACTTCGAGCGCTTGTCGAAGAAGGCGGTGTCGTACTCGTCGGCCTCGATCACGAAGAACGCGCTGTCGGTGAGGCGCGCCGAGAAGGGAAAGTCGACCGGCGCGCCACCGATGAGGAATCCCGGCGCGAGTCCCGCGTAATCGAGGATCCACGACAGCATGGCGGTCGTCGTCGTCTTGCCGTGCGTGCCGGCGACGGCGAGCACCCAGCGCTGCGCGAGCACGTTCTCGTACAGCCATTGCGGTCCGGAGACGTAGGGCCTGCCGGCGTCGAGGATCGCCTCCATGAGCGGATTGCCCCGCGACACGACGTTGCCGACGACGAACACGTCGGCGTCGTGCGCGACCCCTCGGAGCTGCGCCGCGTCCCAGCCCTCGGCAAGGTCGATGCCGAGCGCGCCGAGCTGTGTGGACATCGGCGGGTAGACGTTGGCGTCGCAGCCGGTGACGACGTGACCGGCGGTCTTCGCGATCGCCGCGATGCCGCCCATGAACGTGCCGCAGATGCCGAGGATGTGCAGGTGCATCGGTTAGTACGCCGCCGCCGGAACGACGGCAGCGTGGCGCTTCCAGCCGCGCAGGAACCACAGGAACGCGGGCACGTACACCGCGAGGACGGCGGCGAACGCGACGCGCAGGCCTCCGGAGGTGTCGAGCCCGTAGGCGGCGCGCGCGGCGTCGACCACGAGGCCGATCCCCCATTGCAGGACGAAGCTGCCGCTGAACATCGCGAGGTTGAGCGTGGTGTTGGTGCGTCCGGTCAGCGCGCGCGGGAAGCCTTCGTTGAGCGCGGTGAAGCCGAGCACGTTCACCGCCGCGCCGAGACCGTACAGCGACCACCACAGGAGCGCACCGGGCGCGCGCAACTGGATCAGGACGAGCGCCGCGAGGTTGAGCGCGAATCCGGCGCCGAACAAATGGCGGGCGTGGATGCCGCGGCGCGCGAGCCTCGTGCCGAAGACGCCGATGGCGAGGTAGCCCGCCATGATCACGGCGTTCATCGTGAGGAGGTAGTCCGCCGCCGCCGCGCGCGTCATGCCCTGCACCTCCATCATCCAGGGCACGGCCCACAGCCCCTGGATCGCCATGAACGATCCCATGGCGAGCGCGCCGAGGGGCGCGATCCACCAGAAGCGTGCGTGCATCATCACTTCGCGCACGCCCGCCGCCTGCGCAGCGAGGCTGCCCGAGCGCGCCGGCTTGTCGATGTCGGGTACGCGCAGGTAGACGAAGATCGCGACGGCGAGCGTGATCACCGACAGCGCCGCGAACACCACGCGCCAGTGCACGACGCGCAGCGCGAGGTCCACCGGTACCGTCGCCGCGAGCGCGCCGATCCCGCCAGCGACCATCATCCAGCCCGAGTAGGACGCCTGACGGTCGAAGGGATACCAGGCCGAGATGGCCTTGAGCGGCGCCATGAGGCAGGCGCACACGCCGGCGCCTATCACCGCGCGCGCCACCGTGAGCCCGGCGATCGTGTTGGATGTCGCGAACAGCGCCGCACCGGCCGCGGCGATGGCGAGCAGCACGGGCTCCACGCGGCGCGGGCCGTAGCGGTCGAGCAGGATGCCGACCGGAAGCTGCATCGCCGCGAAAGCGAGGAAATATGCGCTCGTCAGGAGGCCGAGCGAGCCGGGGTCGAGCGCGAGCTCGCGCACGAGCTCGGGCGAGATCACCGCGTTCACCGTGCGGTAGAGGTACGACAGCAGGTAGCCTGCCGCGAACGCGAAGTAGATGCGCAGGAAGTGCACGCTATATGCGCAGGAAATGCCAGTCCCGAAGGGCCGCCCCCAGGGACTGGCCCCGCCCCCTCGGGGGGCAGCGACCCGAGGGCAAACGAGGGGAGCGTGGGGGCAGTTTCACGCCTCAGTGCGCGCCAACCGAGCGTAGTGACAGGTAAGTCGCGACGATCCCCAGCGACACGAGCGTAACCGGAACGCCGATGCGAGCGTGCTCGCGCCAATTGATCACGATGCCTCGGCGCGCCGCGGCATCAATAACGATGATGTTCGCGACGCTGCCAACAATGAACAGGTTGCCCGCGAAGGTACTCACCAAGGCAAGCGTTGGCCCGGCCAGCGTATGGGCCACACTGGGAAGCAGCAGCATCACCGCGGGCACGTTGGAGACGACGTTCGACAGCACGAAGGTTGCCACGAAAAGGGGACCGAGATTCTGCAGCGGAACGCCCGCTGCCGCCAGATCGCCGACCAGACGCGCCGGCAGGCCGGTCTTCTGGAGTGCGTGGTTGACTACGAACAGGCCGATGAACAGGATCAGCAGCTCCCAGTCGACCAAGCCCAGCATCTGCCGCGAATGCAGGCGGCGACTGGTCAGAAGCACGCCGGCACCGGTCAGCGCCACCACTTCGCGCGGCAACGATGTAAACAGGAAGCAGCCGACGACCGTCAACGCCACGGCGAGGCCCTTGATCGTTTGCCAGGCGTCGAGCAGGATGCCTTCCTCCGGTTTTGCATCAACGCGATTGGCTTCGAGAGAGACGGCGCCCGTGTCGATGAGCCGGCCCCGCGTGAGAGCCAGGACCAGCACCCACGTTGCGGCCAGGCCCACGCTGACCGGCAGCGCTACCTCGAGCAGGTATCCGGCGAACGACAGGTGCAGCGTCTCGCCGATCAGCATGTTCTGCGGGTTGCCGATCAGGGTCGCGGCCGAGCCGATGTTGGCGGCGCAGGCCAGCGCCAACAGCAAAGGCAAAGGCGCCAAGCGCCGGCCGCGGCAGGCGTCGATGAGGACCGGCGCCACGGCGAGGCAGACGATGTCGTTGCTGAACACCGCGGACAGCGCGGCCACGACGAGGATCAGTGCGCCGATCAGCAGCGGCGGCGCCAGCGGCAGCCGGACCATCCAGCGCGTCACGGCGTCGTAGAAACCACCCAGCCGCATCTGCGCCGACACGACCATGAATGAGAACAACAGGATCAACGTCGGCAGGTGGATCGATTGCGCCGCTTCTTCGAGGCTCACCGCATCGAAGCCGATCAGCGCGATTGCCCCCAGCAGCGCGACGCCGGTGCGGTCGAGTTGCAGCAACGGCAGGCCGCCCAGGATCATTCCCAGGTAGACGACAATGAAGACTCCGACGATGAGTTCGACCATGACTGCGACATCCAGTGGCTTACGCGACCTTGCTGACGAGCAATGTGCCTGCCCAAACGCAGCAAGGTAGGCGGGCATGGGTGGGGACGCGCGAGGAGACCGCGCGATTATCGCCGATCCCGTGCCGCTGCCGAATCGGCGGAACGCGGCCGCCCCGTGATTGCGCAAACCCGCGATGCGCGGCCTCGACCTCGTCGCGATCGCGCTCGGCTCCTCGGAGCCGCCTTCAGCCGGAAGTCAGCGTCGGCACGCAGCCGTAGACGGTGTCGGGGCCGGAGCCTTCGCCGACCCACCCCTGCCCTTGCATGGCGTCGCGAGTCGCGCGATCGATGGTGAACCGGTGGTTCGGCGCGCCGCCCTGCCCATTGTTGAAGAGCCGGTAAAGCGGCACCGTGCCGGCGGGGCAGTTGCCGGCCGCGTCGGCGAGCACGATGTAGTAGACCGCGTCCGCTTCGAGTTGCCATCCAGGAATGATCCCGGAGACGAGCTTGTTGCGCTCGTCCTGGTTCGCCGTGTAGAAGTGCGAGCTCTCGGAGCCCCACTGCGTCGAGAAGAACCGGCTCACCGGAAGCCGGGCCGGGCCGGGTATCGTCCAGACGCGGAAGTATTGGAACGTCCGGTGCCAATCGTCGTGGAACAGGCCGTCCTGCAGGACCCGCGTCTCGGACTCGTCCGCGGTATGGAAGTAGTGGTTGAAGTCCTTGTGGTAGAACTCCGTGGCGATCGCGGTGTTCGCGATGGAGTTGTTCTCGGTCGCGATCGTCATGCTGTCGGGGTTGGCGCCGTTGGTGTTGAGGATGAACAGGTGGCCGAGACCGTCGGCCATGCGCCACGGCGCCCCGCCGACGGCGAAGCTGCCGAGGTTGGCCTCGCTCGCCGCGTTGATGACGCTCACCGAGTTGCTGCCCTGGTTGACGACGTACACGTCGCCCCCGACACCGTCGGGCAGGACATCGAACGGCGACGTGCCCACCGCGACCGTGTTGGTCACCGCGTCGGTGTCGGTGTTGACGATGGTGAGCGTCCCGTCGGTCTGGTTCGGCAGGTAGTAGCGGCGGTAGACCGCGTTCACCGCGCCGAAGTTGTTGGTGGTGCCGGCGCCCGACGGAATCGTCTTGATCACCGTGTCCGTCGCAGAGTCGATGACCGAGATCGTCTTGTCCGTCACGTTGTTGACGTAGACTTTGTTGTGCTGGCCGTCGACGGCGCAGTACTGCGGGCCTCTACCGACCGTGACCGTCTTGATCACCGTGAGCCCCGCTTCGTCGATCACCGTCACGGTCCCGTCCGTCGAATTGGGCACGTAGACCTTCTTGAGGATCGCGTTGGAGACCGGCGTGCCGGCGCTGCCGCCCACGGGCAGCGTCGCTATCACCGCGTTGCTTGTCGTATCCACCACAGAGACCGTGTTGTCGTCCACGTTGGTGACATACACTCGCCCGAGATCTAAGTTGGAGCCGAGGGTTCGCGGGTTGTTGCCGACCGGGATGTGGACGGTCGGGGTCGCCCCCGTCGCATCGGCGACCCGGAGCATGCCCGGCGTCGTGGCCTCCACGACGTACACCCGATGACGGGCGGCGTCGTCGACGAGACGTCGCGGGTTCGTGCCGCCCGACACCGTCGCCGCGACCGTCAGGGACTTGATATCGACGACGGTGCCCGTACCGTCGTTGAAATTCGACACGTACACCTGCCCGAGGACAGGGTCGACCTGGATGCCCTGGGTGTTATTGCCGAGCGGGAGCGCCTTCTCGACCGTGGGCAAGGCGTGCGCCCACACCGCCAAGAGCGCGACGGCCGCGACGGCGGCCCACCGCGTCAACTTCGTTGCGAAGCCGGCCATGGTTGCCTCCCTGATGCTGCGAAGCCGCTAGAGCGCAGGCTCCGAACCTGCTACTTCGAACCCAAATTCCCGGCAGGTCAAGTGCGGAATCCACCTGAAGGCTCTGCGGCGGGTTCGAGCGGGTAAGATCATGGCCGTCATGAAGGCGCGTATCCCAATCGCTTGCATTGCGGCCGCCCTCGCGAGCGGGACATCGCTTGCGCAGCCTGCGCCACAATACCCGGCAACGCCCAAGCGGCCCGTCGAGGAGGTCCATCACGGCGTCAAGGTCGTCGACGACTACCGGTGGCTCGAAGACGCGGGCGCGCCCGACGTGCAGACGTGGATCGCGGCGCAGAACCAGGCGGCGCGCGCCTATCTCGACGCGATTCCCGGGCGTGCGCGGATCGCGCGCCAGGTCGAGACGCTGCTGCGCATGCGCGCAACGCGCCGCTACGACTTCATCCTGCGCGGCGGGCAGCTGTTCGCGATGCGCAACGTGCCGCCCGCCAACCAGCCGCAGCTCGTGGTGATGGGCGCTGACGGCCGCTCGGCGCGCGAACGCGTGGTGGTCGATCCGCTCGCCATCGACCCGAAGGGAAGAACGGCGATCGATTTGTTCCGGCCGTCTTACGACGGTCGCCACGTCGTGGTATCGCTGTCCGAGAACGGCAGCGAGGACGGCACCGCGTATGTCTACGACGTCGCCACCGGCAAGCGCCTGCCCGACGTCGTGCCCGGCGTGAACTATCCCACTGCCGGGGGCAGCTTCGAATGGTCGCCCGACGGCGACGGCTTCTACTACACGCGCTATCCGCGCGAAGGCGAGCGTCCGCCGGCAGACCGCCATTTCTACCAGACCGTGTGGTTCCATGCGCTCGGCACGCCGGCCAGCGAAGATCGCTACGTGATCGGGCGCGACTTCCCCCGCATCGCCGAGATCAAGCTCAGAGGAAGCCGCGACGGCCGCTATCTCCTGGCCGCCGTGGGCAACGGCGACGGCGGCGACACGGCGTTCTGGCTGCGCGACGACGCCGGCCAGTGGACCCAGGTCGCAAGTTTCGCCGACGGCGTCAAGGCGATCGAGTTCGCAGACGACGATCGCCTCTACGCGCTGTCGGTCAAGGACGCACCGCTGCGCCGCGTGCTCGCGATGCCCGCGGCGAAACCGGTGCTCGCCGAGGCGGTCGTGGTCGTGCCGCAAGGCGAGTTGCCGATCGAAGCCGCCGTTCCGGCGAAAACCCGGCTGTACGTGCGCTACCTGGACGGCGGGCCGAGCAGGATTCGCATCTACACGCTCGACGGCAATCCCTTGCGCGAGCTGCCTGCGAAGGCCTTGGCCAACGTGTCTATCGGCGGACGACTCGCAGGCGACGATATCCTGGTCGCCGCCACGAGCTACACGACGCCCCCGACGTGGTCGCGCTACGAAGCCGCCCGCGATCGCCTCGTGGCCACGCGCCTCGACGATCGGCCCACGGTCTCGCTTGCCGATGCCGTCGTCGAGCGCGAGTTCGCGCTGTCGAAGGACGGGACCAAGGTGCCGGTCGTCATCGTCCACCGCAAGGACACGAGGCTCGACGGCAGCAACCCCGTGCTGCTCAATGCTTACGGGGGCTATGGAATCAGCATGAGGCCGCGCTTCGATCCGCTGCTGCGCCTGTGGCTCGACTACGGCGGCGTCTATGCGGTGGCGAGCCTGCGCGGCGGCGGCGAGTACGGGGAGCCCTGGCACGAAGCAGGCAAGCTCACGCGCAAGCAGAACGTCTTCGACGACTTCGCCGCTGTTATGCGGCATCTGGTGGAGCGCAAGTACACGACGCCCGCGCGTCTAGCGATCACCGGCCGATCCAACGGCGGGCTCACGATGGGCGCGGCGCTGACGCAGCAGCCGCAGGCGATGCGCGCCGTGGTGAGCGGCGTGGGCATCTACGACACGATGCGCTGGGAAGCGCAGCCCAACGGCGAGTACAACACGACGGAGTTCGGCTCCATCAGGGATCCCGCGCAGTTCAAGGCCCTCTACGACTATTCGCCCCTCCTGCGCGTGCGCGACGGCGTGGCCTACCCGGCCGTGCTGCTCACGACCGGCGAGAACGACGGCCGCGTGGCGCCGTACGAGTCGCGCAAGATGGCGGCGCGCCTGCAGGCCGCGACGTCGTCGTCCAACCCGGTGCTGCTGGTCACCCAGACGGGAGCCGGGCACGGGATCGGAACGTCGCTCGATCTGCGCATCGCCGGCAGGACCGACGAGTATGCGTTCCTCGTCGACCAGCTCGGCATGAAAGCCGTCGATGTGGACCGGGCGAAGGCGCAGCCCAAGCGCCGCTAGGCAAGCCTGGGCAGCGTCACGGTCACGACCACGCCCGATCCGTCGGCCTTGTTCGCGGCGGCCACCGTACCGCCGTGGAACTGCGCAATGACGCGCGCAATGTACAGGCCGAGTCCCAGGTGCGGCTCGTTGCCGCCGGCGGCGGCGCGCACCGACACCATGGATTCGAACAGGCGGCCCTCCATGCCCTCGGGCAGCAGCGGGCCGTCGTTGTCGACGGCGATCGCAACGCTCGAGGAGGCGGCCTCCACGCGGACGGCGATCGCACTCCCCGCCGCGAACTCGACCGCGTTGGCGAGGAGCTTGTCGAGCATCTGGGCGATGAGGTCGGGCGCGCCGTCGATCTCGACCGTCTCGGGCGGCACCGCACAGGCAATGCGCGCTTCCGGGTAGACGAGCCGGATGCCTTCCACGCACCCCGTGACCACGGGCACGAGGTCGAAGCGCACGCGCTCCACGTCGGACAGGCTCTGCTCGAGCCGCGCCGCCTCCGACATGCGGGTGAGGATTTGCGTCAGGCGCGCGAGCCCTTCCTGCGCCCGCGCCATGTACACGCGCGCTTCCGCCGGCAGCGGCGAGGCCTTCAGGTTGTCGAGCGAGCTGCGCACTACCGCGATGGGCGTTCGCAGCTCGTGCGACAGCCGGCTCGCCATCTTCTCCTGGTAGCTCGCGTACTCCGACAGCCGAGCGAGCACGCTGCTGAAGCTGCGCGACAGGTCGCCGATCTCGTCCCCCGCGCCGGAGCTAGCAAGCGGCGCGCGCACCCGTCCCTGCTCGTCGATGGCGCGCTCGGCGTCATCGCGCAGGCGGCGGATGCGCGAGGAGAGCCACGTCGCGTACGCGGTCAGCGCGAGCGAGCCCACGAGCAGCACGGCCAGCACGATGTTGAACAGCCGCTCGAAAGCGCGGTTGCGCTCGGCGAGCACGGCGTTGCCGGTCTGCTCGGCGACGACAACGCCGCGTACCTCGTCGCCCACCCAGATCGGGTGCGCGGCGCTGACGATCACCGCCTTGCCGTCCGAGGTCGGGCGGCGGTCCGTGGTGAGAATCCCGGCCAGCGCGCCCTCGACGTCGCGCCCGTGCGGCGCGCCCTGGGTTGCGGCGTCGTCGCTGAAATCATCCGACGGCTGGTCGAGCACCGCCTGGTAGAGGCGGCCGACCGTGGCGCGGCGCACGCGCCCCCACGTCGACTCCGGTGGCGAAGGCGAGGCCGGCGGGAAGAGCGAGCCGGCGCGCGCGAGCACCACACCCTGCCGGTCGATCACCCAGATGCGCGCGGTCGTTCGCGACAGACCCTCGATGATCTGCGCGATCTCCGGGGAGGCCGAGGGCGGCAGCGACGCGCCGGACGCACGGTCGTCGGCGCGCTCGCGCGCGAACGAAGCGATCGGGTCGGGCGGTGTCGCGAAAAGGCGCGGCCGGTCGTGCAGCGCGGTGGCGACCGCCTGCGCCGTGCCGGCGAGCGTGCGCTCCTGCGCGTCGCGCAGGAAGCGCTCGAGCTCGCGCACGTACGACAGGCCGAGCCACGGCAACGCCAGGAAAACGGTGAGGACGAGGAGCAGTTGCGCGCGGATGCCCAGCGCGATGCGTGGCAGCTTCACAACCTCATTCGCCCCACCGGTACCCCATCCCGTACACCGTCGCGATACGGTCGAAGGTGGGATCGATCGCCTGGAACTTCTTGCGGATGCGCTTGATGTGCGACGTGATCGTGCTGTCGTCGACCACGATGCTCGCGTCGCGCATGAGCGCATCGCGGTCCTTGACGTGGCCCGGGTGGCGCGCCAGCGCATGCACCATCCAAAACTCGGTGAGCGTGAGGTCCACGCGCTTGCCCTGCCAGTCGGCGGTGAGGCGCTTGACGTCGAGACGCAGCGCGCCGCGCTCCACGATGTCCTCGCTGGCGGGTGGCGCGCTCAAGAGCTCGCTGCGCCGAAACAGCGCCGCGATGCGTGCGGCGAGATGCGGCAGGCTAGCGTCCTTGGTGAGGTAGTCGTCGGCGCCAAGGCGAAGCCCGGCGACGATGTCGAAGTCCGAGTCGCGCGCCGACAGGAAGATGATGGGCACCGTGGCCGACAGCGCCCGCAGCTCGCGCGTGAGCGTGAAGCCGCCGTCGACGTCGTCGCCCAGGCCGATGTCGACGAGCGCGAGATCGGGGAGTCGCGTGCGGAACGCGGCGAGCGCCTCCGGCCGGTTGGCATACGTGGCGACCTCGTAGCCGTGGCGGCGCAGCGCCTCCGCGTAATTGGCACCGATGGCGGGCTCGTCCTCGACGATGGCGATGCGGCGCATCAGGAATCAGGGATCGGGTATCAGGGATCAGAGAGCCTGCGGCCGACTATAGCGCAGCCGCTATGCTCACGCTGCACCGGCTGACCCAGTTGTCATTGGTTTGCCACATTTGTTCCCAGCCCTGCCGCTTTTTCCGCCGAGCGGCGCCGCAGTGCGCGCGCGAAATGCGTCGCATCGAGGGCGTGTCGCCGGCGGGCGCCTTCCGATGGGCAGAATGGGCCAAACCGCCGGCTCACGAATCCAAACGGTCGGGGCTTCGCAACCATGGCGGATACGGGCAGGGCGGTGATCGGGCGGCGCGAGTGGCGCGAGCTTGGGCGCTTCGTGCTGGAGGCGTTTGCGGCGGGTCTGTTCGTGAGCGTCGTGCTCGCGCTCGCCGTGTTCATCGTCATCACGCCCGCGGTCGCGTCACCGGCGGCGCGGACGGGCGGCATGCTCTACCTCAAGGACGACGCAGGCGGGAACTCCGCCACGCCGCTCGTCTTCACCGACGTTCGCATGAGCGTGAGCGGCATCGTGGCGCGGGTGACGGTCGAGCAGCGCTTCGTCAACCCGACCGACGAGTGGCGCGAAGGCGTGTACGTGTTGCCGCTGCCCGAGCAGGCCGCCGTCGACCACCTGCACATGAAGGTCGGCGACCGCGTGATCGAAGGGATGATCAAGGAGCGCGGCGAAGCGAAGCGCACCTACGAGGCCGCCAAGAGCGAAGGCCGCAAGGCGAGCCTGCTCGACGAGGAGCGGCCGAACATGTTCACGTCGAGTGTCGCCAACATCGGCCCGCACGACGAGATCGCGGTGACGATCGAATACCAGGAGACGCTGCGCTACGACGACGGCACGTTCCGCCTGCGCTTCCCGATGGCGATCACGCCGCGCTACATCCCCGGCGAGGCGGTCGCGTCGCTCGGCGAAGGCATGGGCTGGTCCGCGCCCACGCAAGCCGTCCTCGACGCCGACCGCATCACGCCGCCCGTCGTCCCGCGCAGCGAAGGCTACGTGCTTCCGGTGCGCATCACGGTCGACCTCAACGCCGGCTTCCCGCTCGCGAACCTGTCGAGCCCGTATCACCCGATGAACATCGAGGCGCGGCCGGATCATCGCTACCACATGACGCTCGTCGACGGCCCGGTCCCGGCGGCTCGCGACTTCGAGCTTGCGTGGACGCCCGACGTCGGGGCCGGGCCAGGCGCGGCGCTGTTCACCGAGACGAAGGACGGCAAGACCTATGCGCTGCTGATGGCGCTGCCGCCGCCGATGCCGAAGAACGACACGCCGCGCCCGCCGCGCGAGGTCACCTACATCATCGACACGTCGGGCTCGATGGAAGGTGTCTCGATCGAGCAGGCGCGCAATGCGCTCCTGATGGCGCTCGACCGCCTGCAGGACGGCGACCGCTTCAACGTGATCGAGTTCAACTCCGTCACGCATTCGCTGTTCGCCGCGCCGGTGCCGTTCGACGCCGCCACCCTCGGCCGCGCCAAGCAATTCGTCGCGGCACTGCGCGCGCGCGGCGGCACGGAAATGCTGCCGGCGCTCGACATCGCGCTCGCCGGCGCGCGCGAATCGTCGATCCTGCGCCAGGTCGTGTTCCTCACCGACGGCGCGGTCGGCAACGAGGACGAGATCCTCAAGATGGTCGCGCAGCGCGTCGGCGACCGCCGTTTGTTCACCGTCGGCATCGGACCCGCGCCGAACATGTTCTTCATGACCAAGGCGGCGCAATTCGGACACGGCACTTATACGGCGATCGGCGACGTGCGCGAAGTCGAGGCCAAGATGACCGCCCTCTTCCGCAAGCTGGAGAGTCCCGCGCTCACGGACATCGCGGTGGCGTGGCCCGCCGGCGCGGACGTGTGGCCGCGCATCGTGCCCGACCTGTACGCAGGCGAGCCGGTCATGATCTCGGCGCAGTACGCCGCGAATGCCGAGAGCGGCAACATCGCGCTCTCCGGCCGCCGCGCCGGCGCCGTGTGGGGCACGCTGCTCCCAACCTCGCTCGCGAGCGCAGGCGAGCCAGGCGTGAGCGTGTTGTGGGCGCGCGCCAAGATCGACGCCCTCATGGACGCGCGACGCCAGGGCGCGCCGCAGGAGGACATCCGGGCTGCCGTGCTCGATGTCGCGATCGCCCATCATCTCGTCAGCAAGTTCACGAGCCTCGTCGCGGTGGATGTCACCCCTTCGAGGCCGGCCGGCATCGCGGCGTCCAAAACCGCGGTGCCCGGCAATATTCCCGACGGCCTGACCGGCTTCGACCAGCTCCCACGCACGGCCACGCCCGCACCGCTCCTGATCGTGGCCGGCGCGCTGGCGCTGATGGCCGCGGGCGCGCTCGCCCTGCGGTTGCGCGCCGGAAGCGCCGCTGCCGCGATCCTCGCTGCGGTCGCGCTCACCGCCGTGGCCGCCGGCACGGCCGACGCGGAGCCGCGCACGCCGAAGGCTGCGAACGTGCTGCTCCTGCCGGGTCATTACGATGGCGACGCGGGATCGTTCGACCCGCTGCCCGCGAACCTTCCGGAGAAGGGATGGTTCGTGCTCGTCAAGGACAGCGCAGGCCTGTACCTCAACCGTATTCCCGACACGCCGGGCCGGCCGCAGTTCGTCCGCGAGCTCGAGACCGCCACGCTCGAGAACGGCGCGACGCTGCAATCGGCGCTCGGCCAACTGTTCTATCTCAACCTGCCGCACGTCGCCTTGCGCCGTGGGCCGATACCCGAGGTGCCGCTGCGCCGCCGCGCGCTGATCCCGACCAACGGCAAGACGTACGCGCTCGCGCTCGGCGCGACGCCGTTCTCCCTCACGGTCAACAACGGGTACAAGGGCCGCGCCGGCGCGCATTACGTGATCGAGCACAAGGTCGGCCGCTTCGAGTACGTGCTCGACGGCTTCGGCTGGGACAGCGAGATCGAGATCGCCGGCGACATCGACGGCGACGGCCTCCCCGATTTCATCGTCTACGTGAACGGCAACAATGCGGGCACGTGGTACGTGCTGCTGTCGAGCGAGGCAAAGCCCGGCATGAACGCGCCGAGCGCTTCGCTGACCGGGCACGGATGTTGAGTTACCGAAGGAGAGTCGCAATCATGACCATCACCGGGGATCGGGGAGGACCTTTCGTCCGTGCGGACGGTGCGGCACGCAACTGGATGAGGGCGGCCGCGCCCGGGATCGCGTTTCGATACCAGCGGGACGAGTCTTCCCCGATCCCCGGCAGATCGGCTGCCCGCTCTAAAGCGATACAGTGCCGGCAGCGTTTGTTCGCCATCTGTATCGTATTGCTCGCGCTCGTGGGCGCCGCCAGCCTCGGCCGCGGCGCGTACATCCTCGCCAAAGCGCAAGTGGCGCAGTGGCTGCTGCACAACGCGTGGGACCGCACCCGCATCACCGGCGAAGCCGTGATGCCGTGGCCGTGGGCGGACACGTACCCGGTGGTGCGCCTCGTGGCGCCGGCGCAGGACGCGGACGTTCTCGTGCTCGCCGGCGCGTCGGGGCGCACGCTCGCGTTCGGCCCGGGGCATCTTCCCGGCTCCGCGCTGCCCGGCGACGCCGGCAACGCGATCCTGACCGCACACCGCGACACGCACTTCCGCTTCCTGCGCACCGTCGCGCCGGGCGATGAGCTCGTCGTAGAGCGCGCCGACGGCGCGACGCGCCACTTCCGCATCCGCGGCGCGTACGTCACCGACTATCGGGCGCTTCGCCTTCCGCGCGACACGCCGGTGCCCACGCTGACGCTCGTCACGTGCTATCCGTTCGACGCGCTCAACCCGGGCGGACCGCTGCGCTACGTCGTGGTGGCGGAAGCGGCGTAGAGTTCGCCGGCAAGCAGACACGGCCATGCTCCCATACATCACGATCGCAGGGCCTTTGAAGCGATGACTGCGATCCCGGCGGCCACCTCAGCCGTCAGGCGCCGCGTGCGCTTCGCGACCTTCGCAGGTGCGCTGATAGCGTGGTCGCCGGGCTTGCCGGCCGCCGACGATGCGTGCGCTGCCAATCCCGCGATCGTCGCTCCGTGCTTCGAAGTGCGAGGACGGCTCTCGTTCTGGAATGGAACGCCGAGCGCGCGCATTTGGCGCGTCGGGACGCCGCGCCTTCTGGGCATACGCCATGACGAGCTGCCTCCCGGCCTCGCGTCGCGAATGGACGGCTTCGACACGGAGGCGTGGGCCACCTTCAACGTGTGCCCCTTCACGAAGGAGCGGCCCGGCCGTATGCAGTTCGTCTGTATCGAGTCGTGGCGGGACACGAGCCTTCGCAAGCGGCCGGGCGCGCCGTAGCGAACGTCAGATCGGCGGCACCAGTCCGTTCATGCCGACGGTGACACGGTCGGATGTCAGGGTCCCATCGAGCTGCTTGGCCACCGTCACCACGGCGTGCGCCCCGCGCGTCAACATGGACAGGTCGCCGGTCGCGCCCGTCACCACCGGCACGGTGTTTCCGACGACCACGATCTTCTCGCCGTCCTTGTCCCTGAGGAAAATGCGTCGCGCCGAACCGCTCGCCGCGACGTCGGCAATGGTCGCATTCGTCGCCGGCCGTGGGCCGCGTGACCTTCCCGCTGCACCTGTACACGTGTTGGGCTATCGATTTGCCCTTTTTTTCATCACCTTGCACGCAACATGAGCCCCGTCACGTCGCGAGCCGCGTCGGTATCCACGTCTTGCTGTCGAGCGTGCGATGCACCGGACACTTGTTGGCGATCTCCAGCAGCTTCGCCCGCGTCGCGTCGTCAAGGTCGCCTTCGAGGCGCAGCACGCGCTCGATGCGGTCGATCTTGCCTTCCTTGGTCTCGCACTCGGCGCAATCGGTGGCGTAGGTCTTGGTGTGCATGAGGTCGACCGCCACGCGTGTCAAAGGGATGCCCTTGGCGTCGGCGTACAGGCGCACCGTCATCGACGTGCACGCCCCGAGGCCCGCGAGCAGGAGGTCGTAGGGCGTGGGCCCGCTGTCCATGCCGCCGACGTCGGCGGGCTCGTCGGCAATGAGGCGATGCGGCCCTATCGTGACCCGCTGCTGGAACTTGCCGTGCCTCGTCTCGGTGACGGTCACCGTGTCACGCGGACCGGGCGAGTCCTCCGGCGCGGCCTCCGGCAGGTACCGTGACGCCCAGCACGCGAGCACGCTCGCCGCGTAGCGCGCATCCTCGCGGCGCGTGAGCAAATGGTCGGCGGTGTCGAGCGACACGAAGCTCTTCGGATGCTTCGCCGCGAGGAAGATGGCGGAGGCGTGGTCGATCGACACGATCGTGTCGGCGGGCGCATGGAGCACGAGAAGCGCGCGCCGCAGCCCAGCCGCCGCCTGCGTCACCTTCTGCATCGCGATGTCCTCCAGGAACTCGCGGCGGATGGTGAAGCGGCGGCCGGCCAGGTCGACCTCGGCGGAGCCCTTGCTGCGGATGTCCTGTTCGCGTCCCGCGAACAGCTTGCCGAGATGCGCGGGGTCGGAGGGCGCGTTGATCGTTGCAACCGCGCGTGCCGACGGGATTCGCGCCGCGGCCGCGAGCACGGCGGCGCCGCCCAGGCTGTGGCCGACGAGGAGCGCGGGCGCCCGATGCGCCGACTCGAGCCACCGGGCGGCAGCCACGAGATCGGCGACGTTCGAGCTGAAGTCGGTGTTGGCGAACTCGCCTTCCGACCCGCCGAGGCCGGTGAAGTCGAAGCGCAGCGTCGCGAGGCCGGCGTCGGCGAGCGCTTCCGAGACGAGCGAGGTCGCCCTCGTATCCTTCGAGCAGGTGAAGCAGTGGGCGAAGAGCGCGTAGGCGCGCGGCGCCTGGCCGCTCGGCACGTCGAGGCGCGCGGCCAGCATCGCCCCGGTCGCGCCCGGAAACCTCACTTCGGTGCTGATGCGTCCCATGGGAAATCCTTCCTTCCGCGCAAATGTCGTGTGGCCAGCGCGTTCGATTACAGCGCTATGATCCTATGAACCTGCAAGGGAGGTCACCATGCTGCTTGCCGCAAGCTGCTCCTGCGGCCGCGTGCGCTTCACCGTGGAATCGCACACGCCGTACCCGTACATGCGCTGCTACTGCTCGATCTGCCGCAAGACGCAGGGCGGCGGCGGCTACTCGATCAACATCATGGGCGACGCCACGACGCTCAAGGTGCGCGGCGGCAAATGGACGAGCGTTTACCGCGCGCGGATCAAGGAGAAGGGCGAATCGAGAGCGCACCTGTCGCCGGCCCGGCGATACTTCTGCAGCCGTTGCGGCAGCGCGCTGTGGGTCTCCGATCCGCGTTGGGCGCAATGGGTGTACCCGTTCGCATCGGCCATCGACACGCCGTTGCCCAAGCCGCCCGAAGAGGTCGAGCTCATGCTCAACTATGCGGCCCCTTGGACGGACGTTCCCAAGGGGCGCAAGCACACGCACTTCCGCGAATACCCGCGCGAGGGCATCGCCGGCTGGCACCAGAAGCGTGGCTTGACCGTGCGCTAGTTCGGACGCAGAACGGGCGATTGCATCGCCGGCGTGTCCGCGGTCACGGTCGACGACGTCGACGATGACGGGTTGCGCACCGGGAGGTGGCTGCCCGTCCTGTATTCCTTGGGCTCCCTGTCCTGCGCGGTGCGGGATTGGTCATCAGGAGTTGCGCATGCGGCGAGCGCGACCGCTGCAACGAAGGGAACGAGACACTTCATGGTCGGGACTCTCGCAAAAAAAGTGGTGATTCCACCGGACGAGCCCGCTTACGAAAACTCGAGCGTCAGTCCGGCGATGCCGAGGGCCCCGTAGTCGCTCGACCACGTCTCGCCTGCCTCGACCGGCCACGCGTCCGTGATGGTGCCCGTGGTGACGAATTCGCCCGCCGCGAGCGGCGGCATCGCTGGCTGCCCGGACAGCACGCGCGCGAGATGGGCGAGGGCGAGCAACGGGCTGTCGAGCACGTTGGCGCCAACGCCGCGGTCGACCGTGTCGCCGCCACGACGCAGCGTGAGCTCGAACACGGGCAGCCGCTCGCGCAGCGAGTCGCGATCGCTTGCGGCGATGGTCACGCGCGGCCCGACCACGAGCGCGCGATGCAGGCCGAACGCTGCGGTGCAGTCGGGCGACGTGAGCTTCCAGCCCGGAAAGTGCGACTGCACGATCTCGAAGCCGGGCGCGATCCACGCCACCGCGCCCAGCACCGCGGCCGCGTCGTCGGTGGCCGGCACCGGTCCCGAAATCCCGAACACGACCTCGGGCTCGATACGCGGCTCGGCGGTGCGGGCGAGCGAGAACACCGCGCGGCCTTCCGGCGCGTGCTGCACCGTCTCGCGCCACACGTGCGCCCACATCGGACGGTAGACGTTGTAGCGCGGCCAGATCGTGCGGTTGGTGAATCCGATCTTGCGCCCGACCGGCCGCCAGCCGCCGGCCGCTCGCCGACGGTCGATCTCGCGCAGGACTTCGTAGGCCGCTTCGACGTCGAAGCCCACGTATCTCGCGCTGATCGACGAGATCGCCGTGCCGCGTTCGAAGGCGTCGAGCAGCTCGCTGGCGATCGCGTCGCGCGTGCCCTCGTTCATCGCACCATGCCGGCGCGGCGAAGGACCAGGGTAATCGCGAGCCACACGCCTGTCGCCGTCACCATGCCGACGACCACCGCGACGACGGCGGCGGGAATGCCCGCGAGTCCGACCGCCCAGACGAGCGAATAGCCCGCCAAAGCGCCGAGAGACCCGCTCACGAGAATGCCGAGCACGCTCCAGAGGATGGTGGCCGGCGAATAGTTCATTGCGCTGCGACTGTCAGCCCGGGAAGGTGCGCTCCCATTCTCCGCGGTCGAAGCCCACCAGGATGCCCTCCTCCGATTCGACGACCGGCCGCCGTATCGCGGTCGGGTTGGCGACCATCAACTGGATCGCCGAACGCTCGTCCACCACGCGCGCCTGCGCCTCCGGCTCGAGCTTCTTCCAGGTGGTGCCGCGCCGGTTGAGCAGGGTCTGCCAGCCGGCTGCCGCGCACCAGGCCGCGAGCTTCTCGCGCGTGGGCGGGGTCTTCTTGAAGTCTACGAAGCGATGCGAGACGCCGCGCTGCGCAAGCCACTGCCGCGCTTCCTTGACGGTGTCGCAGTTCGTGATCCCGTACACGTTCATGACGCCTCCCCTTCGTATGCTTTGTGGGCGATGTTTCCCGCCTGGCGTCGCAATGATAACGGCGAACGCCGCTTCTCGCGCGCCGTGCCGCCGGCCGGCAGCCCGTGGGTTGCCATGCGCTCCGGCCGCGAAGTATAAGGGGCCATGCCGGACGAGTCCGCCATCCCCGACACTTCCGCGCGCGCGGCGGTACGCGCCCTCGTCCCTTCGCTCATCCGCGAGGTGGCCAACGAAGGCATGTCGGAGCCCGACGTGCTCGCCTTCTGGTTCGGCGAGCCCGATGAGGTCACGCCGGCGTTCATCCGCGACGCCGGCGCCGCCTCGCTCGCCCGCGGCGAGACCTTCTACACGCAGAACTTCGGCATACCTCCTCTGCGCGAGGGCATCGCGGACTACCTGACGTGGCTTCACCGCCCCACCGCGGACGACAACATCGCCGTCACGGCGTCCGGCATGTCGGCACTCCTGCTCGTCGTGGAGGCGCTGGTGGCGCCCGCCGACCGCGTCGTCGTGGTCACGCCGCTGTGGCCGAACCTGGTCGAGATCCCGAAGATTCTCTCCGGCAACGTCGAGTGCGTCGCGCTTTCGTGCCGCGACGGCGAGTGGCGGCTCGACCTCGACCGCCTGCTCGCGGCGTTGACGCCCGCCACGCGGCTGCTGCTCGTCAACTCGCCCAACAATCCCACCGGCTGGACGCTCACGCGCGCCGAGCAAGAGGCGATCCTCGCGCGCTGCCGTCGTCACGGGATCTGGCTCGTCGCCGACGACGTCTACGAGCGGCTTTATTACCGCGAGGACACGCGCGCCGCGCCTTCGTTCCTCGATCTCGCGGCGCCCGAGGAACGCGTCATCAGCGTGAACAGCTTTTCCAAGTCGTGGCTGATGACCGGGTGGCGCCTGGGCTGGATCGTCGCGCCGTCGCCGCTCATGCCCGATCTCGGCAAGCTCATCGAGTACAACACATCGTGCTCGCCCGCGTTCGTGCAGCACGCGGGCGTGGCCGCCATCACCAAGGGCGAGGCGACCGTGGCGCACACGCGCGAACGGTTCCGCCGCGCCCGCGACTACCTCGTCGGCGCGCTGTCGCGCGTGCCCGGCGTGGAGGTCGCAGCGCCGGCGGGCGCCATGTACGCGTTCTTCCGCGTGCGCGGGCTCGGCGACAGCCTCACCTTCTGCAAGCGGCTCGTGCACGAGGCGCGGCTGGGGCTTGCGCCGGGACGCGCGTTCGGGCCGGAGGGCGAGGGCTACGTGCGCTGGTGCTTCGCCTCAGACGAGGCGCGCCTCGCCGAGGCGGTGGCGCGATTCCGGCGCGCCATGACGTGAGCGCCATCGCAGACGCCTGGCAAAGCGGCGACCCGTACGAGCGCTACGTCGGGCGCTGGAGCCGCAAGGTCGCGTCGCGTTTCGTCGCGTGGCTCGGCCTGCCGACGGGCTGCACCGTCGTCGACGTCGGCTGCGGGACGGGAGCGTTGTGCGAAGCCGTCCTCGACCATGCCGCGCCGGCACGCGTCATCGGCGTCGAGCCCTCGGACGGATTCCGCGAGACGGCGGCGGCGCGCCTGCGCGGCCGCGCCGAGCTTCGCGCGGGCAGCGCGCAATCGATTCCGCTTCGCGACGCCGAGGCCGATGCCGTGCTGTCGGCGCTCGTGCTCAACTTCGTGCCCGATCCGGCGGCCGGCGTGGTCGAGATGGCGCGCGTGGCGCGCAGCGGCGGCACCGTCGCCGCATACGTATGGGACTACGCCGGCCGCATGGACCTCATGCGTTGCTTCTGGGACGCCGCCGCGGAGATCGACGACAACGCCGCCAAGCTCGACGAAGGCGCGCGCTTTGCGTTGTGCAAGCCCGACGCGCTCGCCGCGCTGTTCGCACGCGCCGGCATGCGCGACATCGTGCAGACAGTCATCGACGTCGACACCGTGTTCGCCGATTTCGACGACTACTGGCTCCCGTTCACGGGCGGACAGGGGCCTGCGCCGTCGTACGCGATGTCGCTCCCTGAAGCGGCGCGCGATCGCCTGCGCGAACGTCTGCGCGAGCGATTGCCTGCGCGCCCCGACGGCTCGATCGCGCTCGTCGCGCGCGCGCTCGCGATCCGCGGCCGCATCACCTGATCCGGAGGTTCGGAACATGCTAGCCGCCAGCAAGATAGCGCCCTGCCTGTGGTTCGACAGCGAGGCGGAGCACGCCGTCGCGTTCTACACGCGCATCTTCAAGAATTCGAGGGTCGTCACCACGTCGTACTACGGCGAGGCCGGCCGCGAGGTGCACGGGCGGCCGCCCGGCTCGGTGATGGCGATCGGCTTCGAGCTCGAACGGCAATCGTTCACGGCGCTCAACGGCGGCCCGCTGTTCCGGTTCAACGAGGCCGTATCGCTGCAGGTGAACTGCGCGAGCCAGGAGGAGATCGACTACTACTGGAATGCGCTGACGGTGGAATCCGACCCCGCCGCGCAGCAATGCGGCTGGCTCAAGGACAGGTTCGGACTCTCGTGGCAGGTCGTCCCCGACGACATCGCGCAGACACTGAGCGGTCCGGATGCGGTGAGGGCAGGGCGCGCGATGGTCGCCTTGATGAAAATGAAGAAGATCGATCTGGCCGCCCTGCGCAACGCCTGAGACACGATCCGTCACCCCGCAGCGCGGCCGAACGCAAAGTGACGGCCGGGTGCGGCCGCGAGCAGCGACTTCGTGTAATCGTCGCGCGGATGCGCGAAAACCTCCGCGGCGGGGCCGTATTCGACGATGCGGCCGCGCGTCATCACCGCGACGCGATCGCACACCTGGGCCGCCACGCGCAGGTCGTGCGTGATGAACAGCATCGCCAGCGAGAGCCGCTGCCGGATCTCGTCGAGGAGCGCCAGCACCTGCGCCTGCACCGAGACGTCGAGCGCCGAGACCGCCTCGTCGGCGATCAGCAGGTCGGGCGACATCGCCAGCGCGCGGGCGATGCACACGCGCTGGCGCTGGCCGCCCGAGAACTGATGCGGGTAGCGATCGAGCGCCGCCGGCGGCAGGTGCACGAGCTCCATCAGCTCGTGCGCGCGCGCCATCGCCTCGCGGTGCGGCATGCCGTAGTTCATCGGCCCTTCGACGATGGCGGCGCCCACCGTGCGCCGCGGGTTGAGCGAGCGGTACGGGTCCTGGAACACGATCTGCACGCGGCGCCGCAACGCGCGGAGCTGCGCGCGCGACAGCGACGCGAAGTCGGCGTCACCGACCACGATCCTGCCGCGTGTGGGCGTAATCAGACGCGCCACGCATCGCGCCACCGTGCTCTTGCCCGACCCGGACTCGCCGACGAGGCCCACCGTCTCTCCTTTGCGCACCTCGAACGACACGTCGGTGGCGGCGGCGATGTCGCCGCCCGCCCGCCCGAGCCAGCTTCGCCGTACGTAGGTCTTGCACAGGCCTTCCGCGCGCACGACGACGGGCGCCGCCGCTTCCGCACGCTGCCTGGGCGTGAGCGAAGGGACCGCGTCGATCAGCATCTTCGTGTACTCGTGCGCCGGGGTCGTCAGCACCCGCCGCATCGTCCCGACCTCGACCAGCTCGCCTCGCCGCAACACGGCGACGCGGTCCGCGATTTCGGCCACGACGCCGAAGTCGTGCGTGATGAACAGGACGCCGGTGCCCCGAGCGCGCATGAGCTCGCGAATGAGCGACAGGATCTGCGCCTGCGTGGTGACGTCGAGCGCGGTGGTCGGCTCGTCGGCGATGAGCAGCGAGGGCTCGAGCACGAGCGCCATCGCGATCATGATCCGCTGCCGCTGCCCACCCGAGAGCTGGTGCGGATAGGACGCGATCATCCGCTCGACGTCGGGCATGTGCACGGCGCGCACGGTCTCGCGAACCTTGGCGCGGCGCTTCGCGGGGGAGAGCTTCGTGTGCGTCGCAAGCACTTCGTCGATCTGGTCGCCGCAGCGCATCACCGGATTGAGCGCCGTCATCGGTTCCTGGAAGATCATCGCCATCTGCGTGCAGCGCAGGGCGCGCAGGCGCGCTTGGCTCGCCGCAAGCACGTTCTCGCCGGAGAGCAGGACCTCGCCGGCCGAGGCGGCAAGCGCCTTCGGCAGAAGGCCCATGACCGCATGCGCGATGACGCTCTTGCCGGAGCCCGACTCCCCCACGAGGCAGACGATCTCCCCGGGATCGACCGCGAAGCTCGCGTCCGACACGGCGAGGCGCCGGTCAGCGTCGGGAGGCAGCGTGACCGTCAATCCGCGGACCTCGAGCACCGGTGCGCTCATAGGCGCTTGCTCATTCTGGGGTCGAGCGTGTCGCGCAATCCGTCCCCCAGCATGTTCACGGCGAGCACGGTCAGCGCCAGGAAGATGCCCGGATAGAGGATGTTGTGCGGGAAGACGCGAAACAGCGTGCGGCCTTCCGCCATGATGTTGCCCCACGTGGGCGTCTGCGGCGGGATGCCTACGCCGAGAAAGGAAAGGATGGCCTCGATGAGGATCGCGGTGGCAGCGATGTAGGTCGCCTGCACGATCAGCGGCGCGACCGTGTTGGGCAGCACGTGGCGCACCAGGATCAGCGGCGTGCGCGTGCCCACCGCGATCGCCGCCTCGACGTACGGCTCCTCGCGGATCGACAGGACCACGGAGCGGACAAGGCGCACCACACGCGGTATCTCCGGCACGACGATCGCCACGATGACGATCGCGAGGCCGGCGGACGACAGCGACACGAGCGCGATGGCGAGCAGGATGGCGGGAATCGCCATGAGGCCGTCCATGAAGCGCATGACGATCGCGTCGACCCAGCGAAAGTAGCCGGCGACAAGGCCGATGCCGAGGCCGATGGCGACGCTGATCGCCGCCACGGCGATGCCGACGGTGAGCGAGGCGCGCGCGCCGTAGATCACGCGGGCGTAGACGTCGCGGCCGAGCGAGTCGGTGCCCATCCAGTGCGTGACGGTCGTCTTGGTCCCGTCCGCGGCGCGGACCGTCTGCTCGGTGCCGGGGACCTTGTTGCGGAAGGCGGGGTCGATCGCGCCGGGATCGAGCGGCGTCAGCAAGGGTGCGGCGAGCCCGATGCTGCAGATGACGAGCAGGATCAGCGCGCCGACCACGACGACCGGATTGCGCGCCAGGCGGCGGGCTACGTGGGTGCTCGCAACGGGCGCCGGCCCTTGCGGTGCTTCGAGCCCGAGGGCGTCGGCGGTCGCGCTAATAGCCGATCCTCGGGTCGAGCGCCGTGTAGGAGACGTCGACCAGCAGGTTGACGAGCACGTAGGCGAACGAGAAGAGCAGGATGACGGCCTGCACCGTCGGGTAGTCGCGGGCGAGCACCGCATCCACGGTCAGACGCCCGAGCCCAGGGATCGAGAACACGCTCTCGGTGACGACGACGCCGCCGATGAGCAGCGCAACGCCGATACCGATCACCGTGACGATCGGCACCGCGGCGTTGCGCAGCGCGTGGCGCGTGAGGACGACGCGCTCGGCGAGGCCCTTGGCGCGCGCCGTGCGTATATAGTCCTCGCCGAGCACCTCGAGAACGCTCGTGCGCGTGATGCGCGCGATCAGCGCGACGTAGATGACCGAAAGCGTGAGGCTCGGCAGGACGAGCCGCAGGAGGCACCCGGCCACGCCGTCGCGCAAGGATTGATAGCCCTGCACCGGCAGCCAGTTGAGCTCGATCGCGAACACGTAGATCAGCAGATAGCCGATCACGAACACCGGGACCGAGAAGCCGAGCACGGAGAAGCCCATCACGATGCGATCGATCCACGTGCCCTGACGATACGCGGCGAGCACGCCGAGGGGGACGGCGATCGCGATCGACAGCGTCATTGTCGTGAGCGAGAGCATCAGCGTGGGCTCGATGCGGTCGGCGACCAGCGACGCCACGGTCTTCTTGAAGAAGAACGATTCGCCGAAATCGCCGCGCGCCATGTTGCCGAGCCACACGAGAAACTGCGCCACGAGCGGCTGGTCGAGGCCGAGCTTGACGCGGATCGCGGCCACGTCCTGCGTGGTGGCGGCCGAGCCTGCGATGATGGCGGCGGGATCGCCGGGAGTAAGTCGAAGCAGCGCGAAGACGAAGACGGCGACGAGCGCCATCACGGGAATCGTGGCGAGGAGACGCTTGGCGATGTAGGCGAGCATCGAGCGCCCCTCACCGGGGCCACGTCTTACTTCCCCGTCTTCGAGATGTTCCAGAACACCGACGCCGGCGCCACGACCACGCCGTCGATGTTCTTGCGCGCCGCGCCCGGCTGGTACCACTGCCCGAGGTGCACGTGCGTCGGGTACTGCGTCCAGCGCACTTGCACCGCCTCGGCGATCGCCTTCTGCTTCGCCGGATCCGTTTCCCTCGCGAAGTCGTCGCGCAGCTTTTCCATCTCGGCGTCGCACGGCCAGCCGAACGGGGCCTTGTCGCAGCTCGCGTTGAGGAACGCGGTGGATACGGGGTTGAGAATGTCGGCCGACACCCACGACGTGAGCATCGCGTGCCACCCGCCCTGCGTGGGCGGGTCCTTCTTGGCGCGGCGCGCGACGACGCTCTGCCAGTCCATCGATTGCATGTCGACCTTGAACCCGCCCTTCTCGAGGAGCTGCTTGGCCACGGGCGCGAGGTTGGTCAGCACCTGCAGATCGGTGGAGTGCAGGAGCACGATCGGCGTGCCGTCGTAGCCTGCTTCCTTCAGCAGGGCCTGCGACTTCGCGAAGTTCGACTCGATCAGTCCGTCCATGCCCTTGTCGGAGGCCAGGGGCGTGCCGCAGACGAACAGCGCCTTGCAAGGCTTGTAGTACTGCTTGTCGCCGATCACCGCCTGCAGGAAGTCCTCCTGGTTGAGGGCGTACACCACGGCTTGCCGAATCTTCGCGTTGTCGAACGGCTTGGCGGTGGCATTGAAGCGGAACGCGTATTGGTTGCCGAGCGGGTTCCAGTCGACGAGCTTGATGTTGGGATCCTTGCGCAGGATCGGCAGCAGGTCGTGCGACGGCTGCTCGATGAAGTCGATCTCGCCGGCGACGAGCGCATTGACCGCCGTCTGCTGGTCGGCGAATACGCGCCACTCGACGCGGTCGACCTTCGCGACCTTGCCGCCGGCGAGCCCCGACGAGGGCTCGGCGCGCGGCTTGTACTTGTCGAACTTCACGTACACCGCCTTGTCGCCGGGCTTCCACTCGTCCGTCTTGAACACGAACGGCCCCGAGCCCGTGTAGTCGGAGATCTGCGTATTGGGATCGGTGGCGGCCACACGCTTCGGCATCATGAACGGCACGTTGGACGACGGCTTGCCGAGCGCGGTGAGCACGAGGCCCGTCGGCGCGCTGAGCAGAATGCGGAAGGTCCTGGCGTCGACCACCGGCATGTCCTTGACGAAGGACATCATCTTCTGGCCCATGGCGTCTTTCGCGCCCCAGCGGCGGATCGACGCCACGCAGTCCTCCGCGGTGACCGGCGTGCCGTCGTGCCACAAGAGGCCGTCGCGCAGCGTCATCGTCCACGTGAGCTTGTCGGGCGAAAGCTCGTACTTGTCGATCATCTGCGGCTTGACCTGGCCGCCGCCGTCGGTCGCGAACAGCGTGTCGTAGATCATGTAGCCGTGGTCGCGCGTGATGTACGCCGTGGTCCAGATCGGGTCGACGATCTTCAAGTCGGAGTGCTTGACCACCCGCAGCGTCGTCTGCGCGAGGGCGGGAACGCAAAGCGCGACGGCGAGGCACGCGGCGGCGAGGTAGCGGTAGCGGGAGAGCATCGGCGAGCTCCAGGAAGGATCAGGGCGAAACGACACGCGCACGATACCTCATACCGGATCGACCGGCGTAAGGCGCGGGGCGCGCGCCTCGATCGCCTCCGCTGCGGCCAGGGTCAGGTCCTCGCGAAAGCGCGGCCCCACGATCTGGACCCCGACCGGCAGGCCGCCGGCCAACCCGGTCGGGACCGCCATGCCGGGCAGTCCCAACACCGGGACCGCCATCAGCGTGGCGGCTTCTCGCCACAAGCGCAGGGTCCGTGCGGCGCTTTCCACGTCGAAGCCGTGGGCGTAGGGCAGCTCGGTGCACACGGGCGTCAGCACGAGGGGCGTGTGGGTGAGGAAGAGATTCCACTCGCGGATCAGCCGGGTCCGCTCGGCGAGCGCACGCAGGTGCGACGCGGCGTCCTTCTCCGGGACGTTGTCGAGGACGTAGCGCATCGCCGTGCGGATGCCGGCGTCGCCGTCGCGCTCGAAGTCCGCGTGCATGAAGCGGCGGAACTCGGGGATGAGCATCTCGAACCAGAGCTCGAACGCGCGTGCAAACCCCGGCGTCCGATCCTCGACGACCTCGTAGCCCGCATCACGAAGCGCGCGCGCCGCCTGCGCGAGCGCGTCGGCCACCGGCTTCGACGGCGCGACGCCGCCCAGGTCCTCGGCGCGGGCGACCACTGCGACGCGAATCGGGCGGTCGACCGCGAGGCCGCTCAGGGGCGCCGGGATCCACCAGGGGTCGCGCGGGTCGTACTGCGCCATCGCCTCGAAGCCGAGGCGGACATCGCGCACGGAGCGCGCGAGCGCGCCCTGCACCGACATGAGCTGCGCCGAGATCGTGCGCTCCGCCTTCGCGGACGGGTTGTACGCGGGCACGCGCCCGAACGATGGCCGCAACCCGGCGAGCCCCGTGCAGTACGCCGGGTAGCGCACCGAGCCCGCGATGTCGTTGCCGTGCGCGAGCGGCGTGATTCCGGCGGCCACGGATGCCGAAGCGCCGCCGCTGCTTCCGCCCGGCGTGTGCTCGCGCGACCAGGGCGAGTAGGTGCGGCCCCGGAAGTCGTTCACGGTGTCGAGCCGGAAGCTGAACGCGGGCGTGTTGGTGCGTCCGATGACGATCGCGCCCGCCTTCTTCCAGTGGGCAACGACCGGGCTGTCGGCATGCGCGATCACGTCGCGGAAGGCCTCGACACCGTTGACCGTCGCGCAACCCGCCTGGTCGACGTTCTCCTTGATCGTCACCGGCACGCCGTGCAG
>DATJXV010000178.1:0-9595 GCA_035499955.1 Casimicrobiaceae bacterium
TCTGCGCCGCGAAACGGGCCATGCAGGAGGTCGTAGCGGCGGCCCGTGCGCACCACGATCCGCGATTCGACGTCGTCGCGCGTCGCGAGCCCAGTGAGGGCTTCGCGCGTGAACAGCCCCGCGAAGCCCGGCACCGCCGAGCGCACGAGCAGGGCGCGGCGCTGCCAGTAGCGTGCGAGAAACGCGCGCGGGGAACGATCGCCGAGGAGCGGCGTGGCGGCAGCGGGCGACATGGGGGCAAGAGTAACAGGAGCCTTGTACAATGCGCGTGCACACACTACCGACCGACTCATGAACATCTTCGCCAATACCGCCGTCACGATCTCGTTCAGGCTCTTCGACGCCGACAGCAAGCTGATCGAGGAATCGCCCGAGCCGCTCGTTTACCTGCACGGCGGCCACTCCGGGATCTTTCCCAAGATCGAGGAGGCGCTCAACAACAAGAAGGTCGGCGATTCGATCTCCGTGACGCTCGAACCGGAGGACGCCTTCGGCGAATACGACGCGAAGATGGTGCGCATGGAGAACGTGTCGGAGCTCCCGCCGGACGTGACCGTGGGTGGCTATCTCGTCGCCGACCAGGACGGCCAGGAAGTCGTGTGGCGCGTGACGGATATCGCGGACGGCAAGGCGGTGCTCGACGCCAACCACGAGCTCGCGGGGCAGCGCCTGCGCTTCGACGCGACCGTGATCGACGTCCGTCCCGCCACGCAGGAAGAGATCGCCCATGGCCATATACACGGGCCGCACGGGCATCACCACCACTAGAGCAATTTCTTCAGACTGTAGAGGGCTTCCAGCGCTTCGCGCGGCGACAGCGCGTCCGGGTCCAGTGCCGCGAGTCGCTCGACGACCACCTCCGCGCGGCCGTCGCCGGACGACGACGCGGGTGCGTTCGCGGGGCCGGTGAACAGATCGTCCTGGTGCTCGCCGCGTGCCGAAAACTGGTCGAGGCGTGTGAGGTAAGCCTTCGCCTGCCGGATCGTCTCGGCGGGAACGCCGGCGAGCTTCGCCACCGAAAGGCCATAGCTCCGATTGGCCGGACCTTCCGCGACCGCATGCAGGAACACGATGCCGTCGCGATGCTCGGCGGCGTCGAAATGCACGTTCGCGCAGCCGGGGATTTCCGCAGCGAGCGCGGTCAGCTCGAAGTAGTGCGTGGCGAACAGCGCGAGGCATCGGTTGCGCTCCGCCAGGCGGTGCGCGATGGCCCAGGCCAGCGCGAGGCCGTCGAACGTCGACGTGCCGCGCCCGATCTCGTCGATCAGCACGAGGCTCTCCGGGGTCGCGCGGTTCAGGATGTACGCGGCCTCCGTCATCTCGACCATGAACGTCGAGCGCCCGCCGGCCAGGTCGTCGGCGGCGCCGATCCGCGTGAAGATCGCGTCGAGCGGACCGATCACCGCTTCCTGCGCCGGCACGTACATGCCGCAATGCGCGAGCAGCGCGACGATCGCCGTCTGCCGCATGTACGTCGACTTGCCGCCCATGTTGGGACCGGTAACGATCAGCAGGCGGCGATCGCTCCCGAGCACGACGTCGTTCGGCACGAACGTGTCGACTTGCTGCTGCACCACGGGGTGGCGCCCGCCGCGTATCTCGATGCCCGGCTCGTGCCGGAAAACCGGGCGCACGAGATCGAGCGCGTCGGCGCGCTCGGCGAGCGTGGCGAGGACGTCGAGGAGCGCGAGCGCGCCGGCTGCGGATTGCAGCGCGGGAATGGCCGGCGCGAGCAGGCCCAGGACTTCGTCGAACAGCTGCCGCTCGCGCGCGAGTGCCCGCTCCTGCGCCGACAGGGCGCGATCCTCGAACGCCTTCAACTCCGGCGTGATGTAGCGCTCGGCATTCTTGAGCGTTTGCCGGCGGCGATAGTCGTCGGGCACCTTCGACGCCTGCGCGTGGCTCACCTCGATGTAGAAGCCGTGCACGCGGTTGTACTCGACCTTGAGGCTTGCGATGCCGGTCCGGGCGCGCTCGCGGGCTTCGAGGTCGACGAGGAAGGCGCCGCAGTTGGCGTCGATGGCACGAAGCTCGTCGAGCTCCGTATCGTAGCCCGGCGCGATGACGCCGCCGTCGCGCACCATGGCCGACGGCTCCGGGGCGATCGCACGCGTGAGCAGCGCGCCCCACGACGGATCGAACTCGAGCGCGGCGACGGCGGAGCGGACGAGCGGGGCTTCCAATGCCCCCACAGCGGTCGTCACGTCCGGAATCCGCGTGAACGTGTCGCGCAATCCCGCGAGGTCGCGCGGGCGCGCGTTGCGCAATGCGATGCGGCCGACCACACGCTCGACGTCGACCGTCCGCCGCAGCGCCTCGGCGAGCGCGCGCCGCGCGCGGGCGGAGGCCTTGAACGCGGCGACGCCGTCGTGGCGCGCCGACAGCGCCTGGTGGTCGCGCAGCGGCTGCGCGAGCCAGTGCCGAAGGAGGCGGCTGCCTGCCGCCGTGGCGCATTCGTCGAGCAGCGAGCAAAGGGTCGGCGCGTCGTCGCCGGTCAGCGTGCTCGTGACTTCGAGATTGCGCCGCGTGGCGGGGTCGAGCGACAGGAAGGCGCTCTCGCGCTCGACCTCGATCGTGCGCACGTGCGCCAGCGCGGACTGCTGCGTCGCGTTGGCGTAGGCCAGGAGCGCGCCTGCGGCGCCGACGGCAAGCGGCACGTCGTCGACGCCGAAGGCCGCGAGGCTCACCGTGCCGAGCTGCTTCGCGAGCGCGCGCTCGGCGCCGGCCCGATCGAATTGCCAGGCCGCCAGCGTTCGCACGGGCGGCATGCGGCTGCGCGACGCCGGCGGCTCGACGCCTTCGGGCACCAGCAATTCGGCGGGGGCGATGCGGTCGAGCACCGCGCCCGCCTCCGCGAGCGGCACTTCCGTCAGCGCAAAGGCGCCGGAGGCGAGGTTGAGTCGCGCCACGCCTGCGCGCTTCGCATTGGCGAATACGGCGGCGAGCAGGCAGTCACGCTTCGCCTCGAGGAGGTTGGCGTCGGTGAGCGTGCCGGGGGTGACGATGCGCGAGACCTTGCGCTCGACCGGGCCCTTGCTGGTCGCGGGGTCGCCTACCTGCTCGACGATCACGACCGACTCGCCCTGCTTCATGAGCTTCGCGAGATACGGCTCGAGCGCGTGATAGGGCACGCCCGCCATGGGGATCGGCGCGCCCGCCGATTGCCCGCGCGCGGTGAGCGTCAGGTCGAGCGCGCGCGACGCCCGCTGCGCGTCGTCGAAGAACAGCTCGTAGAAATCGCCCATCCGGTAGAAGACGAGCTTGTCCGGATGCTCCGCCTTGACGCGCAGGTATTGCTGCATCATCGGCGTGTGCTGACCGGCCTCTTGTCTCCTGTCCATCTTCGTCCGCTTCAAATAGCCGAGATAAGCCGAGCTGCCTCAATGCGTTAGCCGGAACTGCCGCCGAGGCCCGCGAGGCACCGCGTCATTGTGGGCCCGCGTCCAGGGAACCTGCACCCGGCGCCAGCGGAACCGAAAAACGGGCGATCGGTCTCGGATCTTACCGTCTGTCATCCGGCCGACGGACGGGCATCTGACAACGCCCGGGATCGACGCTGCCGCTTCCGCGGGATGCGATCACCGCCTGCCGACGTCGACAAAACCATCAGTCCCGCTCCGCGGTCAAAGCTGCGGATGGCAGCGCACCGTGCCCGTGGAAGCATACGGGTCGGGCACAGCCTCAACGTCGGATCTTGGGAAGCCCATGCAAGTCGTAACCCCCTTGAGGTTTGGAACCGCCGAAGTTGCGGGAGCCCGCGTCGTCGGGGAGGGCAGGTTTCTGGAGCTCGAGATTCGCTGCGGAGCCCTGAACAAGGAAGAGTTGGGAATGCTAATCGCTTTCCTGCAGGCCAAGCGCGACCAGCTGGATGCGCCTTAGCATCCCGGCACGTCTCGCATCCGACCGTCGAGCTGGGTCGTTCCCGCGCACCTTGCCGCCGCGCCTCGCCGGTGGAAGGCGTCTTGTTTATTTCTTGGTAAAATGATATTAGGTAAAATGTATTTGGGCTACAAATAGGGGCAGCGACTGGTGAAGGAAGCCATGCACGATCCTCCGGCCGCGGACAGGGTTCCTGGCACTGCAATCGGCATCATCGTGGGTGCCGTGGCTGGCGCGGCGATGGGCCTCGTCGCGGCGGCGCTCAGGATTTGGGCTGGAGGTCCCCCGGAGGCGGCACTCGCAGGCGCCGTCTTGGGCGCGATCGCGGGCTGCGTCGTCGGGTGGCTCGAAGACCGCGGGAACGATGAGAATTCGTGACAGCCCGCATGTTGCTCCCCTCGCGCCGCTCGCCGTCGCGATGCTGCTTCTGACCGTCATCGCCTGCGGTCAATCGCTCGGGGCGGACCTCGCCTCCCGGGCACCCGACTGGAGCGGGCTTTCCGAGTTGCAGCGGTCGATCCTCGCTCCCGTGGCGAGCGACTGGGATCGCCTTCCGGATTACCAGCGTCGGCGCCTGTTGGCTGCGGCGAACCTGTATCCGCGGCTCGAGCCGGACCGGCAGCGGCGGTTTTCAGCCCGCCTGCAGCAATGGAGCCGCCTCTCCGCCGAAGACCGCAACCGTGCGCGTCAGCGCTTTCAGGAGTGGCAGGCGTTGCCTCCGAGCGCGAGGCTCGAGATCGGGCACCGCTGGCATCAATGGGCGGAGGCGAACGGGGAGGAACGGGCCGGCGAAGCGCTCAAGTGAATAGCCGCGAGAGCGGCGTCAGGGCTCGGCGAGCGGCTTCATCGCCGCGCGTCGATCACGAACGTAGGCCAGCTCCAACAGCCTTTCGAGATCTTGATTGAGGCGGCTGAGGGCGGCCCTGGGCATCCGCTCGATCGCGTCCGGAATCACTCCTTGCACCGGCTTCGGCGCCTTTCGAAGCATCCGGTCGCCCGCGGAGGTAACGTAAGCGCGCACCACCCGCTGATCGTGCGTGCAGCGCTCGCGTCGGGCGAGACCGTTGTCCTCGAGCCGGTCGAGCAGGTTGCTGGCCGTCGACAGGTGAATTGATAGCGCCTTTGCCAATTCGGAGATCGTCATGCCTGGTCGCGCCTGCAATTCGGCTATAGCCCACACCTGAACGCCGCTGACGCCGCAACGCGCCTCGATTCGCTTGAAGTGGCGCTGCGACACGCGAAAGAGCTCGCGGATGTGTTGGAGCACGGCGGTCGCCTCCGCGGATCGCGATCCATTGCGACCGGCTTGCCGCGTCCTTGCCGGCTTCGCCTCGGTCTTCCCCCGAGTCGACGCGCGCCGAACGCTGGAATTGGAGGTTGTCCCGGTCACGTGGTCCCTTTGGCTGCTGTCTCGGGCCGTGGGGTCCACGGGCCGGCGCGCCAGTTTACCTTGATGGCGGGATCGGCCAGGTAACGCGACCCCGGGGTCCGCGTCCATGCGGCGAATCCAGCTTCTCGCGCGAGCACGCGCCTGGCCAGGAAAGATTGCGACAGATGATATTGGGTAATACTATATTGCTTTCGACCGCGGCTGCGGCCGGAGGCACCGAGGGCGACCAGCTCGGACATGGAAAGCAATTTGCGAGGCGGTGGCGATCCCATTCTTGGAGGTTGACGATGAATGCTTTGAACGCGACGGGTTGGATTCTGGGGGGCTGCATGCTTGCTTTGGTGTTCGGCCAGGCGCACGGAGCCGAGAGCAAGAGCTCGACGATGAGCGGAGGGGAGAAGCCCGCTGCCGCCGGTGCAACGTCGGCCGGCAACGACGCGGCCAAGGCGGCGTCGGGCAAGCCAGTCAAGCACCACGCGTCGACGCACAAATCGACCCGCGCTCATCATGAGCATCAGGCCTCGACCCCGTCTGCCTCGAGCGGCAACGAGCTCGCCTACCGCGCGGCCCTCAAGAGCTGCGTGGAGGGGCCCGCGGGTCAGCGCGACAGTTGCCTCGATGGGGCGATCATGCGGTTCAACCGCTCCTAGCGAGCGCTTCGCTGGCGTCCCCTGGCTGGCCACCACGAGAGCCTCCGGGTAACCAGCTCCGCAGTCACGCGCGTCGCGGCCCCCCGTCGCGAGGCCGTCGGTTATGCGGCCGCAGGTCCGCCCGGTAGAATCCTGGGCGATCATGGCCAGCGGACGGAAGCGGCTGCAATGATGAAGTCGGGGCTCGCCGGTGTGTTCCCGGTGCTGGCCACGCCGTTTCATCCGGACGGATCGCCGGACGAGGACGGCCTACGCGCGATCGTGCGCTACGTCATCGCGTCGGGCGCCGACGGCGTCGTGTTTCCCGGCGTCGCGAGCGAGTTCGAGACGCTGACCTCCGCCGAGCGCGACCGGCTCTCCGACCTCGTCGCCGAGGAGGCGCGCGGCAAGGCCGCGTTCGTCGTCGGCGCCTCGGCGCCCGAGGCCGCCGTCAGTGAAGCGGTCGCGCGGCGCGCCTCGCGGCAGGGCGCCGCCGCCATCATGGTCATGGCGCCCAAGTCGATCACCGAGACGGGTGCCGTGACGGCGTTCTTCGCGCGCATCGCTCAAGTCGCCGGCGACGTGGCGATCGTGCTGCAGAACGCGCCGCCGCCCGCGGGCAGCGGCTTGCCCGTCGAAGTCGTCGGCGAGGTCGTCCGCGCCGTGCGGCAGATCGCGTACGTCAAGGAGGAAGCGATGCCGTCGGGCGCGCGTATCACGCGCATGCGGCAGCTCGCTCCGCCTTCCTTGCGCGGCGTGTTCGGCGGCGCGGGTGGGCGCTACATCACCGACGAGCTCGCGCGCGGCGCGGTCGGTACGATGCCGGCGTGCGAGCTCGCGGAGGTGCACGTCGCGTTGATGCGCGCGCATCGTGCAGGCGACCGCGCACAGGTGCGTCATCTTTTCAACCGCATGTTGCCGGTGCTGAACTTCCAGGCGGTGTTTCGCATGGCCATGACGAAGGAGACGTTGCGCCGGCGCGGCATCATCGCGCACGCCGGCAAGCGCGCAGCGGGCCCGGACCTCGATGCCGGCGATCATCGCGAGCTGGCCGAGCTGCTGGCCGACGTGCGCGATCTCCTGAACCCGCCGGTCCTTGCCGACCATGCCTGACGTCGCCATTCGCTCCGTCGAGACCTTCGTCGTCTCGCTGCCGCGCGACGTGCCGTACCTCGGCCCGCTCGGGCCCGGCGAGCGCATCAACGCGAAGGGGTATTTCGTCCGCCGCGGCAACCGCACGATCTACCCGTCGACGGACATGACGGTGGTCGTGAAGGTCACCGCGAGCGACGGGGCCGTGGGGTGGGGGGAGACCTACGGCATCGTGGCGCCGCGGGCGGTGACGGCGATCATCGACGACGTGCTGGGGCCCTTCGTCGTGGGCCGGAATCCGCGTGACGCGGCGACGATATGGCAGGACCTCTACGACCTGCAGCGCGTGCGCGGCGCAAGCGGTGGCTACTACGGTGATGCGCTGGCGGCCATCGACATCGCCCTGTACGACCTTGCCGCCCGCGCCGAGGGCGTTCCCCTCTCTGCCTGGCTCGGGGCACGCGCCGTCGAAGCGCTTCCCGCATACGTCTCGGGCCTGCCGCGTGCGACGCTTCGCGAGCGCGTCGAGCTTGCCCGCAATTACGTCGCGCAGGGCTTTCGCGCGGTCAAGTACGCCGCGCCGGCGGCTTCCGAGGGAGTCGTCGACGAGATGCGCGCGCTTCGCGAGGCGCTCGGCGACGAGGTCGATCTCATGGTCGACCTGCATTGGCGATACGACGCGGATGCGGCTTGTGCGCTCATCGATGCCCTCGCGCCGTATGCGCCGCGATTTGTCGAGGCACCGTGCGCGCCGGAGGACATCGTCGGGCTTGCCGCAGTGACGGCGCGCGCGAAGCTTCCGGTGGCGGCGGGTGAAGAATGGCGCAACGCTTACGAGGCGGGCTGGCGGCTCGACACCGCGGCCCTCGCTGTGGTCCAGCCCGAGATCGCGCACACCGGCGTGACTCAGTTTTGCGCCATCGCGAGGCTCGCGGCCTCGCGCGGCGCGGCGGTTGTGCCGCACGCGACCATTGGCGTTGGCATCTTCATGGCAGCGAGCCTGCACGCCTCGGCGACGCTTCCCATCGTGCCGTATCACGAATACCAGCCGTCGATCTTCGACAAGAACCTGCGCTACGTCACGACCGCGATGCGCTGCGAAGCGGGCTTCTATCGCCTGCCGGAGGGGCCCGGGCTCGGGGTCGAGCCGACGCCCGAGCTCTGGAACTACGTCATTTAGGAGGAATGGCATGAACGCAATGAAATTCGTCGTCGGCCTGGCGGCTGCGGCAGCGCTTGCCGCCGCGCAGGCGCAGCCGAAGGCGATCGAGCTCGAATTCCCGTCGTGGCAGATCGAGGAGCCGGGCGCGGGCGAATATTGGACCGAGCTCATCAAGGCGTTCGAAGCCTCGCACCCCAACGTCAAGATCAGGAAGCAGCAGGTGCCGTTCCGCGAGTACGTGGACAAGCTCACCGTGCGGTTCGCGGGCAACAATCCTCCGGACATCGTGCATCTGCCCACGCGCAACTATCTCGCGTTCGCGAGCCAGGGCTGGCTCGCGCCGCTCGACGAGTACCTCGCGCAGACCGATGTCAAGGCGACGTACACGAAGCTCGCCGACGAGATGCTCTACAACGGCAAGAGCTACGGCGTGCTGATGATGGGCTACGGCATGATGTTCTACTACAACGAGAAGATGCTCGCCGACGCCAAGGTCGCCGTGCCGAAGACGAGCGACGAGCTCCTGAAGGCCATTGCGGCGGCGACCGACGTCAACGCGGGCCGCTTCGGGTACGGCGCGCCGACCAACGAGCATCCCAACGTCTTCGTCGAGATCGGCACGTGGGTGACCGGCGAGGGCGCGAACCTGTTCAAGGGGAACAAGTACAACTTCACGGACACGGCCGTGATCCGCGCGATCGACAAGTTCCGCGCCGCGGTCAAGAGTGCGCCCAAGGGCACGTCGAGCGAGCAGGCGCGCCAGCTCTTCATCGACGGCAAGATCGCCATGATACGCGACGGCCCCTGGGTGGCGGCGCAGGTGAAGAAGGCGCCCGATGCCACGCGAGCGAGTCTCAAGATGGGCATGATGCCGTTTGCGACCATTCCCGGCGGGACGAGCAACTCGCTGCACATGCCCGCCAAGCTCGATCCGGAAAAGAAAAAGCTCGTGTGGGACTTCATCAGGATGACGACCATGCCTGAGTGGCAGCAGAAGTTCACGCTCCTCACGTCCTCTCCGGCGCCGCGGCGCAACGCGCTTTCCCAGGCCGAGATGACCGCGCATCCGGAGCTCGCCCTCGTGAACAAGGCCGCCAACGAGGCGGCGAACCTGTTCCCGGAGAGCGTGCCCGTGCGCGAGAACTACAACGAGTTCGCGAAGGTCTTCGTGGAGGCGGGCATGAAGCTCATGAACACCGATCGGCCCACGGCCGACATCATGAAGGACCTGCAGGCGGAGATGCAGAAGCGCATTCCGCTGTAGGGCATGCGCGCGACTTCGCGTCCCGGTACCCTCGCGCGCCGCGAACGCCTGTTCGCCTACGCGCTGCTCGCCCCCGCGGTGGTCGCGGTGGCGGCGCTCATCGCCTACCCGATGTACCTCATCTTCTCGATGAGCTTCCGCGAGGGCAAGAGCATGAACTTCCTCGCGCTCGGAAACCG
>DATJXV010000179.1:0-5122 GCA_035499955.1 Casimicrobiaceae bacterium
CCCGAAGGCATGGCCGCGATCGATCGCGAAGTGGTCTCGAAGCTCAAGGACGTGCAGAAGCTGGAGTTGGTACTGGTCACCGGTCATACCGACCCGATCGGCACGCAGCAGTACAACCAGAAGCTGTCCGAGCGCCGCGCCGACGCCGTGCGCGACTACCTGGTCAGCAAGGGCGTGCCGAAGGACAAGATCGAGACGCTCGGCATGGGCAAGACTCAGCCGGTGGTCGGTCTCGCCTCCTGCCCGCAGAAGAACTTCAAGGAGAAGATCGCCTGCCTCCAGCCTGACCGCCGCGTCGAGGTCGAAGTCAAGGGCGAAGCCATGGTCAACAAGTAAGGCTTCATCGCACCAAACAAGGCCCCGCTTCGGCGGGGCCTTGTTTTTTCCGCGTGTAGCATAGGTGCATGCGATCAGTTGATCTTCGAATCGACGCGCAATGGATCGTGCCGGTCGAGCCGGCGGGTGCGCTCACCGGCCACGCGCTGATCGTCGACGGGGGACGCATCGTCGCCCTGCTTCCCGCGGCGCAGGCGGATGCGCAGTACGCGCCGCGCGAGGCCGAGGCCTTGCCCTCGCACGTGGTCATTCCCGGGTTCGTCAACGCGCACACGCACTCGGCGATGACGCTGCTTCGCGGCATCGCGGACGACGTTCCGCTCAAGCCGTGGCTCACCGATCACATCTGGCCGCGCGAAGGCCGCTTCGTGTCACCGGAGTTCGTGCACGACGGGACGCTGCTCGCGTGCGCCGAGATGCTGCGCGGGGGAATCACGGCGTGCAACGACATGTACTTCTATCCCGATGCAGCGGCGCGCGCCTACGAAGCGGCGGGCATGCGCGCGCTCATCGGGATGCCGGTGCTCGACTTTCCGACGCCGTACGCGGCCGACAGCGACGCCTATCTCACCCAAGGCCTTGCCGCGCGCGACGCGTGGAAGCACGTGCCGCATCTCGCCTTCGCGGTCGCGCCGCACGCCCCGTATACGGTGGGCGACGAGACCTTCCGGAAGGTCGTGATGTACGCGCGGCAACTCGACCTGCCGATTCAGACGCACCTTGCGGAGACGCAAGAGGAGGTCGACGGCGCACGCAGCGCGACCGGCGCGAGCACGCTCGCCCGCCTCGACCGGCTCGGCGCCACCGGCCCCAACTTCATTGCGATCCACGCCGTCCACGTCGACGACGCCGACATCGCGCTCCTTGCGCGCCACGGTTGCCACGTCGTGCACTGCCCGGCGTCGAACATGAAGCTCGCGAGCGGCATCGCACCGGTTGCGAAGCTCGCGGCCGCCGGCGTCAACGTCGCGCTCGGCACCGACGGCGCCGCGTCGAACAACCGCCTCGACCTGTTCTCCGAGATGCGCCTGGCGAGCCTGCTCGCGAAGGTCTCCACGGGCGATGCAGCGGCGTTGCCGGCGGCGACCGTGCTCGCCATGGCGACCATCAACGGCGCGCGGGCGCTGGGACTCGACGCCTTGACGGGGTCGCTCGTGCCGGGCAAGGATGCGGACCTGGTCGCGGTCGATCTGTCGCACGTGACGAGCCAGCCGGTGTTCGATCCCGTCTCGCATCTGGTCAACGTCGTCGAGCGCGCGTGCGTCAGCGACGTCTGGGTGCGCGGAGTTAGAATGCTCGACGCCGGCACGCTCCTGACCGTGGACGAATCCGCGCTGCTCGCCCGCACTCGCGCCTGGCAGCACAAGCTCGCCCACCCATGACCTCCGCCAGCACCGCCGAGGGCGCCGATCGCAACGTCGATCCGGCCGAGCTCGCCAAGTTCTCGGAAATCGCGCACCGATGGTGGGATCCGGGCAGCGAGTTCCGCCCGCTGCACGAGATCAATCCGCTTCGCCTTGCCTGGATCGTCGAGCGGGCCGGAGGCATCGCGGGCAAGGACGCGCTCGACGTCGGCTGCGGCGGCGGCATCCTCGCCGAGGCGATGGCGCGCGAAGGCGCGCGCGTGACCGGCATCGATCTGTCGGACAAGGCGCTCGGCGTGGCGAAGCTGCACGGGCTCGAGTCGGGTGTGCCCGTGGACTACCGCCTCGTCGCGGCGGAGGCGCTCGCGCAGCAGATGCCCGGCCGCTTCGCCGTGGTCACCTGCATGGAGCTGCTCGAGCACGTGCCCGATCCCGCGTCGGTCGTCGCGGCGTGCGCGGCGCTCGCCGCGCCGGGCGGCACGATCGTGTTCGCCACCCTCAACCGCAACCCGAAGTCGTACGCCTTCGCGATCCTCGGCGCGGAATACGTGCTGGGACTGCTGCCTCGGGGCACGCACGACTGGTCGCGGTTCATCCGGCCCGCCGAGCTCGCGCGCTTTGCGCGGCGCGCGCGGCTCGACCTGCTCGCGATGTCCGGCATGACGTACAACCCGATCACGCGCGTCTATCGGTTGACGCACGACACGTCGGTCAACTACCTCGCGGCCTACCGCAAGGCGCATGAGTGAGGCGGCGCCACGCGCGCTCGCCGTGCGCGCCGTGCTGTTCGACCTCGACGGCACGCTCGCCGACTCCGCGGGCGATTTGGCGCTCGCGCTCAACCGCATCCGCGCCGACCGCGGTCTTCCAGCGGTCGCTGTCGAGGACCTGCGCCCTTTCGCCTCGGCCGGCGCGCGCGGCCTGCTCCACCGCGGCATGGGCATCGCACCCGGGGATCCGGAGTACGACGCGCTGCGGGAGCAATTCCTCGCCAACTACGAATCCTGCCTCGCGCAGACAACGAAGCTGTTCGACGGCACCGAGGAGCTGCTTGCGACGGTCGAGGCGCGCGGCCTGCCTTGGGGCATCGTCACGAACAAGCACATGCGGTTCACCGCCCGCGTCGTCGCCGCGCTCGGCCTCGCCGATCGCACCGCGGTCGTGGTCGCCGGGGATACGACGCCGCATCCCAAGCCGCATCCGGCGCCGCTTCTGCACGCGGCGAATGAGCTTCGTCTTGCGCCGGGCGATTGCATGTACGTGGGCGACGACCTGCGCGACGTCGAGGCGGGGCGCGCCGCCGGCATGGCGACGATCGTCGCAAGCTACGGCTACTTGGGCGTAGGCGGCGATCCGGCGCGCTGGCCCGCGACCGGCTGGATCGAGCGGCCGCTCGCCCTTGTCGACTGGCTGCCCGCAGCGTGAGCCAAAAACCCTCGAACGAACCGGAGCTGCCGCAGGCCGCGAGGCGCTTCGCGGCGTTCGCCCTGCTGCGCGTCGCCCAGGGCTGGCTCACGCTGATCGCGGTATTCATTCTCACCTTTGCCGCGGTCGCGCTCACGCTCGCGTGGCACATCGGGCCCGAGGTCGCGCTGCGCCACGCGCAATACGCCAAGCTGACGGGCCACGCGCAGGCCCGGATCGTAGACAGCTGGCTCGCGCTGGACGTCGACCTGCCGACGATCAAGTCGGCGGATTTCTGGCGTTCCAGCGCCTATGCCACGCCGTGCGTGGTGGTCAACATCGAGGGGGAATGGAGCGAGGCGCGCGAGCGCGCCTTCTGCGGCAACCGATTCCAGTTCCACGACAGCTACGACGTGCCTTTCCTGAGCGAGCTCGCCCCGGGCGTACCTTTCAGCTGGCCGCGCGACGAGCGAGGATTCGCGGTGCCGCAGATACGCACGTCGTCCGCCGCGCTCGATTGGCTCGCCAAGCATCCGGTGGACACGTTCATGCACCGGCAATGGCCGGCCAAGTCCGCGCTCGATTGGCTGAAGATCGAGCTCGACCGGCCCATCGACGCCGCGATCGCCGGCTGGTCCGGGCCTGCGCCGTCGTTGGTCACCGTCTACGACCCGGCGAATCCTGCGGTCCTCCTGCCCGAGGGGCTCGTGCGCGCCCGGCAGGCGGTCTCGGCGTCGTGGTTCTTCGCGGCGTTCATCTTCGCCTTCGGTCTCGCGCTCTGGATCGGCGGCATGCTGCTGCTGCCCGCGTTAACGAGCTTCAATGCGGTCGGGCGGGTCGTACTGATCGTGCTTCCCCTGCTCGCATTGCCGTGGTGGGCCGACTACATGCCGCGCGCGCTTCGCTGGTTCAACGCCGACGTGGGCGAATTCGCAGGCGAGATCATGGGTGACGTCGATCCGCTGGACCGGTTCGCCGCAGTGGCGCCGGCCGACGCCGCGCAAGCCGGCGGCGAGCGCCTGACCTGGCCCGCCGGCGGCGGCCCGTATGCGGATACGTTCGGCCGGCTGAGCTTTGCCAAGCCCTCGCACCCGATGCCGGCGGATGCTGCGCTCGCCGCGCTCGCCGCGAGCGCGACGAGCGAGATTGCGCGGATGGACGAGGCCGAGCGCATCGAACTGTTCGACAACCTGCGCCGCGACAAGCGACTCGATCTGCAGCAGGCGGGCCTCGTCATGCTGCCCGCGGCGCGCGATGTTCTCGTCGGTCCCGCGCCCTCGCCCCAGCTGCGCCGCGCCGCGCGACTGTTCCTCACCGATTGGGTGACCGCGCCGACGCTGCCCGTCGACCCGCACCTGCCGGCCTACGACGCACGCGTGAAGCTGATCGCGGCCCTCGGCGACGTTCCCGTCCCCGAGATCGCGAACATGGTCCGCCGCTAAGCCGGGCAGCTTCCGGCGTTGAGGAGCAGCCACTCGCGCGGCTGGCCGTCGCGCAGGCCCTGCACGCGCACGGACTGCTGCGCGGCGAGCGGGCGCAGGACCGCGATCACGACGTCGTCGGGCGCGCGCAACGCCACACCGTTCGCGGTGACCAGCCGATCGCCCTTCCTCATCGCGAGCATGGCGACGAAGCCGCTGTCGTCGCGCACCGAAAGCGCGCCGTCCTCCGCGGTGACGAGCGCGGACCAGCTCTCCGGCCTGGCGATGAAGCCCTGAAACAGCTCCGCGTTAAGGCGCAGGACCGCTCCCTTGAAGCCCGCGGGCGGCACGCACGCGGCATTGCGCGCGACGCGCGCACCGGCCGCGGCGGGCGCCGACGGCTTGGGAGCAGGCTCGCCGCGAAGTGCGATCCGGCGCTCGCCGCCGGCATCGCGGACGGTGATGCCGTCCGGCCGCACGGACACGAGCGTGGCGCCTTGCGCGATCTCCTGGCCCTGCGCCACGAGCCGCGCGCCCGAGGGCAGGCGAAACAGCGCCCAGCCGCGGCCGTCGCGCTCGGCGAAGATGCCGATGAGC
>DATJXV010000180.1:0-55567 GCA_035499955.1 Casimicrobiaceae bacterium
TTCAGGCCGCAGCCCGCCACCGGACGGCCGGTGTCGTGGCGCAAGGACGACGCGCGGCTGCATGTCGACGCATTTCCGTCGCGGCCCAACCGCGGGGAGCGAATCCTGCGCGTGTTCACCAACGTCAACCCGCGCGAGCCGCGCGTGTGGCGCGTGGGCGAAGGCTTCGAGGCGATGGCGAAGACCCTGCTGCCGCGCATCCGTCCCGCGCTGCCCGGCTCCGCGACGCTGCTTGCCGCGCTGCACGTCACCAAGGGCAAGCGCAGCGACTACGACCACCTGATGCTCAGCCTGCACGACTGCGCCAAAGAGGACATGACCTATCAGCGCGAGTGCGAGCAGCAGGTCGTGGCCTTCGCGCCGGGGACGACATGGCTGTGCTTCTCCGACCAGGTGATGCACGCGGCCGTCTCCGGCCAGTACATGATGGAGCAGACGATCCACCTGCCCGTGTCGGCGCTGTACGACCCGCAGCGCGCGCCGCTCGCGATCCTCGAGCGCATCACGGGCCGTAGCTTGACGACGCCCGCGCTCGCATGAAAGCAAGGCTCGCTGCCCCCCGAGGGGGCGCAATGCGCGGCCTCGTTGTCCCGTGCTTTGGCAAGCCGATGATGAGCGTCGGCGCCCCGCTGCGCTCGCGGACGCGCGCTGCGCGCCTTGCCCTCGGCCCGCTCGTGCGGCGGTCCCGGGACGGCCCTGCATGACCGCCGCGATCGCCAACGACACGCTGCTGCGCGCGCTGCGTCGCGAGCCGACAGCGCACACGCCCGTGTGGCTCATGCGGCAGGCGGGGCGATACCTGCCGGAATACAACGCCACGCGCGCCAAGGCGGGCAGCTTCATGGCGCTCGCGCAGAGTCCCGAGCTCGCCACCGAAGTCACCCTGCAGCCGCTCGCGCGATTCCCGCTCGACGCGGCGATCCTTTTCTCCGACATCCTGACGGTTCCCGACGCGATGGGCCTCGGTCTGTCGTTCGCGGAAGGCGAGGGTCCCCGCTTCGCGAGGCCCGTGCGCGACGAGGCCGCGGTGGCGGCGCTCGCCGTGCCCGACATGGGCGCGTTGCGTTACGTCTTCGACGCGGTCGCTCACATCAAGCGCGCGCTGCACGGCAAGGTGCCGCTCATCGGGTTCGCCGGCAGTCCGTTCACGCTCGCGTGCTACATGATCGAAGGCGGCGGCAGCCCGGACTTCGCAACGGTGCGCAAGATGGCCTACGCCCGCCCCGATTTGCTGTGGCGCATCGTCGAGGTCAACACGCGCGCGGTGACGCAATACTTGAGCGAGCAGATCTCGCACGGCGCCGACGTCGCGATGCTCTTCGACACGTGGGGCGGCCTGCTCGCTGCGGAGGCGTACCGTCGCTTCTCGCTCGCGCCGATGCGCGAGGTCGTCGCGGCGCTCGGCCACCGGGTTCCGACGATCGCCTTCGCGCGCGGCGGCGGCGCGCGGCTTGCCGACATCGCCGCCATCGGCGCATCGTGCATCGGGCTCGATTGGACGGTGGATATCGCTGCCGCGCGCGCTGACGTCGGATCGCGCGTCGCGCTGCAGGGCAATCTCGACCCGCTCGTCCTGCTGACCGATCCCGCGACGGTCGAGCGCGAAGCCGCCGCCATCGTACGCGCCGCGGGTCCGGCGCCTGGCCACGTGTTCAATCTCGGCCACGGCATCGTGCCGGGGACGCCGCCCGAGAACGTGGCCGCTCTCGTCGATGTCGTTCATGCCACCTCCCGCGAAACCCGCGCCGTTGCTTGAAAAGCGGCGCACGATACTTCCCCTCTAGGGAAAACGGCGGAAACCCGCGCCAGCGCTCGCGTTTCGGGGCCTTGACAAACGCGGCAAATCGGGATTCGAGGCCCTACTTATGCACACGGCGCGTGCACAGTTGCGGCGCGTGGCGGCAGGATGTCCATACACGGATATAACGTGCAACAGCTTGATGCGGCATGGCTTTTCTGGATTGCTGGAGGCTGAGCGCACCAATTTGTGATCGCATTCGTCATATCCGCAACAGGTTGGCGTTCACTTACGCACAAAGTTATTCACAGTCTTTGTGCGCTGTTTGCGACCCCGTTATGAATGAAGGACTTGGACGACAATGCTGTTGTGAGCCGTTAGGACTTGGAATACTACAAGTTGCTTTCGCGAAAGGTCGGCGCGGTAATCCGATGCGTTGAGACATGCCGATCGCGCGCGTAGCTCTCCCGGTCGCCGCGGCGACGGCGTTCGATTACTGGTGGCCCGAGGGGCTCACGATCGCGCGCGGGTCGCTCGTGTGCGTGGCGCTTGCGTCGCGCAAGCTCGTCGGCGTTGTCGTCGGCGTTGCGAATGAATCCGACGTCGAGCGCGCGAAGCTCGCGCCGATCCTCGACGTTCTCTCCGAGCCGCGCGTCCCCGAAGACGTGCTCGATCTCGCCGCCTTCGTCGCGGAGTACTACCAGGAGCCGCCGGGCCTTGCGCACGCGCTCGCGGTGCCGCCGCTCACGAAGCGGCGGGCGCCGCGCGAGGCGCAAGCCGTCGCCGTGGAAGGCTACAACCCCGCCCTCAACGCCGCGCAGGCGGCGGCCGCCGAGGCAATCTCGGCCGCGGAGGGCTTCGCGCCCTTCCTGCTCCACGGCGTGACGGGGAGCGGCAAGACCGCCGTGTACCTGACCGCCGCCGATCGCGTCCTCGCCGCCGGCAGGCAGGCGCTGATGCTCGTGCCCGAGATCAACCTCACGCCGCAGCTCGTGGCTCGCGTACGTGCGGCGCGGCCAGGTCTCCGGGTCGCCGTCCTGCACAGCGCGCTATCCGCCGGCGAGCGGCATGCGGCATGGCATGCCGCCGCCAGCGGCGACGCGCAGATCGTGCTCGGCACGCGGCTCGCGGTGTTCGCGCCGCTGCCCGCGCTCGGGCTCGTCGTGGTCGACGAGGAGCACGACGCTTCCTACAAGCAGCAGGACAACATCCGCTACCACGCGCGCGACGCGGCGATCTGGCGCGCGCACCGGCGCCGAGTCCCGATCGTGCTGGGGAGCGCGACGCCGTCGCTCGAATCGTGGCTCGCCGCACGCGAGGGCCGGTACCGCAGGCTCGACCTGCCCGAACGCGCGGACCCGCGCGCGACGCTCCCTGCGGTGCGGCTTGCGCCGCATCGCGCCGCGGCGGCCTCGGACGGCGTCGGCGAGCGTCTGCGCGCCGGCATCGCCGAGCGACTCGCGCGCGGCGAGCAGTCGCTGGTCTTCGTCAATCGCCGCGGCTTCGCGCCCTCGCTCGTATGCGTAGCTTGCAAATGGGAAGCGCAATGCACCCGCTGCAGCGCACGCCTGACGACGCATCGCGTGCCGCCGTCGCTGCGCTGCCACCACTGCGGACACGTCGAGCCATTACCGCGCGCGTGCCCGTCATGCGGCAACGTCGATCTCCTGCCGCTCGGGCTCGGCACGCAGCGTCTCGAGCGCGCGCTCGCCGCCGCGTTTCCGGGCGCCCGCATCGCGCGCGTGGACCGCGACAGCACGCGGGGCAAGCACGCGTTCGCCGAGGTGCGCGACCGGGTCGAAGCCAACGCGATCGACATCCTCGTCGGCACGCAGATGCTCGCCAAGGGGCACGACTTCCCCCGCATCACGCTGGTCGGGATCCTCGGCGCCGACAACGCGCTCTACAGCGCCGACTTCCGTGCGACCGAGCGCCTTGCCGCGCTCCTGGTGCAGGTCGCGGGACGGTCCGGTCGCGCCGGCGCACCGGGCGAGGTCATCGTGCAGACCGACTTCCCGGAGCACGCGGTGTACGCGGCGCTTGCCGAGCACGATTACGCGCGCATTGCCGATGCGCTGCTCGCCGAGCGCGAAGCCGCGCAGCTTCCGCCGTACGCGCATGCCGCGCTGCTTGCCGCCGAGGCGCATCATCGCGCCGACGTCGACGCCTTCCTCGGCGCCGCGCACGCGATGGGCGCGGCGCTCGCGAAGGTCCATCGCGGCGTGGACATCTTCTCGCCGGTGCCCGCGCTGCTCGCCCGGCGCGCGGGCTACGAGCGCGGCCAGCTCGTCGTGCAGAGCGCGCGCCGCGCCGCGTTGCATCGCTTCCTGCCTGCCTGGCGCGCCGAGATCGCTACGATCCCGGGACGGCGCGCGCGCTGGTCGATCGACGTTGACCCTGCCGGCTTCGGATGACGCACCCGGTATAATCGACTGTTTAGCCGTTACGCCAGGCAGCGTTGATCGATCCCAAGGCCGAGCTCACGCAGTCGCTTTCCGCCGCGGTGGCTGCGGTGCTGCCCGCGCACGCGAACGCGGCCGTCGTCGTCGAGCGCCCGAAGCAGGCCGCGCACGGCGACTATGCGTCGAACGTGGCGCTGGCGCTCGCCAAGCAGGCGAAGCGCCATCCGCGCGACCTCGCCGCCGCCCTCGTCGCGGCGCTGCCCGCTTCGCCCTCGGTTGCGCGCGTGGAGATCGCCGGCGCCGGATTCATCAACGTCACCCTGACGCCAGAGGCCCGGCGGTCGATCGTCAAGCGCGTGCTCACCGAGGGCGCGGCCTTCGGCAAGTCGCGCACGCGCTCGAATGAGCGCGTGATGGTCGAGTTCGTGTCGGCCAATCCGACGGGGCCGCTGCACGTCGGTCACGGACGCCAGGCGGCGCTCGGCGACGCGCTCGCCAACCTCCTCGCGTGGCAGGGTTTTGCCGTCACGCGCGAGTTCTACTACAACGACGCAGGCCAGCAGATCGAGAACCTCGCCGTGTCGGTGCGCGCGCGGGCGAAGGAGCTCCTCGGCGAATCCGTCGCGTTCCCGGAGGACGGCTACCACGGCGACTACATCAGGGAGATCGCGCAGCTCTATCTGCTCGAGATCGGCAACGACCTGTCCGATATCGAGGTGATCCGCAAGTTCGCGGTGTCGGTGCTGCGCAAGGAGCAGGACAAGGACTTGGCCGCGTTCGGCGTGAAGTTCGACAACTACTACCTCGAGAGCTCGCTTTACACCGACGGACGCGTCGACTCGACCGTGCACCGGCTAATCGGGTCGGGCAAGACGTACGAGCACGAGGGCGCGCTGTGGCTGCGCACCACCGACTACGGCGACGACAAGGACCGGGTGATGCGCAAGTCGGACGGCGGCTTCACGTATTTCGTGCCCGACGTCGCGTATCACGTCACGAAGTGGGAGCGCGGATTCCACAAGGTGATCAACGTTCAGGGCTCGGATCACCACAGCACGGTCACGCGCGTGCGCGCCGGGCTGCAGGCGGTCGGCATGGGCGTGCCGCCGGGCTACCCGGATTACGTGCTGCACAAGATGGTCACGGTGATGCGAGGCGGCGAGGAAGTGAAGATCAGCAAGCGCAGCGGCGATTACTTCACGCTGCGCGACCTGATCGACGAGGCGGGGCGCGACGCGGTGCGCTACTTCCTCGTCTCGCGCAAGGCCGACACGGAGTTCGTGTTCGACATCGACCTCGCGCGCTCGCAATCGGAGGACAACCCCGTCTACTACGTGCAGTATGCGCACGCGCGCGTGTGCTCGGTGCTCAAGCAGGCCGGCATCGCGCCCGCGGAGGCGCCGCTGCGCCTGCGCGAAGCGAACCTGTCCGCGTTGACGAGCCCATACGAGGGGGCGCTGCTGCGCCGTCTCGCCGATTTCCCGATCGAGCTCGCCTCTGCGGCGCGCGACTTGGCGCCGCACCAGGTGACGTTCTACCTCAAGGATTTGGCCCAGGAATTCCACAGTTACTATAATGCGGAGCGGTTCCTGGTCGACGATCCCATCGTTCGCGCGGGCCGCCTCGCACTGGTCGTCGCGACGGGGCAGGTGCTGAAGAACGGCCTTGCGGTGCTCGGCATCTCGGCGCCCGACGAGATGTGAACGCCGCTCACGCGCTGCTGACTAAGTCGTCAAACGATCGCCAACCGCTCATGCCTTCCGTCAACCCGCCCCGACGAACTGCGCCGATGCGCGGCTCACGGCGTGGCGGCGCGGGCGGCACGCTCATCGGCGTGTTCATCGGCCTCGTCCTCGGGCTGGGGCTCGCCGCCGGCGTGGCGTATTACCTCATGAAGGCCAACGGGCCGTTCCCGGCGCAGGGCGGCAAGGAAGCGCGCGAGTCGGCGCGCGATCCTTCGCGGGTCGCGAAGAGCGACCCGGCCGCGCCGGACAAGCCGAGATTCGATTTCTACAAGATCCTCCCCGGCGTCGAGGAGCCCAAGGTGCAGGCGGATGCGAAGAAGTCGCCGGACCGGGCCGTCGTGGAGCAGGCGAAAGCGGGCCCCGACAAAGCGGCCAAGACCGCCGATAAAGCGCCGGACAAAGCCGCCGATAAAGCGCCCGATAAGGCCGCCGACAAGCCACCCGACAAAATGGCGAGCGCCGAGTCGACGACGGCCGCCAAGCTTCCCGAGCGTTTCTGGCTCCAGGCGGGCTCGTTCTCGACCGAATCGGACGCGGAGAACCTCAAGGCCCGCCTCGCGTTTGCCGGCTGGCAGGCGAGCATCCAGCAGGGAACGGTTCCGGACAAGGGCACCCGCTACCGGGTGCGCCTTGGTCCTTACGACAACACGGACGAGTTGAACCGCATCAAGAACGACCTCAGCCGCAACGGGTTCGACGTCGCCGTGATCAAGTTCTAGAAACGGCGGCCGGCGCCAACGGAACTCGCGCCGGGCGCAACCTGACCAAGCTGCGTCACAACCCCTTCAAGCACGCGTCGCGTGCCGCAACAGACAGGAGCGTGCATGAGCATCCTAGCCAAGCTTTCGGCGCTTTCCCTTGCCGCCGCCTTCATCGCCGCCGCCGGGGCCCAGGGCCTGGTCGAAGGCCAGAATTATGCGCGCCTGCGCAACCCGATGCCGGTCGATACCGGCAAGAACATCGAGGTGATCGAGTTCTTCTCCTACGGCTGTCCGCACTGCGGCGAGTTCGAGCCGATCTTGCAGAACTGGCTCAAGACCAAGCCCGCGGACGTTACGTTCCGCCGCATTCCCGTCATGTTCCAGCCGAAGTGGGAGAACCTCGCCAAGGCGTACTACACGCTCGAGGCGCTCGGCGAGGAGAAGCTCTCGCCCGACGTGTTCATCGCGGTGCACGCGAAGGGGATGCCGCTTTATAACGACAAGGACTTCTTCGATTGGGCCGCGAGCAAGGGGCTCGACCGCAAGAAGGTGGAAGAGCTCTACAACTCCTTCGCGGTGGTCGGCAAGGTCAACCGCGCGAAGCAGCTCGCGCAGGCGTACGGTGTGCAGTCGGTGCCCACCGTCATCGTCGACGGCAAGTACACGACCGGACCCGAGCGCCAGGCGGGCGGCCACGCCGCCATGCCCGCCGCGATCGACAGCCTGGTGCAGAAGGCGCGTGCCGAGCGTCCGAAGGGATAGCGCCAGCGCGCCATGCGCGTCTTCCTCACCGGCGCGTCGTCGGGCCTCGGTGAGGCGCTCGCGCGGCATTACGCCGGCCGAGGTGCAACGCTCGGCCTGTTCGCGCGCCGCGAAGCCGATCTCGCGAGGCTCGCCGCTTCGCTCGCGCCGGCTGAAGTAGCCACCTACACGGGCGACGTGCGCGAGCCTTCGGACCTCGCGCAGGCCGCGGCGCAATTCATGACGCGCTTCGGGATGCCGGACGTCGTCATCGCCAACGCCGGCATTTCGCACGGCGCGCTGACCGACGAGCCGCGGGATCTCCCCACGTTCCGCGCGGTGCTCGAAACGAACGTCCTGGGCGTGGTGCACACGTTCGCGCCGTTCCTGCCCGCCATGCGCGCCGCGCGCGCGGGAACCCTCGCCGGCATCTCGAGCGTCGGCGGCTTCCGCGGATTGCCGGGCTCGGGCGCGTACTGCGGCTCCAAGGCCGCGCTCATCGCCTACCTCGAATCGCTGCGCGTCGAGCTCGTGGGATCGGGCGTGTCGGTGGTCACGGTGTGCCCCGGCTTCATCGACACCCCGCTCACGAAGCGCAATCCCTACCGGATGCCGTTCCTCCTCGGCCCGGACGAGGCGGCGCGCCTGGTCGCGCGCGCGGTCGCGCAGCGGCGCCGCCTCTACGTCCTGCCGTGGCAGATGGCGATCCTCGGGCGCGTGCTGCGCTGCGCGCCGGGCGCGCTCTTCGACCGCGTGTTCGCGCGACGCGCTCGCAAGCCGCGTGCACCCGCCGCCTAGGACCGACTGGGCGGGGAACGCGCACGCGCCCGCCGGACCGCAGGCGCGCATCGCCTCACTCGTCCCCAGCCTCACCGAGCTCCTGTTCTCGCTCGGGCTCGGCGAGCGGGTGGTCGCACGCACGGGCTTTTGCGTCCATCCGCGCGAGGCCCGCCGCGTGCCCAAGGTCGGCGGCACGAAGACGCCGGACCTCGCGCGCCTGCGGTCGCTCGCGCCCACGCACCTCGTCGTGAACGTCGACGAGAACCGGCGCGAGGACGTGGACGCGGCGCGCGCGTTCGTGCCGCACGTGATCGTGACGCATCCGATCGCGCCGACGGACAACCTGCGCCTGTTCGCCCTGCTCGGATCCGTGTTCGGATGCGAATCGCGCGCCGCGGCGCTCGCCTCGGAGCTGAACGATTCGATCGCCTTCGCCCGGGCCGCCGCGGCCGCGCTTCCGCCGGAACGGGTTCTCTACCTCATCTGGCGCAGGCCGTGGATGACCGTATCGCGCGGCACCTACGTGAGTGCATCGCTTGCCGTCGTGGGGTGGCAGACCGTGCCGAGCCGGTCGCGAGCGCGCTATCCCGAGCTATCGGACGATGCGCGTGCGTGGCGCGAGGCGCAGCGCCTGCTGCTGTCGACGGAGCCCTATGCCTTTCGCGAGCGCGACGCCCACGAGCTCGCCGCGCGCTTGCGCAAGCCCGCGCAGCTGGTCGACGGGGAATGGACTTCGTGGTACGGGTCGCGGGCGGCGAGAGGCTTGCGCCTGCTCGCCGCCCTGCGCACGGCGCTTACAGCGGAACGCGGATCCCGACGGTGATCGCCCAGTAGTTGCCGTCGGACTTGCTGGCCGACGCGTTGCCGGAGAGGAAGCCCGTCACGCCGCCGAAGTCCTTGCTGACGCCGACGTCGAACAGCCACCAGTTGTCGTCCTGCTGGAAGCCGGGGACGACGTAGGTACCGTTCAGCGTATTCGAGCGCGCCGTGACCTGGCGGTTGTCGTCGTTCTGGAAGTTGTATTCCCACGTCGCGCGCGCGAACGGCCGCCAGCCGCTCAGGTTGCCGGCGATCTGGTAGCCCAGGCTCGACCACGTCGTGTCGTTGTTCTGCTGGTAATACGTGAGCGCCGTGCTGTCGCTGCCGTTTTCGCTGAACTGGCGCACGACGATCCGCTCGTACGTGACCTTGAGGAACGGGCCGTGGTCCCAGTCCTGGTACTTGAACCAATAGCCGCCCAGCACGCGCCCGACGGTCTGGTAGCCCGTCGTGCTGCCCGTCTCGGTACGCGTGGTAGGCCCGAGCGCGATGTTGCGCGTGGTGTCGTAATCAAGCGCGCCCGCGCCCAGCGTGGCGCCGACATACCAGGGGCCTTCGCCGTATCCGCCATAGACGGTGAACATCGGCTCCCTCAGCTTGAAGTCGCCGGTGCCGTTGCCGAAGTCGCCGCTGTAGTCCGTGTAGGCGAACTGCAGGCCCAACAACAGGCGATCGGTAACGCGCATGTCGCCGCCCACTGCAACGGTGTTGAGATGGCCGTTGCCCGTGAGGCTCGTGCCGGTCAGGTCGGCGCTCGCGTAGTCGTACGCGGCCCACGCTTGAAACTTGCCGGACCCCGCGGGCGCGTTGATGCCCGACATCATCCGGCCGTCGAGTGTGCGCCAGTTGGCGCGCTCGACGTCGTTGGGCGCCTCCCCCAGCGCTATCATCTGCTGCGGGCCCGTGATCATCGAGATGATCGCCTGCGTTTCGAGGAGGTCGGAGCCCGTGGTCGGGTGGATGCCGTCGGCGAACACGTACGTCAGGTTGGCGTTGGGCGCGACCAGCGTGGACGACGTGCATTGCAGCGAGCTCGACGTCGTGCAGGCCGGGATCGTGATGTTGGAGAAACCATACAGCGCGGGGCTCGCGAGGACCTCGCTCAGGAACGCCGACGTGTTGAACTGCATCACTTGCACGCCGGCGGCGCCGATCGCGGCGTTGAGCGTGTTGTTGAAGAGTTGCGACAATGCCGAGAACGTCGACTGAGCGCCGAGCGAGGCGGCAAGCGGCGTCTTGCCGATGTCGGGCAGATTCTGGAGGACGATGTATTGCGCGCCGGCGGCGCGCAGTTTCACGACCTGCGCGGCGAGGTCGGTGGCGGCCTGCGCCACCCCGGCCTGCAGCTGCGCCTGCGTGATTTGGCCGCCGAGGAACTGCTGGGTGTACGCAAAGATGTCGTTGGCGCCGCCCTGGATCTGGTAGAGCGCGCGCGGATCGAGGAACGGCGTCTTGGACAGCTGCAGGTTGACCTGCGCAGCGACCGACAAGTCCGGCGTACCTGGCGGCAGGCCGCCCTGCGGCGTGTTCACCCGTGCGCCGCCCTGCGCGTAGTCGAGCCCGCCGAAAAATGAAGGTGCCACGGTGATGCCGTAGTTCTGTCCGACGTACATCGGCGTCACCAGGCCGGGGTTGGTCGTGAAGCGAGCGCCATACTGCCCGGCGTCGCTCAGGCTGTCACCGAAAACGTAGGTATTCGTAAACTGCGCGGACGCAGCTCCGGCGTAGAGAGCCAGCGCAAGCGCGCCGGCCACGAGCGTCGGACGGAATCTCCGCATGATGTGCCTCTCCTCTTTGGTGGTGGCTTCTTTACGAGCTGTCGCGCGGGCTGGCTTTCCGCCCGGTGGGAACTTGATTCTAAAGCAAAACCGGCCCATCCGCCCGGCTGGCGGCGGTCAACGGGAAAGACCCGGGCGACGTTGTCTTATGCACGCCAAAGGAGGAACGTGCGCGGTGAACCTATACATGCCTGTGTTGCGGCGCGAAAGCGAAGGGTCGATGCTGCGTGCCGCGCGCGCGATCTGCGCCCTCGCGGTCGCCGGATTCGCCGCGTTCGCGCATGCGCAGGACGACCTTCCGGGACGCGTGGGGCGCGTCGCCAACGTCGCGGGCGAGCTGTTCCTGGCGCCGCAGGACAAGCCCGACGCGTGGAACGCCATCGGGATCAACTATCCGGTGACGAGCGGCGACAACCTGTGGGTCGGCAGCGAAGGCCGCGCGGAAGTCGATTTCGGCGCGGGCCAGGTGCGCCTCGCCGGCGACAGCAACATCCACGTGTCGCGCCTGGACGACCGCAACTTCGCACTGTTCGTCGCGCAGGGCCGCGTGAGCACTCGCGTCCGCGTGCTCGATCCGGGCGACACGACGCGCATCGACACGCCGAACGCGCAGGTGGCGATCACGCGTCCCGGCCTGTATCGCGTGGACGTGAGCCCGGACCGCGAGCACACGCACATCGTCGTGCGGGAAGGTGAGGTCAACGTGCTGACGGCAGGCGGCGTGCAGCAGGTGCTGCCCGGCCAGTCGGCCGATGTCGATGGCACGGACCCGCGCTTGGCGACCGTGCAGAACGGCATCGGCATCGACGGCTTCGACACGTGGGCGGCCGATCGCGATCGTTATTACAGTGCGCGCGCGAACAACTACAACAACTACGTTTCGCCGCAGATGGTCGGCGCTGCCGATCTCGGCCAGTACGGCACGTGGTCGCAAGTCCCCGAGTACGGCAACGTGTGGTATCCCGACGATGTACCCGCCGACTGGGCGCCGTATCGAAACGGCTATTGGGTCAGCGTCGGCGCCTGGGGCCCGACGTGGGTCGACTATGCGCCTTGGGGCTACGCGCCCTTCCACTACGGGCGCTGGGTGTTCGTCGGCAGCCGCTGGGGCTGGTGCCCGGGAACGTTCGTCGCGCGCCCGCTGTGGGCGCCGGCGCTCGTGGCCTGGACGGGCGGCCCCGGATGGAGCGTGTCGGTCGGCGTCGGCGCGCCGGTGTACGGCTGGGTCCCGCTCGCGTGGGGCGAGCCGTACAGGCCGTGGTGGGGCCGCTGCTCGTACGGATGCTGGGACCGCTTCAACCGGCCGTACGCGGTCAACGTGGCGGTCGTGCGACCGAGCAGCCCGCCGCCGACGTTCTACCGCAACTGGAACGCTCCCGGCGGCGTGACGGCCGTGTCGAGCGCCGCGTTCGTCGCGCGCCGTCCCGTGCAGGAGAACCTCGTTCGCGTGCCTCGCGAAGCGGTCGCCTCCGTGCCCGTCATGAGCAGCGCGCCGTTGATCCGCAACGACGTCGCGAGCCGCGCGGTCGCGCAGCGGCCGGTCAGCGCCCCCCCGGCGGCGTCGACGTTGCAGCCTGCGATCGCGCGCCAGGCGCCGCAGAGCGTCTCGCGCGCCAACCCTGCGCCGGCCGAACAGGGCTTCACGCGAGCGCGGCCGGTCACCTCGACGACAACGCCTTCATCCCAGCAGTCGCTCGCGCAGCCGCAGACGATGCGAAGCGCGCAGCCTCAGTCGGTGCAAGGGGCGCAGTCGACGCCGCCGCCGCAGGGCAGCCCCGGCGCGGTGCGCGCCGCGCGCCCGCCGACGACCCCGCGCGATCTGCAGTCTTCGCAGGGAACGCCGCACACTCAGCAGACCATTCGCCCGCAGACGCAAGGCGGTCAGCCTCCGCAGGCGCAGCAGTTGTTGCGCTCGCAGCCGGGCGCGCAGACGCCGCCGCATGTCGCACCGCAGGGACAGCCGCAGGGGAAAGCTGCGGAAAGCGGCGGCCCGCGTCACCCGGGCGAGCACGCCGGCCGGGAGAGCGCCGCGCAGGTCAACCCGGGCGACCGGGAAGGCCAGCGGCAGGGACGCTAGGGCGGCCGGTTGACGAGTGCGAGATCGCGTAAGGATGTCATCAAACACGCGACTCCGGAAATAGGGTCAGACCCCATTACAAGGCCTGGCACCATTTCGTCAGCTTCGAGAGGGCTGGGCCTCGTAATGGGGTCTGACCCCATTTCCTACTTGCCGTCGGCGCGGATGCGCGCGTAAGTACCCGGCGCCGCCTCGATGACCTTGAGCTTGCCCTTTCCCGGGATGCGGGCCGGCACCTCGCGGCCGAGGTGGGGCGCGATCCATTGTCGCCAGTTCGGCCACCAGGAGCCTTCGTGCTGCTTCGCCTGCGCGAACCAAGCGTCGGCCTGCGCGGGCAGCTTGTCGTTGGTCCAGAAACCGTACTTCTGCGCCGACGGCGGATTGACCATGCCCGCTATGTGCCCCGACCCGGACAGCACGAACTTGTTCTTCCCGCCCAGGAGCTGCGTCCCGGCGTAGGTCGTTTTCCAGGGCGCGATGTGGTCCTCGATGGCGGACACGAAATACGACGGCGTGGTCAACTTCGTGAGGTCGATCTTCGTGCCGCCGAGCGTCAGCGCCCCGGGCTCGGCCAGCAGGTTCTTCATGTACATGTTGCGCAGGTAGTAGCTGTGCATCGACGCCGGCATCCGCGTCGAATCGCAGTTCCAGTGCAGGAGATCGAACGGGAACGGGTCGCGCCCGAGCAGGTAGTTGTTGATCACGAAGGACCAGATGAGGTCGTTGGCGCGCAGCATGTTGAACGTCGACGCCATCTCGCTGCCCTCGAGATAGCCGCGCTCGTTCATCTTGCGCTCGAGCGAGGCCACCTGGTCCTCGTCGATGAACACCTCGAGTTCCCCGGCGGCCGTGAAGTCGACGAGCGACGTCATGAAGGTGGCGCTTGCGATGCGCTTGTCCTTCTTCGCCGCGAGGTGGCCGAGCGTGGCGGCCAGCAGCGTCCCGCCCAGGCAATAGCCGATGACGTTGGCGTCGGGCTCGCCGGTCGCCTTCTCGATGGCCGACAGCGCGGCGAGCGAGCCCTCGCTCAAGTAGTCGTCGAAGCTCTTGTGGGCGAGCTTCTCGTCGGGATTGACCCACGAGATCACGAAGACCGTCATGCCTTCGCCTACCGCCCAGCGCATGAACGAGTTCTTCTCCCGCAGGTCGAGGATGTAGTACTTGTTGATCCAGGGCGGGATGATCAGGAGCGGCCGCTTCCACGCCTTCTTGGTCGACGGCTCGTACTGGATGAGCTGAATCAGCTCGTTCTGGAACACGACCTTGCCCGGTGTCGTGGCGATGTTCACGCCGAGCTCGAAGGCCTTCGTGTCCGTCATCGAGATACGAAGCTGTCCGCCGCCGCGCTCGATGTCGTCCAAGAGGTTGTTCAAGCCCTTCACGAGATTCTGGCCGCCCGAGGCGATGGTCTCGCGGAAGACTTCCGGATTGGTGAGCGCGAAGTTCGAAGGCGCGAGTGCGTCGATGTACTGGCGCGTGAAGAAGTTCACCTTCTTCTTGGTCTGCTCGTCGAGGCCGTCCACGCTCGCCACCTGATCGTGCAGCCAGCGCGCCGCGATGAGGTAGCTCTGCTTGATGTAGTCGAACAGGAAGTGCTCCTGCCAGTCCTCGTGCTTGAAGCGCTTGTCGGTGTGCGCGGGCTCGGCGACCGGCCGCGCCTCGCCGCCCATGAGCCGAAGCATGGATCCCTGCCACAGGCTCATGTACTCCCACCACAGGTTCATCTGCGATTCGGCAAGGCGCGCGGGATTGGCGAGCATCTGCGCCGCAAGCTCCATGAAGGCCTTGCCCAGGCCCAGCTCGTCGGAGGGCAGCGTGGCGCCGGACTTCGCGTTGCGCGAGGCAAAGTCCCCCATCACCTTCGCGCTCTTCTCGGCGGCGGCGGCGAGCGACTGCGCTAGAGCGACCGGATCGACCTTGGTCGTCCGTGTTTCGCTTACGGGGGTCGACATCGCTTCCTCCTTGATCGGTTTTAGTAGTGTCAGACGGCGAAGCGGCACGCGCCGTCCGCGGCGCGCAGGCGGCGGACACGTCCCTGTCGCCACAGGTGGTTGAGATGGGCGATCGCCTCGCCCATCGCGAAGAAGCGCTGCTGGATGTCGAGTTCGCGGCGGAACAGCACCGGCACCGCGTCGGCGGCCGACAGCGGCGCCGAGGCCGCGGCAATGGCGCCGGCAAGCTCCGCGAGGCGTTCTTCGTGATGCGCGCGAAGCTGCGCGACGCGAAGCGGGATGCCGCGGAACGGAAGCCCGTGCGAAGGCAGCACGAGCGTGGAGGCCGGCAGCGTCTCGAAGGACGTCAGCGAGCGCAGGAAGCGACCGAGCGGATCGCCGTTGGGATCGGACGGCCAAACCGCGACGTTGGTGCTGATCTTGGGCAGCAGCATGTCGCCGGAGATGAGGACGTCGTGCGCCGAGGCGAACAGCGCCGCGTGCTCGGAGGAGTGCCCGTGGCCCGCGATGACGCGCCACTGCTGCCCGCCCGCGGTGATCACGTCGTCGCCCTGCATGCGGTCGAACGAGGCCGGCGCGGCGGGCACGCCCCGCCGGTACATGTTGCCGCGCGCCAGCAGCGCGGCCACGTCCGGCTCGCTCATGCCGTGCAGGCGGAAGAGCTCGCAGGTGTCCGCGGGTGCATGCGCCGCGCGCTCGTCGATGATCGCGTGCGCCGCCATGAACTCGCCGTGGGTCATCGTGACGCGGCAGTCGAAGCGATCGGCGAGCCATGCCGCGTTGCCGAGGTGATCGGGGTGGCAGTGCGTGGCGACGATGCGCGCGATCGGCTTGCCCGCGAGCGTGCCTTCGATGTGGCGCTCCCACAGGCCGCGCGTCGTTTCGTTGCCGTAGCCGGTATCGACCAGCGTCCATCCCTCCGCTTCCTCGAGCAGCCACAGGTTGATGTGATCGAGCGCGAACGGCAGCGGCATGCGCAGCCACCGGATGCCGGGCGCGATCACGACGGCGAGTCCCGGCGCGGGCGGCGTTGCCAGCGGGTAGTCGAGGATGGCGGGCGGCGGGACCGACATGGACCTGCAAATCGAAAGCGGGGTCGATATGGTATCGTGGACCGCCGACTGCGCTGGGGCCGCCTTACACAACCTGCTCACGATGACGATCAAGCGCGCCGAGCCCGCCGGCGACCCGACGTACTCCATCTCCGATCTCGCGCACGAGTTCGCGCTGACCACGCGCGCGATCCGGTTTTACGAGGACGAGGGCATGATCGCGCCCGAGCGTCGCGGCCGCGCCCGGGTGTACCGAGAGCGCGAGCGGGTGCGGCTGAAGCTCATCCTGCGCGGGAAGCGGCTGGGCTTCAGCCTGCTTGAGATTCGCGATCTCCTCGACCTCTACGAGGTCGCCCGCAACGAGCGCGCCCAGCTCGCGAAGTTCATCGATATGCTGGGCGAGCGCCGGGCGCGGCTCCTGCAGCAGAAGGAGGACATCGACGCCGTGCTCGCCGAGATTGAAGGGGTGGAGCGCGACTGCCGCCGCCGCCTGCGCGACGAAGCGCGCCAGCACAAGCCGGCCGCGCGAGGGGCGGGTCCGGGCGAGGACGCCCCCGCGCGGAGGTCTTGAGTAGATTGACGTTTACGTAAACGTAAGATAGAATGCGAAGCCGCATCGGACCGAGGCGGCGCCCCGGCCGGACCACCCCTTGGGCTTCATGAGCATGTCCGTCTTCATCCCCGCGTTCGCCGGCTACGAGGTGCGCGTTCGCGAGAGCTTCGATCGGCAGGGCGCGATGCGCCTGATCGGTGCTGCGATCGCCGAGGTCGCGCCGGGTTATTGCGCCATCTCGCTGGTGCCGCGTCCCGAACTGTCGCAGCAGCACGGCTACGTGCACGCGGGCGTGGTGAGCACCATCGTGGACAGCGCAGGGGGCTATGCGGGCTTCACGCTGTTTCCGGAGGACAGCTCCGTGCTGACCGTGGAGTTCAAGCTCAACCTGCTGGCGCCTGCCGAGGGCGATCGCCTCGTCGCCGAGGGGTTCGTCGTGAAGCCCGGACGCCGGCTCGCCATCACGCGCGGCGAAGTGCACGCGGAGCGCGGCGACAAGCGTACGCTGGTGGCCTTGATGCAGCAGACGCTGATGGTCATGCATGGCAAGCCCGACACGTAGTCGAAGGAGAACGCATGCTCAACTTCCCGTCGCTGTCGTTCCATCACGGCGAAACCATCGATCTTCTGCGTGCCACGGTGCAGCAGTTCGCCGCCGACGAGATCGCGCCGCGCGCGGAGACAATCGACCGCACGAACACGTTTCCGCCCGAGCTGTGGCGCAAGATGGGCGACCTGGGCTTGCTTGGCATCACCGTCGAGGAGGACTACGGCGGCACGAACATGGGCTACCTCGCGCATGTCGTGGCGATGGAGGAGATCTCGCGCGCGTCGGCGTCGGTAGGCCTTTCGTACGGCGCGCATTCCAACCTGTGCGTGAACCAGATACGCCGCAACGGCAGCGACGCGCAGAAGCGCAAATATTTGCCGAAGCTTGTCAGCGGCGCGCACGTCGGCGCGCTCGCGATGAGCGAGCCAGGGTCGGGCTCCGACGTCGTGTCGATGCGCCTGCGCGCCGAGCGCAAGGGCGACCTCTACGTGCTGAACGGAAGCAAGATGTGGATCACCAACGGGCCCGACGCCGACACGCTCGTCGTCTATGCCAAGACCGACGCCGCCGCGGGGCCGAAGGGCATCACGGCGTTCCTGATCGAGAAGGGCATGAAGGGCTTCTCGACCGCGCAGAAGCTCGACAAGCTCGGCATGCGCGGCTCCAACACCTGCGAGCTCGTGTTCGCCGATTGCGAGGTGCCGGCGCAGAACATCCTCGGCACGGAAGGGCGCGGCGTGCAGGTGCTCATGAGCGGGCTCGACTACGAGCGCGCGGTGCTGGCCGCCGGGCCGCTCGGCATCATGGCGGCGTGCATGGACGTCGTCCTGCCGTACGTGCACGACCGCTCCCAGTTCGGCCAGCCGATCGGCGAGTTCCAGCTGATGCAGGGTAAAGTCGCGGACATGTACTCGACCATGATGGCGTGCAAGGCCTACGTGTATGCGGTGGCGCAGGCGTGCGACCGCGGCGAGACCACGCGCAAGGATGCCGCCGGGGCGATCCTCTACGCGGCGGAAAAGGCGACATGGATGGCGGGCGAGGCGATCCAGGCGCTCGGCGGCAACGGCTACATCAACGAGTTCCCGACCGGGCGGCTGTGGCGCGATGCCAAGCTGTACGAAATCGGCGCGGGCACGTCCGAGATCAGGCGCATGCTCATCGGCCGCGAATTGTTCAACGAGACGAAGTAGGCGGCGGCAATGGATAACGATCCCGTGGTCATCGTCGGCGCCGCGCGCACGCCGATGGGCGGCTTCCAGGGCGATTTCGCAACGCTTTCCGCGAGCGAACTCGGCGCGGTCGCGATCAAGGCTGCGGTCGAGCGCGCCGGTATCGCACCCGACGACGTCGACAAGGTCATCATGGGCTGCGTGCTTCCTGCGGGGCAGGGCCAGGCGCCGGCGAGGCAGGCGGCGCTCAAGGCGGGGCTGCCCATCTCGGTCGGCTGCACGACCGTGAACAAGATGTGCGGCTCGGCCATGGAGGCGACGATGCTCGCGCACGACGCGCTGCTCGCCGGGACTGCGGACGTCATCGTCGCCGGCGGCATGGAGAGCATGACGAGCGCGCCGTACCTCCTGCCCAAGGCGCGCGGCGGCTATCGGATGGGCCATCAGCAGGTGATCGACCACATGTTCCTCGACGGCCTCGAGGATGCCTACGACAAGGGCCGCCTCATGGGGACGTTCGCCGAGGACTGCGCCGGCAAGTACGCCTTTACGCGCGAGGAGCAGGACCACTTCGCGACCACCTCGCTGTCGCGCGCGCTCGCCGCGAATAACGACGGCACCTTCGCCTGGGAGATCGCGCCGGTCACCGTCGCGGGCCGCAAGGGCGACGTCGTGATCGACAGGGACGAGCAGCCCGCGAAGGCGTCGCCGGAGAAGATCCCCACGCTCAAGCCCGCATTCCGCAAGGACGGCACCGTCACCGCCGCCAATTCGAGCTCGATCTCCGACGGCGCGGCGGCGCTCGTGCTCATGCGCCGCTCGCAGGCCGAGCGCCGCGGCTTGACGCCGCTCGCCGTGATCGTCGCGCATGCGACTCATGCGCAGGAGCCTGCGTGGTTCTCCACGGCGCCCGTCGGCGCCATCGAGAAGCTCTACCGCAAGACGGGGTGGGCCAGCAAGGACGTCGACCTTTTCGAGATCAACGAAGCGTTCGCGGTCGTCGCCATGGCCGCCATGAAGGAGCACAGCCTGCCGCACGACAAGGTGAATGTGCACGGCGGCGCATGCGCCCTCGGCCATCCCATCGGCGCGTCGGGCGCGCGCATCCTGGTCACGCTGATCGGCGCGCTGCGCAAGCACGGCAAGAAGCGCGGCGTGGCCTCGCTGTGCATCGGCGGCGGCGAAGCGACGGCGATGGGCATCGAGTTGGTGTGACGGCCCCTTGACATGATGCCGCTTTCCACCTGGCTCGTGTTCGTGCTGGCGATGATCGCGCTCATCGCCACGCCGGGACCGAACGTGCTCTATCTCGTGTCGCGTACGCTCGCGCAGGGACGCGTGGCCGGGTTCATCTCGCTCGCGGGCACGTCGACCGGGTTCCTGTGCCACGTGCTGGCCGCGGCGCTCGGCCTCTCCGCGCTCCTCGCGGCGGTGCCGGTCGCCTACGATACGATCCGCATCGCCGGCGCCCTCTACCTCGCGTGGCTCGCGTGGTCGACGTGGCGCTCGCCCGACCTCGTCGCGGCGCCCGGCGCCACCGCTGCAGCGTCCCACGCCAAGCTGTACCGGGACGGCGTCGTGACCGCCATCCTCAATCCGAAAGTGGCGATGTTCCAGTTGGCACTGTTCCCGCAGTTCGTCGACCCGGCGCGCGGCAGCGTGCTCGCGCAGAGCCTGATCCTCGGCGCCACGCAGGTCGCGATCAACGTCGTCGGCGATTCGATGTTCGTCTTCGCTGCCGCCGGCGTGCGCCGCTGGTTTGCTGCGCGCCCGACGTGGAGCGCGTGGTCGAAGCGCGCGCTCGCGGGCGTGTTCGCGGCGCTCGCCGCGCGTTTGGCCTTCGACGATCGACGCTAGAACCGTGCGCGGCGCGGGCGTTACCTATGCGAAGCTCACGCTCATGGCGCTCCTATGGGGCGGCACGTTCATCGGCGGCCGGATCGCCACGGGCGAAATGGCGCCGCCGGCGGTGGCGATGTGGCGCTACGCGATCGCCGTCGTCCCGCTCCTTGCGCTGGCGTACGCGCTCGAAGGCGGGCTTGCGCGCCTCAATGCCCGGCAATGGGTCGGGGTCGCGCTGCTCGGCGCCACCGGCGTGCTGCTCTTCAACCTCTGCTTCATGTACGGGCTCGCCCGGGTCCCCGCGTCGCGCGCCTCGCTGATCATGGCGGTCAACCCGGCGGTGACGCTGCTCGGGGCGGCGATCTTCCTGCGCGAGCGCATGACCCGTGGCAAGGTGCTCGGCGTCCTCGTCGCGCTGGCCGGCGTCGTTGTCGTGCTCTCGCACGGCAACCCGGTAAACCTCGCCCGAGGCAGCGTGGGCGCGGGGGAGATCGTGCTCTTCGGCTGCCCGCTTGCGTGGGCGGCCAACACCGTCGTTGCAAGGCGCATGCTGCCCGACGTATCGGCCATCGCGGCCACGGCGTGGTCCGCGATCGTCGGTACGGCGATGCTCGCGATCGTGAACGTGTTCACGGGCACCCTCGCGCCGCTCGACGCGTCGTGGCGGGCGTGGGCGGCGCTGCTGTTCCTCGCCGTTTTCGGCACGGCAATCGCTCTCGTGCTCTTCTACGACGGCGTGCGCAGGCTCGGCGCGGCGCGCGCATCGGTGTTCATCAATCTCGTGCCCGTCTTCGCCGTCGTGCTCGGCGTGCTTCTCCTGGGCGAGCGGCTCGAGCTTTCGATGGTCACCGGCGGCGCGCTGGTCGTGGCGGGCGTCTATCTCCTCAACCGGCCCGAGCCGCCGCGACGGCTCGCGGGGACCACGCATGCGGCTTAGCGAAGAGCAACGCCTGGTGCGCGACACGATGCGTGCGTTCGCGCAAAACGAGCTTGCGCCCAACGCGGCGCGCTGGGACCGGGAGTCGCACTTCCCCCGCGAGCAGCTGCGCGCGCTGGGCGACTTGGGCGCGCTCGGCATGGTCGTGCCCGAGCGCTGGGGCGGCGCGGCGCTCGATTACGTCTCGCTCGCGCTGACGCTGGAGGAGATCGCCGCGGGCGACGGCGCGACGTCGACCATCGTTTCCGTGCAGAACTCGGTCGTCTGCGGACCCATCAACGCCTTCGGCACCGACGCGCAGAAGCAGAAGTATCTCGTCCCGCTCGCACGCGGCGAGAAGCTCGGCTGCTTCTGCCTCACCGAGCCGCACGTCGGCTCGGACGCCGGCGCGATCGCCACGCGTGCCGAAAAGCGCGGGGGCCAGTACGTCCTCAACGGCGTGAAGCAGTTCATCACGACCGGCAAGAACGCGGACGTGGCGGTGGTGTTCGCCGTCACCGACAAGGCGGCCGGCAAGAAGGGCATCTCGGCGTTCATCGTCGAGACGGGCGCGCCCGGCTACACGGTCGCGCGCGTCGAGGAGAAGCTCGGCCAGCACGCTTCCGACACCGCGCAGATCGTGTTCGAGGACTGCGCCGTGCCCGCCTTCAATCTGCTCGGGCCTGAAGGCGGCGGCTACCGCATCGCGCTCGCCAACCTCGAGGCGGGCCGCATCGGCATCGCCGCGCAGGCCGTAGGCATGGCGCGCGCGGCGCTCGAAGCGGCGCTCGCTTACGCGCGCGAGCGGCAAAGCTTCGGCAAGCCGATCATCGATCACCAGGCCGTCAACTTCCGCCTGGCCGACATGGCAGTGGAGATCGAGGCGGCGCGCCAGCTCGTGTGGCACGCGGCGTCGCTGCGCGATGCCGGGGAACCATGCCTCAAGGAGGCGTCGATGGCCAAGCTCTTCGCCTCCGAGATGGCCGAGCGCGTGTGCTCCGCCGCGATTCAGATCCACGGCGGCTACGGCTACGTCGGCGACTTTCCCGTGGAGCGCATCTACCGCGACGTGCGCGTGTGCCAGATCTACGAGGGGACGAGCGACATCCAGCGCCTGGTGATCGGCCGCGCGCTCGCGGGATAGACTGTCGGAAAGCCATGGCTGCCGCGATCGACTTCTACTTCGACTTCAGCTCGCCGTACGGCTACCTCGCCTCGCAGCTCATCGACGAGCTCGCGGCGCAGCACGGGCGCAGCGTCGACTGGCATCCGATGCTCCTGGGTGTCGTGTTCAAGCAGACCGGCGCGCAGCCGCTGACGCAGGTCCCGGTGAAGGGCCCGTATTCCGAGCGCGACTTCGCGCGCAGCGCCCGCTACCACGACGTCGAGTTCAGGATGCCGCCGGTGTTCCCGATTCCGGCGCAGGCGCCGTCGCGCATCGTGCTGTGGGCCAAGGCGCAGGACCCCGCGTCCGGCGCGCGGCTTGCGAAGGCGCTGTATCGGGCGTTCTTCGTCGAGGGCCGGGACATCTCGAAGCCCGATGTCGCTTCCGAAGCCGCCGGCAGGGCCGGATTCGATTCCGCCGCTGCGCGCGCCGCGGTCGACGATCCCGTGTACAAGGACGCGCTCAAGCGCGAGGTGGAAGCCGCGATCGCCGACGGCGTGTTCGGTTCGCCATTCATCATCGTCGACGGCGAGCCGTTCTGGGGCGTCGACCGCTTCGAGCAGATCGACCGCTGGCTCGCCCGCGGCGGATTCTAGGAAGCCTTTACGTGGCCGAATACACGCTCTATTCCTTTGCGCAGTCGGGCAATTGCTACAAGGCTGCGCTCTTCCTGGAGCTCTCGGGGGCCGACTGGACGCCGCGCTTCGTCGATTACTTCAACGGCGAGACGCGCGCGCCCGCTTACCGCGAGATCAACGTCATGGGCGAGGCGCCGGTGCTCGAGCACCGCGGCGTGCGGCTCACGCAGTCGGGCGTCATCCTCGACTACCTCGCCGAGACGCTGCACCGCTTCGGTCCCGAGGGGAGCGACGAGCGGCGCGAGATCCTGCGCTGGATCCTCTTCGACAATCACAAGCTCACGAGCTATACGGCGACGTACCGCTTCATGCGCGCGCTCGCGAAGGACGCGAACCCCGACGTGATGGCGGAATTCCGCAAGCGTTCGGAAGCCGCCTGGAGCATCCTGAATTCGCATCTTTCGGGCAGGCGGTTCGTCGTCGGCGACCGCCTCACCATCGCCGACCTGTCGCTGTGCGGCTACCTGTATTTCGACGACGAGATCGGCGTCGACTGGAAAGCCGCGCATCCGAACATCGCCGACTGGCTCGCCCGCGTCGCGCAAACGCCGCGCTGGCGCCATCCCTATCAATTGCTTCCGGGGCATCCGCGCCCGGGCGCCTGAAGGAGCCTCGCGATGGCGCGACGCAAGTCGTACACGACGCTCGGCGTCACGCTGCGCAACGCGGTCGGCATCGTCGCCATGAACCGGCCCGAGGTCCACAACGCGTTCAACGAGGTGGTCATCGCCGAGCTGACCGAGGCCGCGCGCGACCTCGAGAAGGACGAATCCGTCCGCGTGGTCGTCCTCGCCGGCAACGGGCCGAGCTTCTGCGCCGGTGCCGACTTGAACTGGATGAAGAAGATGGCGGGCTACAGTCGCGACCAGAACCTCGCCGACGCGGCGGGACTCGCCGAGATGCTGCGCACCTGGAACGAGCTTCGCAAGCCGACCGTGGCGCGCGTGCACGGCGCCGCCTACGGTGGCGGCGTCGGGCTCGTCGCCTGCTGCGACATCGCCATCGCCGCTGCGGAGGCGACCTTCGCGCTGAGCGAGAGCAAGCTCGGGCTCATTCCGTCCACGATCTCGCCGTACGTGATCGAGGCGATCGGCGCGCGTTACGTGCGGCGCTACTTCCTCAGCGCCGAGCGCTTCGAGGCCGCGGAGGCCTACCGCATCGGCCTCGTGCACGACATCGTTCCGATCGCGCAGCTCGACGACCGCGTGAACGAAATGCTGGGCTCGCTGCTCACGGCCGGCCCGGATGCGCAGCGGGAATGCAAGGCGCTCATCCGCGCCGTGGCGGGCAAGCCGATCGACAAGGCCGTGATCGCCGATACCGTGCAGCGCATCGCGGCCGTGCGCGCCGCGCCCGAGGGCAAGGAAGGTGTGGCCGCCTTCCTGGGCAAGCGAGCGGCGGAGTGGATCCCGGCGGAGCTCAGGAAGAAATGAACCACGCGCTCGGCACCATGGACACCTGGCAGCTCGTTGCGTTCGCGGCGACGATCGGCTGGGCGAGCGGGCTGCGCCTGTACGCCGTGCTCTTCGTCCTGGGCGGGCTCGGCCACCTGCATTGGATCGACCTGCCCGCGGGGCTTCTGGTACTCGCGCATCCGCTGGTGCTCGCGGCCTCGGGCTTCATGTGCTTCGTCGAGTTCTTCGCCGACAAGATCCCGGGCGTGGATACGGCGTGGGACGTCGTGCAGACGTTCATCCGCATCCCGGCGGGCGCCGCACTCGCGGCGAGCGTGTTCGGCGACTCGTCCTCGGCGACGATGATCGCCGCGGCGATCTTGGGCGGCACCCTTGCGGCGGGCAGCCACTTCGCGAAGGCGGGAAGCCGTGCGCTGATCAACACTTCGCCCGAGCCGTTCTCCAACTGGGCGGCGTCCTTTGCCGAAGAGCTCGCGGTGGGCACGGTATTGTGGCTCGCGTTCGCGTACCCGATCGCCGCGCTTTGCTTCCTCGCGCTGCTCGTGGCGTTCACGATCTGGCTCATCCCGAAGGTGTGGGGGATGCTGCGCGGGATCGTCGGCCGCGTCATGGGCTGGCTCGACCGGTCGCATCGTCCCTCGCCCTGATGCACATCGCACTGTCGCTGCCCGAGGAGGACGCGCCGACGTGGATGCCGCTGTTCGCGGCAGCGCTTCCGGAAGCCACGCTCGGCCGCCACGAGCCGGACCGCGCGGCCGACCCGGGCGCGCGCCGGGCGGACTATGCCGTAGCCGCGTACCCCAGCAAGACGTTCTTCACCGAGCAGCCGAGCCCGAAGGCGATCTTCACGGTGAGCGCCGGCGTCGGCCACGTCCTTCGCATGCCCGGTGTTCCCGGCGGCGTGCCGATCGTCCGCGTCGAGGACGCCGGCATGAGCGCGCAGATGGTGCGCTATTCGCTGACCGCGGCGATGCGGTTCACGCAGCGTCTCGACACCTATCGCCGCCAGCAGCAGGACCGTGTATGGCGGCAGCATTCCCCGCGCGCTCCGGCCCAGGTCAGCGCGGGGGTCATGGGCCTCGGCGTGATCGGTGCCGCGATCGTGCGCTGCCTTGCGGCGCAGGGCTTCCGCACGCGCGGCTATTCGCGCAGCGCGAAGGCCATCGAGGGCGTGGCCTGCTTCGCCGGTGATGAGCTCTGCGCATTTCTCGACGGCCTCGACATCGTCGTCAATGCACTGCCGTCCACCGCGCAGACGAGCAAGCTCCTGAACCGCGAGGCGCTCTCGCGCCTGGCCGACGGCGCCCACGTCGTCAACATCGGCCGCGGCAGCGTACTCGACGACGACGATCTTCTTGCGCTCATCGAATCGGGCAAGATCGGGGGCGCCACGCTCGACGTCTTCCACGAGGAGCCCTTGCCGCCGTCGCATTCCTTCTGGTCGCGGCCGGAGATCACGGTCACGCCGCACGTCGCGGGGCTCACCATCCCCGACGAGACGGTCATGCAGGTCGCGGCCAAGATCCGGGCGCTCGAGCGCGGCGAGGCCGTCACCGGCGTGGTCGACCGCGAGCGCGGGTACTGACCATGCCGAGACCATTGGCCGCGGGTCCCGTGCCTTCCCCCTGCATCAGCGTGTGCAGGATGAGCGAGGCCACCGGGCTGTGCGAGGGCTGCCTGCGCACGCTCGACGAGATCGCCGCGTGGAGCGTCCTCGACGACGAGCAGCGGCGCGCGGTATGGGACGCGATCGCGCTGCGCCGCGCGGCACGGGCGCAGCCCACCTAGAAATCGCATGGCTACCGTCGACTGGTACTTCGATTTCATCTCGCCTTTCGCGTACCTGCAGAGCGAGCAACTCGTGCTGCTGGGGCCGAAGACGCGCATCCGGTATCGCCCGGTGCTCTTCGCGGGCCTTCTCGCAGCCAATGCGCACAAGGGTCCGGCCGAAATCCCGCGCAAGCGCGCCTTCACCTATCGCTTCGCCGTCTGGCAGGCGAAGCGCCTCGGAATAGCCTTCAAGATGCCGCCCGAGCATCCGTTCAACCCGCTGCCGCTGCTGCGTCTGGCCATCGCCTGCGATTGCGCGCCGGACGCCGTGCACCGCATCTTCCGCTTCGTGTGGCGCGACGGGCGCCTTCCTGACCTTCCGATCGAATGGGCCGAGCTCGTGGCCGATCTGCGTCTGCCGGATGCCGAGCGCCGGATCGCGGAGCCCGAGGTCAAGTCGGCCCTGCGCCGCAACACCGACGAGGCAATCGAGCGCGGTGTGTTCGGCGTGCCCACGCTCGTCATCGGCGAGGAGCTGTTCTGGGGCGCGGATGCCACGGCGATGGCCGCCGACTTCCTCGCGGCGGGCGCACGCTGGGACGATCCGGAATACGATCGAGTCGCGGCCTTGCCCGTCGGCGCGTCCCGGCGCGAGGCGGAGGCGAAACCGAAAAAGCGCTAGATCTCGCCGCTGCGCGGGATGGCGAGGGTGCTCTTGATCGCATGCGCCGTCGCGAGCGCATCGTCCAGCGTCGCACCGAGGCACGTCACGTGCCCCATCTTGCGGGCGCGTCTGGGCTCGGCCTTCCCATAGAGGTGCAGCTTGGCGCAGGGGTGGCGCAGGATCGCGTCCCAATCGGGCTCGCGCGGGCTTTCCGCCCCGTGCGCGAACCACAGGTCGCCCAGCAAATTGACCATCACCGCGGGCGTGTGCTGCCGCGTGTCGCCGAGCGGGAGGTCGGCGAGCACGCGGGCCTGCTGCTCGAATTGCGACGTCACGCAGGCGTCGATCGAGAAGTGGCCGCTGTTGTGCGGACGAGGCGCGATCTCGTTGACGAGCAGCGCGCCGTCGCGCGCCACGAACATCTCGACGCAAAGCACGCCGCGGTAGTCGAGCGCGGCGGCGACACGGGTGGCGATGTCGCGCGCCGCCTCGATGACTCCACGCTCCACGCGCGCCGGTACGATCGTCACGTCGAGGATGCCGTCGCGGTGGCGGTTCTCCGCCGCGGGCCACGTGGCGGCATCGCCCCGCTCGTTGCGCGCCACGATCACCGAGAGTTCGCACGCGAGCGCGATGCGTCGCTCCAGCACGCACGGCGCGCCGTTCATCGAGCGCCAGGCGTCGCGGACCTCCGCGCGGCTCGCCACGTCGCGTTGGCCCTTGCCGTCGTAACCGAGGCGCGCGCTCTTGAGAATGCCCGGCAGGAGCGCGGCGTCGACGGCCGCGGCGTCCTCGTCGCTGCGCAGGACGGCAAACGGGCCCACCGCAAAGCCGTGACCCGACAGGAACGTCTTCTCGCTGATGCGGTCCTGCGCGATGGCCACGCTCGTCGCGGTCGGCGTCACGCGTGCCGTGCGGGCGAGAAAGTCGAGGGCCGCGGCAGGGACGTTCTCGAATTCGGTGGTGGCGGCGGACGCCAAGGCGGCGAGCTCGGCCAAGCCGTCGGCATCGAGATAATCGGCGGCGATATGGAGGTCGGCCACACTGCCCGCCGGGCTCGCGGTGCCCGGGTCGAGCACGACGACCTTGTAGCCCAGGCTCTGGGCGGCCATGCAGAACATGCGGCCGAGCTGGCCGCCGCCCAGCAAGCCGAGCCATGCGCCGGGCGGGATCGATGCCATCGGAGCGTCGGGCTCAGGTGGCGGGGGGTACGCGCATGGCGCGCGCGGCGGCGGTCTGCTTCATGCGGAACGCGGCGAGCTTGCGCGCCAGCGCGGGATCGGTGGCGGCGAGCATGGCGACGGCGAAGAGGCCCGCGTTCGCCGCGCCGGCCTCGCCGATCGCGAAGGTGGCTACCGGGATACCCTTGGGCATCTGCACGATCGAATACAGGGAGTCCTCGCCGCGAAGGTATTTCGACGGCACCGGCACGCCGAGCACGGGCACGGTGGTCTTTGCTGCGAGCATGCCGGGAAGATGCGCGGCGCCGCCCGCGCCCGCGATGATCACGCGCAGGCCGCGCGGCGCGGCGTCCTCGGCGTACTCGAACATATCGTCGGGCATGCGGTGCGCGGACAGCACCCGCGTCTCGTTGGCGATGCCGAAGGCGTCGAGCTGGGCGGCCGCGTGCTTCATGATCTCCCAGTCGCTGTCGCTGCCCATCACCACGCCCGCCAGCGGTGCCGCTTTGCGCTGCGCCATCCGTTTGCTCCCAGGAGCCGAGCGGGAATCTTATCATCGGGGTCGCGGCGAGGCCGCGTCGTCCGCGCCGCGCTGTGGAACGTTATGATCCATTGCGCCACTAAGCAGGAGGCTGCTTTGCCCGCTTCTTGCTTGAATTGCAGGGCGCCTACCTTAGAATTCGTAGATGCCGCTGCCCGCCCTCCCAAGCCTCGTCATTGCAATCGCCCTCTTCGCGGTGGCGTCGCCGCTTCGCGCCCAGTCGGATGCGGACTTCCTTGCGGCGAAGGCGGCCTTCGACAAGGGCGACCGGGCGAAGCTTGCGGCGATCGCACCCAGGCTTTCCGCGCACGTGCTTGCCCCGTACGTCGCATACTGGCAATTGAAGCTCGGGCTCGACGACGCGCCCCCCGAGACGGTCCGCAGCTTCCTCGATCGCAACGCCAACACGCCGCTTGCCGACCGGCTGCGCGCCGATTGGCTCAAGTTCCTCGGCCGACGTGCGAACTGGCTGCGATTCGGCGCCGACTACGCGCCGCCCGCGAGCGACGACGTCGAGCTCGCCTGCTACACCGTGCTTTACAAGTGGCAGCGCGACGGCGACGGCGCGCTCGTCGAGGCCGTGCCGCTGTGGTTCACCGGCGCGACCACGCCCGATGCCTGCGATCCCGCGTTTGCCGCGCTCATCGCGCGCGGAACCCTGACCCTGGCCGATCGCCGCGCCCGCTTCCGGCTCGCGAGCGAGGCGGGCAACGTGAGACTCGCCCAGACGATCGGCAACGAGCTGCCCGGCAAGGAGCAGATCCCGGACCGCGAGATCGCCCAGATCAACCGCGACCCGCTCGCGGCACTGGCGCGTGGCAACTTCGCGTGGACCACCGCCGGTGGACGCGAGGCCGCGCTCTTCGCGCTCGAACGTGCGGCGCGCGCCGACGCGGGCGCCGCCCGGGCGCCGTGGGTGAAGGTGCGCGATCGCCTGCCCGAGGCCGACCGGCGCTACGGAAACGCCCGTCTCGCCTATTACGCTTCCCGGCAACTGCACCCTTCCGCGAACGAGTGGTTCCGGGAAGCGGGCGACACGAAGCTTTCGGCAGAAGCGCAGGCGTGGCGTGTGCGCGCGGCGCTGCGTGCGCTCGCCTGGGACGACGCGCTCGCCGCGATCGATGCGATGCCCGACGCGCAACGGCAGGAGGCGGCATGGCGCTATTGGCGCGCCCGCGCGCTGGCCGCGCGCGGCCAGCGCGACGAGTCGCGCGAGATCCTCACCGCGCTTTCGGTCGAGCCGCATTTCTACGGCGTGCTCGCGGCCGAGGCGCTCGGCCAGCCGTTCGCGGTGCCCGCGAGCCTGCCGCTTACGCCCGCGCCGGCGGCACTTTCGGCATTTGCCGAGCGCGCGGACGTCAAGCGCGCGGTGAAGCTCGCCGAGCTCGACATGCGGCCCGAATCGCAGCGCGAGTGGTATTACATCGTGCGCGGCCTGCCGGACGACGGGCTCCTGCTCGCGGCCGACCACGCCCGACGCGTCGGCATGTACGACCGCGCCATCAATGCCGCGGATCGCACCCAGGCGCGTCACGACTTCGGCTTGCGCTACCTCGCGCCCTACCGCAACGAGTTCGAGGCGGCGGCCAAGGCGAACGACGTCGACGTTGCGCTGCTGTACGGCATCGCGCGCCAGGAATCGCGCTTCAACATCGACATCGTCTCCTCGGCAGGCGCCGTGGGACTCATGCAGCTCATGCCGGGCACGGCGAAGTGGGTCGCCAAGCAGCTCGCGCGTACCGACTACCGGCCTGCGCAGATCGGCGACGCCGACCTCAACACGCAGTTTGGCGCGTTCTACTTCAAGTACTGGCTCGACCGTCTCGACCGCATGCCGGCGCTGGCGGCCGCTGCGTATAATGCGGGACCCGGCCGAGCGCAGGCCTGGCGGCCCGCGGCGCCGCTCGAAGGCGCGATCTGGGTCGAGACCATTCCCTTCAACGAGACGCGCGACTACGTGAAGAAGGTGCTCGCCAACGCGACGATGTACGGCTGCGCGTTCAACGGCAAGGCGCAGTCGCTCACGAACCAGCTCGGCGTCGTGTCCCCGCGCAACGGCAGCATCGCGAGCACCGGAAGCGCGGCGGCCGAGTAGCGATGGGACCGAAGCGGATCGTCGTGCTGGGGGGCGGCGGCTTCGTCGGCCGCCACGTCGTGGCGCGGCTCGTCGCCGCCGACTATCGCGTGGTCGTGCCGACTCGGCGGCGCGAGAGCGCGAAGCACCTGATCCTGCTTCCGACGGTCGACGTGGTCGAGGCGGACGTTCACGACGAGAACGTCCTGTCGCGACTCTTCGCGGACGCGGCGGCCGTCGTCAACCTCGTCGGCATCATCCACGAGGACGGCGCCGACACCTTCGAGCGCGTTCACGTCGAGCTCCCGCGCAAGGTGATCGCGGCATGCCGCGCCGCGGGTGTGGCGCGCCTGCTGCACATGAGCGCGCTCGGCGCTTCGGCGGACGCGCCGTCGAAGTACCTGCGCGGCAAAGCGGCCGCGGAGGCGATGGTCGCGGCGTCGGGATTGCAGTGGACGATCTTCCGCCCGTCGGTCGTGTTCGGCCGCGAAGACGCGTTCCTCAATCTGTTCGCGCGCCTGTCGCGGGCGCTTCCCATCGTCGCGCTGGCGTCGCCGAAGGCGCGGTTCCAACCGGTCTACGTGGGCGACGTCGCGCACTGCTTCGTGCAGGCGGTGGACGACGACATCACCTACCTCGCCCGCTACGACCTGTGCGGCCCCAAGGTGTACACGCTGCAGGAGCTCGTGACCTACGTGGGCGAGACCGCCGGCGCGGTGCGTCCGATCTTCACGCTGGGCCCCGGGCTGTCCAAGCTGCAGGCGGCCGTGCTCGAGCACCTGCCGGGCAAGCTCATGACCCGCGACAACCTGCTTTCGATGAAGAAGGACAACGTCTGCGACTGCCCGTTTCCCGCCGTGTTCGGCATTGCGCCGGCCACACTCGAATCGGTCGCGCCTTCCTACCTTTCTCCCGGCGCGCAGCGCAGCCCGTTCGATCCGTATCGCGCGAACAGCGGCCGGTGAGGGCGCTGCCGCAGCCCGTGCGCGTGTTCCGCGTAGGCGGATCCGTTCGCGACGAGCTCATGGGCCGGCCGGTGGCCGACCGCGATTACGTCGTGGTCGGCGCCACCCCGGAGACCATGCTCGCCTCGGGCTTCCGCCCGGTCGGGCGCGACTTTCCGGTGTTCCTGCACCCGGAAACGCACGAGGAGTACGCGCTCGCGCGAACCGAGCGCAAGCACGGCCGCGGCTACCGCGGCTTCGAGTTCTTCGCCTCGCCGGACGTCACGCTCGAAGAGGATCTCGCGCGGCGCGACGTGACGATCAACGCGATGGCCCGCGGCGAGGACGGCGCGCTGATCGATCCCTGCGGCGGAGTGTCCGATCTGGCGGCGGGCGTGCTTCGCCACGTTTCGCCGGCGTTTGCCGAAGACCCACTGCGCGTGCTGCGCGTAGCGCGCTTCGCGGCGCGCTTCGGATTTGTCGTGGCGCCCGGGACGGAAGGGTTGATGCGCGCGATCGTCGCCTCGGGCGAGCTTGCAACGCTCGCGCCCGAGCGCGTGTGGCAGGAGCTCGCGCGCGGCCTGATGGAGGAGAAGCCGTCGCGGATGATCGCGGTGCTGCGCGAGTGCGGCGCGCTCGCCGCGCTGCTGCCCGAGGTCGACGCGCTGTTCGGGGTGGCGCAGCCGCCGGCGCACCATCCGGAGATCGACGCCGGCGTGCACGTCTGCCAGGCGCTCGACTGGGCGGCCGCGCACGACGCGCCGCTCGCCGCGCGCTACGCGGTCCTCGCCCATGACCTCGGCAAGGCAACCACGCCCGTGGACGATTTGCCGCGCCACATCGCCCATGGACTGCGCAGCGCGCGCATCGCCCGAAGGCTCTCGGAGCGCCTGCGCGTGCCGCAGGAGTGTCGTGACGCGGCCGAGCTTGCCGCGCGTTATCACGGCGACGTGCATCGCGCTGCGGAATTGCGGCCGGCGACGATCCTCGACCTCATCGGCGCGGTCGACGCATTGCGCCGCCCGGCGCGGCTCGCCGTGCTGCTCGCGGCGTGCGCCGCAGACGATTGCTCGCGTCCCGGCGCGTCGCAGGAGTACGAACCGGAGGCGATCCTCGCGCACGCGCTCGCGGCGATCAGGAGCGTGGACGCGGGGGCGATCGCTCGAGCCGCGTCGACGAAACCCGGCGAGAAGCGGCGCGAGGATGCGATTGCCGCTGCGGTGCGTGCCGCGCGCTTGCGCGCCCTGCGCGCGGCGATTCAAAGGCGGTAGGCAACCGCTTTCATCACGTTCGCCGCGGCGCGCATGAGCGTCGGGATGGGCGGTGGCAGGCCCACCGCCCCCGCTTCCTGCGCCATGGCGCCGTGCCGAGCCTCGTCCGAGCGCATCGTGTCGACGATCGCGCGACTCTTGGTGTCGCGCTCCGGCAGGCGATCGAGGTGCGAGGTGAGATGCTCCTCGACCTGGCGCTCGGTCTCGACCACGAAGCCCAGGTTGACGCGGTCCCCGATGAGGCCTGCCGCGGCTCCGATCACGAACGAACCGGCGTACCACACGGGATTGAGCAGCGAAGGACGGTCATCGAGCTCCGCGAGGCGCCGATGCGTCCACGCGAGATGCTCCTCCTCCTCGCGCGCGGCCGCGGCGAAGCGCGCTTCCACCGCGGGATCGCGCGCCACGAGCGCCTGCGCGGCGTACAGCGCCTGCGCGCACACCTCGCCGGTGTGATTGACGCGCATGAGCCCCGCGGCGAGGCGCCGCTCGCCTTCCGTGAGGTCGGCCTCGGGCACCTCGTGGCCGGGCACGGGTCGCGACGAGCGCGACAGCCCGGTCAACGTGCGCAGGGCGCGGTCGAAATGAACGATCACGGCCTCGAGCATGGGCCGAATCGTAGCATCAAAAAAACGGGCGCCCGAAGGCGCCCGCTGCCATTGCAAATTCCGGAGAGACTTGATACGGCTTTGCGTAAGCTCTCTTAGAAGAAGTGCACCAGGCCGACCACGAAGCCGTTGGCATTGGCGCCGTTGACCACGGTGTACGGGTTGATGTTGAAGTTGTAGGCTGCATTGTTCTGGTTGCGCGTTTGCACGAAGCCGGTGTAGGCCAGCGTGCGCTTCGACAGCGCGTAGGTGTAGCTGATTTCCCAGAAATCGGCGCCCGTGCTGTCGCCGTTGACGATTTGGCCGACCTTGCTGCCCTTGGGCGACGAGCCGCCGCCGTTGCCGGCCTGGCCCCAGAACGCATACAGTTCGCCCGGGCCGATCGGCACGGTGGCACTTACACCGTAGTCGTTACGGTTCAGGCTGCCATTCGTCGCGATGTCGTAGTTCAGGCGCTCGTACATGCCGCCGATCTTGACCACGCCGAAGTTCCAGTTGGCCGCGATGGTCCACGCCCAGTCGTTACACGTCGGGCAGCGCAGCTTCACGTTCCAGTTGTAGGCCGTACCCGCCTGGAACGGACCGTTGGCATAGAAGCCGGCGACCGAGCCGATGTACGCGTGACGCGAGGCTTGGGCGTCGGTACCGCCGGTTCCGACACTCGACGAGCCCGAGCTGGTTGCCGGCGAGTTGTCCATCGTGGCCAACTGCGCCGACGCCGTGAAGCCCTTGATGTTCGGCGAGTCGTAGCGGATCGAGTTCGGGTTGCGGTTGTCGAAGCCGCCGTCGTTGTTGCCCTGCGAGCCTTGCGCCCACAGAGACGCGGTCGACAGGATCGACGTGGTCAGGGTGGGAACGTCACCGAAGATCGGGTGGATATCGTCATAGGGCGACAGGAAGTAACCCATCTTGAACGTGCCCCAGGTGCCTTGCAGGCCGACGAACGTTTCGCGACCGGCCAGCACGCCACCGCTGCTGTCCGCCTGGATCGACGATTCGATCTGGAAGATCGCCGACAGGCCGCCGCCCAGCGCTTCGGTACCGCGCACGCCGAGACGCGACGAGTTCGAATTGACGCGATAGATCGTACGGTTCACGGGAGCTGCAGTCGCGGGCAGGTTCGGATCGACGTGCTGACCGTTGACGGCTTCCATCGTGAGGTTTAGGCGACCGTACAACGTCACGTTCGCGGTTTGCGCTTGCGCAGCCAGCGGGGCGGCAAGCAAACCCGCGACTGCGACAGCGACGAGCTTTTTATTCATGGAGTCTCTCCTCTAACGGATAAAATTGGCAAGGTTTCAAGCCTTTTGCGCCTGCCATCGGAACCTTCTCTAATCTTCGCGAGAAGTTGCGATTCATTTTGCCAAACCCCCCCTGCGACTGGCAAGCCGAAGCCAGGATGCGCTCTGGCCGGTCTGGTCCTTGTTGTGCCGAAGCAACAGAAAACCCGGGCCGAAGGGGCGGCCATTCGTTCGGCAGGCCCGTTGCAGGCATGAGTCTCTCCATTCGAACGAGCCCATAATCCCATGAAAATAAAGGATAAAAATTTCAATTCTGGATGCGGGGCCGGGTTCGACCGTCATTCCGTCGATTTCGCCGGATTTGCCGCTGCACACACCCCCCGCGGGGCGTGCCAGGCTCCTGATATCGCGCGATTTGCACCTGCCCACGCGGCCGCGCGGCGCCGGTCCGGAAGCGGAGCTTTGCCTTGGTGATCGCCACACCCGCCGCGATCGGCGCGGCCGCGGCGGCGGCCGCGGTGGCGACCGTCGCCTTGCTTCGCCTGCGCACTCGGCTTCCGCTCGCGACGCCGAATGCACGGACATTGCACGCGACGCCGATACCGCGTGTGGGCGGCCTCGCCGTCTGGGCCGGGTTCCTGCCGGTGGCGCTGCTGGTTCCCGCCCCGGCGACGCTGGCGCCTGCGCTGTGGGCGGGCCCGCTGGTTGCGCTCGTCATCGTGTCGTTGCGCGACGACATGCGCAGCGTATCGATCCCCGTTCGCCTCGCCGTGCACGCCATCGCGTCGGTGTGGTTCGCGCTCGCGCTGTCGCTCGCGGCAGCGGACGCAACGCCCGTCGCCTTCGTGGTCGTCGCGGCGATCGCGTGCGCGTGGTCGCTCAACCTGTACAACTTCATGGACGGCAGCGACGGCCTTGCCGCGGCGATGACGCTGGTCGGATTCGCGGCGTACGGCGCAGTGCTGGGATGGCAGGATGCCCCTTGCGCGCTGCCGCTCGCGCTCGCGGCGACGGCCATCCCCGTGCTGTTCGTCAACCGTCCGCCCGCGCGGATGTTCCTGGGCGACGTCGGCGCCGTGCCGCTCGGCTTTCTCGCCGCGGCGTTCGGGCTGGGCGGTGTCGCCGGCGGATGGTGGCCGGCTTGGTTTCCTCCGCTCGTGTTCCTTCCGTTCGTGGCCGATGCGACCGCCACGCTCGCCCGCCGCGTCGTCGCGCGCGAGCGCTTCTGGGAATCGCACAAATCGCACTACTACCAGCGCTTGCATCAGCTCGGCGCCGGGCATGCCGGCACGCTCGCGGCGTGGGCCGCGCTGATGGCCGGAAGCGCCGGCACGGCGGTCGCATGCGCGTGCCTGGTTCCGCAGTGGGGCGCGGCCGCGCTCGCCGCCTGGTGCGCGGTGCATGGGGGGGTCTTCGCGGCGATTGATTATCATTGGCGCAGGAGCGCGCGCACGACGTGAAGCCCAGCATCTTCAACGGACGATCGCTTTTCGCTTTCGTGCACGACGTGTGCGCCGCGGCGCTCGCATGGGCGGCGCTGTACTGGCTTCGCTTCAACCTCGACGTGCGCGAGCCGTACGTCGACGACATGTGGCGCACGCTCGCGTGGATCGTGCCGCTGCAGGCCGCCATCTTCGTGGCGCTCGGCCTGTACCGGGGCCTGTGGCGCTTCGCGAGCCTCCCCGACCTGCAGCGCATCGTGCTTGCGGCGGCCCTCGGCGCCGTGCTGATCCCGCTGCTCATGATCATGCTGCGGGTGCACGCCGTCGTGCCGCGCAGCGTGCTCGTGCTCTATCCGGTCGTGCTCATTTTCCTCATGGCGGGGAGCCGGTTCGCCTACCGCATCTGGAAGGAGCACCGCTTGTACAGCCCGCTCGAGGCGCTCGGCGAGCCCGTGCTCGTCATCGGCGCCGGCGACGCCGGCGTGCGCCTCGCCAAGGACCTCTCGCGCAGCCGGCAGTGGCGCGTCGTGGGGTTCCTCGACGACGACGCGGCCAAGCAGGGGCGCGTGCTCGGCAAGGCGCGCGTACTGGGGCCGATCGGCGAGCTTGCGCGCTGGTGCGACAGGTTCGGCGTGCGCAAGGTGATCATCGCGCTGCCCTCGGCCAATCACGTGGTGCGGCGGCGCGTGGCCGAGCTGTGCGCCAGCGCCGGCGTTGAGGCGCTCACCGTGCCATCGTACGACGAGCTCATCACCGGCCGCCTCGCGCTTACCACGATCCGCAACGTCGAGCTCGACGATCTCCTCGGCCGCGACCCGGTGGTGCTCGACAGCGCGGGCCTCGCCGAATGGCTCGGCAACCGCGTGGTGATGGTGACGGGCGCAGGCGGCTCGATCGGGGCCGAGCTCACGCGGCAGATCGCGCGCTTCCGGCCGGCGCGCCTCGTGCTGTTCGACATCTCGGAAGCGGCGCTGTACGAGATCAAGACCGCGCTGACGGACGCCTTCCCGCAGCTGCCGCTGGTTTCAGTGGTGGGCGACGTGAAGCACGCCGCGCTCGTGGACGACGTGCTGGCGCGCGAGAAGCCCTCCGTCGTCTTCCACGCGGGCGCATACAAGCACGTGCCGCTCATGGAGGAAACGAACGCCTGGCAGGCGGTGCGCAACAACGCCTACGGCACGTACGTGCTGGCGCGCGCCGCGGTGGCCGCGCGAGTGGAGAAGTTCCTGCTCGTGTCCTCCGACAAAGCGGTGAACCCCACCAACGTGATGGGCGCGACCAAGCGCCTCGCCGAGATGGTGTGCCAGTGCCTGCAGGGCGCGGGGACGCACTTCGTGCTGGTTCGCTTCGGCAACGTGTTCGGCAGCGCGGGCAGCGTCATCCCGCGCTTTCGCGAGCAGATCGCGCGCGGCGGTCCCGTGACGGTCACGCATCCGGAGATCACGCGCTACTTCATGTCGCTGTCGGAGGCGACCCAGCTCCTCCTGCAGGCCGGGCTCCAGGGACGCGGAGGCGAGATCCTCGTGCTCGACATGGGCGAGCCGGTGCGCATCGTCGATCTCGCGCGCGACATGATCAAGCTGTCGGGCGCAGACCCGGACAAGATCGCCGTCGTCTTCACCGGGCTCCGTCCGGGCGAGAAGCTCTACGAGGAGCCGCTCGCGACCGAGGAGGCGACCAAGCCCACGCCGCACCCCAAGCTTCGCATCGCGCAGGCGCGTGACGCCGACCTGTTCGCGGTCGGGCAGATGGTGACGTGGTGCGAGAGCGACCGCGCCGCCGACGACGCCGAGGTCCGGGCGCGGCTCAAGGCCTGGATTCCCGAGTACGCGCCGCCTGCCGGCGCGCCGGTGATGCCCATTCCTGTCGTTGCCCGCGACGAGGCGAACGTGCGAAAGCTACGGCGGGAGCGTTCCTGAGGCGCGGCGCAACCCGTACCCGATCAGAAGCGCGTTGATCGCCCAGAACTCCTTGCTCGTCGGGCGCATCATGAAGTCGTCGGTGAGGTTCTTCACCACGAAGGTCACCAGCACGACGATGCCGGTGAGGCCGATCGCCGCCAGCGCGCCGTCCGGCGCACGCAGGAATTGCGCGTAGCGCCAAGTCATTCCGAGCAGCATCGCGAGCAGCGCGGCGACGCCGATGGCGCCGGTCTGCAGCCACTGGCTCACGAACAGGTTGTGGGCGTGGGCGAGCATCGGGTCGCCGAGTTCGCCCTGGAGCTCCGTGCGCAGAATGGATTTGCCGAAGCCGAAGCCCAGCCACGGCCGCTCCCGGATGCGCTCGAACGTGTGCTGCCACAGCGCGATCCGCGGGTCGTCCGCGATGGCCTGCGCGATCGACGCGTCGGGGCGATGGTCGGTGCGCGCGCGCTGCATCGCGGCGTCGACGAACAGGACCCCGACGAGGACAAGGAGGACGAGCAGCGCGGCCGTCCAGCGCTTGGGTGCGCGCACGAGGCGCCCGCGCCAGCGCCACGAAGCGAGCGCCGCCGAGGCGATGAAGCCGATCGCGAAGGCGGGCCAGATCATCCGGTTCTCGGTCACGCGCGCGGCGACCAGGAGCAGCACGAACGTGGCACCGAGGAGCGCGACCGCGGTCGCGCCGCTGCCATAGCCCATCGGCCGCGGCGCGAGCAGGAGCGGCAGCATCGGCAGCAGCAGCACGAGGAAGGTGGAGTACGCGCCGACGCCGCCGTGCGTGGGCACGAGCATCTTCTCCGGATCGGCGCCGGCGTTGGCGAGCACGAGATAGATCGCGAACAGGGCGAGGAGCGCGCCCGAGGCGACCGCCGTCGTGCATATCGCGCGGAATGCGAATCCCGAGCGCGCCGCCACGTAGAAGATCGTCGCGGTGGCGAGGCCCCAGCCGATCTCCGTGCCGATCTCAAGCCGCGAGTACGCGGGATGCAGCGACCAGAAATAGGAAGCGACCGACCAGCCCGCCCATGCCGCCATCGGCGTCCACAGGTACGCGTTCGGGATCGGAATCGGCTCGCCGTCGGACCACAGGGCGCCCGCGATCAGCCACAGGGCAAAGAGCAGCGCGAGGCCGAAGGCCATCGACCGCACGTAAGTAAGCCCCGTGATCGCGATCAGCGCGAAGTAGACGCAGGCCCAGCTGAGAAGGCTGAAGCGAATCAGGCGGAAGACGCGCGCGCGCGTCGCCGCGCCCTGCGGGGAGCGCAGCGGCGAGACGCTAGCGCCTGTTCGCACCATCGACACACCTAGTGCGCCGGAGCATGGCGCGGCTGGACCGGGGCCTCGCTGGTCGCGAGCGCGGCCTCGATGGCAGCGGCGACCTCGTCGACCGCCAGGTTGCGCACGTCCTCGCCGGCGCCGCGCAGCGCGACGTGGCGCAGCCGCGGATTGGGCGACGGGCATTCCTGCTTGAGGATGCCCTGGCGCGGATCGGACCACAGCGAGACCACGTCGAGCGGAAACGCCTCGGCGAGGTAGTACGCCGCGGTGAGGACGCCGCTGTCGGGCGCGACGAGGACGCGGCAGCGGTTGCGGATCACCGCGAGAAGCGCAAGGAAGCTCGTGCGGCCGCGCAGGTCGACCACGTTGTCGCGCGCGAATGCGGGCGCTCGCGCGTTTCCGAACAGGAGCCAGCGAACGCGCCGCGTCGCGGGGAAGCGCGCGAACAAGGCGTCCCACTTGTCGGCGGGCCAATCCTTCACGTAGCCGTAGTACTGGGCCGTTTCGGAGCTCACGTGCGCGCCGACGGTGACTTCGCCCGGCGCGACGGGCACGAGGCCGTCGGCGAGCGCGTTCCATCGCGGCTGCCAGCGCAGCTCCGGCGGGTATTCCCGGCGGCGGCCGTCGAGCCAGCGCGTGGGATCGGGATCGTCGAACACGACGGCGGAGATGGGCAGCTCGATGCCGGCGCGGCGCGCCTCCGCGCGGACATCGACGGGCGTTCCGCGCGCAAGCCCGGGCACGACGTGCACGCAGTCGACGCCGGCGAGCGCGAACGTGTCGGCGAGGTCGGACCGCGTGAACACCTCGATGCGGCTTGCCGGATCGCTTCGGCGGATGCGCATGAACAGCGGCACGAGTCCCAACGCGACGTCGCCCAAGCCGCGGTTCCACGCGAAGACGAAGCGACGGCGCCGCTCGCTCGCGGCGGCGCGCAGCGCGCGATCGAATTCGGTTCCGCGCGCGCGGTCGGCGAGGATTCGCGCCCAGCGCTTGACGCTGAACCGTCCGCGGGTGCGGATCTTCATTGCGCGCCGATTATAGCCCCCTTCGATTTCGGGTAGACTCGCGCCGCACGCATTACGCGTGCCGCAACTCTCTTTCAAGCCATTCATGTGCGGCATCGCGGGATACGTCAGCGACACGGCGCATCCGCCCGAAGTTCTGGCGGCCATGACGCGCTCGCTTGCCCACCGCGGCCCCGACGCCGACGGGTTCCTCACGTCGGGCCCGGCCCACCTCGGGCATCGCCGCCTGTCCGTGATCGACATCGTGGGCAGCCCGCAGCCGATGACGAGCCCCGACGGCAGCGTTGCCGTCGTCTTCAACGGCGAGATCTATAACTTCCGGCAGCTGCGCGAGGAGCTCGCGCGCGGCGGTGGCTGGGCGTTCCGCTCGGCGGGCGACACCGAGACGATCGTCGCCGGCTGGCATGCGTGGGGCGAGGAGGTCGTGTCGCACTTGCGCGGCATGTTCGCGTTCGCGCTGTGGGACGCGCGCACGCAGACGCTGTTCGCGGCGCGCGACCACCTGGGCGTCAAGCCGTTTCACTACGCGTGGGACGGCGCCACGCTCGTGTTCGGCAGCGAGCTCAAAGCCGTGCTTGCCCATCCCGACGTGGCCGCCGACATCGACGCCGACGCGCTGCGCCTGTACCTCGAGTGCCAGTTCATCCCGGCGCCGCATTCGGTGTTCCGCGGCGTGCGCAAGCTTCCGCCGGGCCACGCGCTCACGCTGCGCGGAAAGGACCTCGCGCTGCGCTCCTACTGGCGGCCGAGCTATACGCACAAGCTCGCGATGTCGGAAGCCGAAGCGGTGGACGCGCTCGAGCGCGAGCTCCGGGCCTCGGTCGAGGGCATGCTGGTCGCCGACGTCCCGCTCGGCGCGTTCGTGAGCGGGGGTGTGGACTCCGGGCTCGTGGCGGCCGTGATGACCGACTTGACGCGCGCGCCGATCGACACCTTCAACATCGGCTTCGAGGGCGACGTTGCGGTGAGCGAGCATCGCGAGGCTGCGCGCGTGGCGCAGCATCTGGGAAGCCGCCATCACGCGCTCATGCTGTCGCCCGATCATGTGCTGGAGGCGTTCGACCGCTGGATCGACGTGTTCGACGAGCCCTTCGCCGACCAGGCCGCGCTGCCGACGATGCTGCTTTCGGGCTTCGCCCGCCGCAAGGTGACCGTCGTCCTCACCGGCGAAGGGGCGGACGAAGTGTTCGGCGGCTACTCGAACTACCGCAAGCGCGTGCGCGAGGAGCGCCTCACGCGCTGGCTCGCGCATGCCGCCTCGCCCCTGCCCGCGGTGGTGAGAGGCCTGCCGGTGGCGTGGCGAAAGGACCGGCTCCTGCGCTCGCTGACCGAGCCGCTCGAAAGGCGCTACCGCACGATCCCGAACGTGTTCGACGCGCTCCTGCACGCAAGCCTCTTCACGCCCGAGTTCCTCGCCCGCACGAGGAACGCGCCCGACGTCGGCGCGCTTGCGGCGGCGGCGTTCAACGAAGCCGCCGGCGCGCCCTACCTCGACCGCCTGCTGCACGTCGACACCCGGCTGTGGCTGCCCGACGACCTGCTGACCAAGGTCGATCGCGCGACCATGACGCATTCGCTCGAGGCGCGCGTGCCGTACCTCGACCATCGCTTCGTCGAGTTCTGCGCGCAGCTCGATCCCGCGCTCAAGATCCAGGGCGCGACGCACAAGCACATCCTGAAGCGCGTAGCGCAGCGGTATCTCCCGCCCGACATCGTCGAGCGCGGCAAGCAGGGCTTCGTGATGCCGCTCACCGAGTGGCTCGCCGGCAAACTCGCGGGCGAGCTCGACGATCACCTCGGTGCCGGCGGGCTCGCGCGGCGCGGCCTCTTCCGCGACGGCGTGCTGGCGAGGCTCCTCGCGGACCATCGCCGCGGGCGGCGCAATCACGCCGGCAGGCTGTGGACGCTGCTGATCCTCGAGCGCTGGTTCCGGCGCTATGCCCCGTCGTGGTCGCTGTGAGCCCCCTTTCGATCGTGCATACGGAGTCGTCGATCGGCTGGGGCGGCCAGGAGCTGCGCATCCTCACCGAGATGGAAGGCATGCAAAGGCGCGGGCATCGCGTGCACCTGGTGACCGCCGACAACGCCGAGATCCTGCCGGCGGCGCGCGCGCGCGGATTGTCCGCCGAGGGGCTGCCGATTGCCTACAAGAAGCTGCGCGCGCTCGCCGCCATGCGGCGCTGGCTCGCGCGCAACGCCGCATCCTTCGACGTCGTGAACACGCACAGCTCGACCGACGCATGGCTGGTGGCGATCGCGAGCACGACGCTCCGGCGCATGCCGCCGGTGGTGCGGACGCGGCACGTCTCGACCCCCGTGAACAACTCGCGGTCGACGCGCTGGCTCTACCAGCGTGCCACGACGCGTATCGTCGTCACGGGGGAAGCGCTGAAGGCGCAGCTCGTGCGCGACAACGGGTTCGATCCGGCGCGCATCAGCTCCGTGCGAACGGGCATCGACCTTGCGCGCTTCCGCCCGCTCGACGGCGCGCAGGCGCGCGCGAAGCTTCACGTCGACGCGCGTCCCGCCGTCATCATCGTGGCCACGCTGCGCGACTGGAAGGGGCACGACGACCTGCTCGACGCATGGGCGGCGCTGCGAGAGCGCATCCCGGGCTGGCAGCTCCTGATCGTCGGCGATGGGCCGCGGCGCGCTCACCTCGAGGGCCGGGTCGCGCGGATGGGCCTTGCCGGCGAGGTGCGTTTCACCGGCAACCAGGACGACGTTCCGGCGTGGCTGGCGTGCGCCGAGCTCGCCGTGCTGCCGTCGTTCGGCGACGAGGGGGTGCCGCAAAGCCTCATGCAGGCGGCCGCGTGCGGCTTGCCATCGGTGTCCACACCCATCGGCGCGATTGCCGAGGCGGTCCGCGACGGCAAGACGGGCCTGCTCGTGCCGCCGCGCGACGTGCGGGCGCTGGCGGCGGCGATGTCGTATCTCATGACGCACCAGGACCTTCGCGCGCACATGGGCCGCGCCGCCCGCGCCTACGCGGAGGCGCACTTCGGCATCGAGCGCATGCTCGACGCGATGGAGAGGGTCTTCGCGCAGGCGGCACGGAGGCGCCGCTGAATGTGCGGGATCGCCGGTCACGCCGGTAGGCCCGTCGGCGCGCAGGTGCGCCGTCGCATGCGCGCGGCGCTCCTGCGGCGCGGCCCCGACGCGCAGCACGACGCGGCGTTCGACGCGCAGGGCAGGAGGCTCGCCGACGACGCCGAGGCGGCGGTCGGGCTCGTCCACACGCGCCTGTCGATCATCGATCCGCGCCCCGCCGCCGATCAGCCGATGGGCAACGACGACGGCACGATCTTCATCTGCTACAACGGCGAGGTCTACGGCTGGCAGGACGACGCGCGCGAGCTCGCGGCACGCGAGCTGCGCTTAAACACGTGGTGCGACACCGAGTTCATCCTGCGCGGCTACGAGGCGTGGGGCATCGAAGCACTGCTGCCGCGCCTGCGCGGCATGTTCGCGTTCGCGATCGTCGACTTCCGCACGAAGCGCATCCACGTCGTGCGCGACCGCATGGGGCTGAAGCCCGTCGTCTACGCGCACGACGACCGTGGCTTCGCGTTTGGCTCGACGGTGCGCAGCGTGCTGCCGTGGCTGCCGCGCGAGCGGCGCGGCTTTTCGCCCGACGCCGTCGACGCCTACCTCGCCCATCGCTACGTTCCGGCGCCGCGCACGATCTTCACCCACATAGCGCGCCTGCCGAACGCGCACCGGCTGGAGCTCGACCTCGCGAGCAACCGGCTCAGTGTGCAGCGCTACTGGATCCCGCGCCCCAGTCTCGTGCCCGATTACGGCGCGCTTCTGGACGAGGCGATCGAGCTTCGACTGGTGGCCGACCGGCCGCTCGGGCTGTTCCTGTCGAGCGGCGTCGACTCTGGCACGATCGCCTGCCGACTCGCGGCGACCGGGCATCGGCAGCTTCATTCGTTCTCCGCCGCGTTTCCCGGGACGAAGTTCGACGAGAGCGAGCAGGCCGCAGCGACGGCGCGCGCGCTCGGCCTGCCGAACGAGCGCATCGTGGTCCCGACCACCATCCGCGACGACTTCGCCGAGATCGTCGGCACGCTCGACGAGCCGTTTGCGGATCCCTCGTCGTTTCCGACCTGGTATCTCGCGCGGGGCACCGAGCGGCACGTCAAGGTCGTGCTGGGCGGCGACGGCGGTGACGAGCTCTTCGCCGGCTACAAGCGCGTCGCGAAGCACCTGCGCAACCGCTGGCGCGATTCGCTTCGCGCGCCGCTTCCGATTCTCCCCGACGCTCGTCCCAAGGGCTGGCGCAAGGCGTTAGGCGAGCTTGCCGTCGATTGGGAATCCGCGTACGCGCTGCGCTTCTCGGGCTTGACGCCGAACCAGCGGCGATTCCTGCAGCCCGCGCGGCGTGCGCTGCCCACGCACTACTGGCGCGCGCCGGACTTCGAGGCGGCTTCGCCGGTCGACCGCTTGATGCGTTGGGACTTCGCGAACTACCTGCCCGAGTACGTGCTGCGCAAGGCGGACTTGGCGACCATGGCGCACGGCCTCGAGTTGCGCGCGCCGCTCATCGACCATTGCTTCGTCGAGGCCGTGCTCGCGCTGCCGCCCTCCGACCGGTTCACGCGGCCGCCCAAGCTCTTCCTCGCGCGCCTCGCGCCCGCGCTCGCCGACCTGGGCGCGTTCGCGCGCAAGAAGCGGGGCTTCAATCCGCCGCTCGACGGCTGGCTGAAGGATGACCTGCGCGAGCGCATGGCGCCGCTCGCCGCCTCGCTTTCGCAGCTCACGAACGGGCAGCTCGACGCGGCTGCCACGCAGACGATGATCGACGCGTACGCCGGAACCTCGTCGCTTGCCGAGCAGGTCCTGTCGCTCGTGATCCTCGAGGAAAGCCTGCGCCAGCTCGCATCCCTTGCCGCCGATGGCGGGTAGCCGCGCGCCGCTGCGCTACGCGAGCGTGGCCTTCGCGCTCGCGCGCTGGGGAATGCGCAGGCGGCGGCCGGTGTCGCCGCAGCGCATTCTCGTGCTGCATCATCTTCTTCTCGGCGACACGCTCATGCTGGCGGCGCTGCTTGCCAAGCTGCGCGAGCGATACCCGCGTGCGGAAATCGTGATGACGGCGGCGAAACCGTTCGCGCCGCTATACGCCGGACGGCCGTACGGCGTCGTCGCACATCCGTTCGACCCGCGCGACTTCGCAACCTTCCGCGCGCTGCGCGCCATGCCGCGCTTCGACCTTTGCATTCTCCCTGCCGACAACCGCTGGTCGTGGCTCGCGCGCGCGATCGGCGCGCGCTGGATCGTCGGCATCGAAGGCGACCGCCCCGCGCACAAGAACTGGCCCGTCGACGAGCTCGTCCCCTATTCGAGCGTGCCGACCGCGTTCTGCGAAACCGCGGCGGAGCTCGTGCCCGGCGCCGCGCCAGCGCCGTATCGCCGCGATGCGTGGCCGGTGCCCGCGGACGATGGCGCGCCGCGCTTTCCCGGCGACTACGCGGTGCTGCACGTCGGCGCGTCGTCGAAGCTCAAGCGGTGGGAGCCCGCGCGCTGGCGCGAGCTCGCGCAGGCGCTCGAGCGCTCGGGATTGTCGGTCGTATGGAGCGCGGGCCCCGGCGAGACCGACGTGCTCGACGCCATCGACACCGGAAGCACGCGCGCACGCATCGAGGGCACGCTGTCGCTTGCCGCGCTGTGGCACGTCCTCGCGGGCGCGCGGATTCTCGTGTGTCCGGACACGGGCATCGCGCATCTGGGGCGCATCGTCGGCGTGCCGACGGTGACGCTGTTCGGGCCGGGGTCGGCGGTGATCTGCGGGCCGGGCGGGTTCTTCGCTGCGATGCCTGGACGCGCCGTCACGGTCGATCCGTTTCCGTGCCGCGATCAGACGATCCAGTTCTTCCGCGAGGTGCCCTGGGCGCGGCGTTGCGAGCGGCTGTTCGGCGAAGGCCCCGAGCGCTGCCACCGCGCGCGCTGCATGGAGGCGATCGACGTGGCCGCGGTGATCGCCGCGGTCGAAGCGCTTACTGCGTGACGGCGGCGCTGTCGGCGGATTCCTGCGCCGCCTTGCTGAACTGGATGCGGTGCAGGCGCGCGTACGGCCCGTGGGCGGCGAGGAGGGCGGCGTGCGTGCCGACCTCGACGATGCGCCCGCCTTCGAGCACGACGATGCGGTCGGCGTCCTCGATGGTGGACAAGCGATGCGCGATCACAATCGTCGTGCGCCCGCGCATCAGCGTGTCGAGCGCCGCCTGGACCTGGCGCTCCGACTCCGAGTCGAGCGCGGAGGTGGCCTCGTCCAGGATCAGGAGCGGCGCGTTCTTGAGGATCGCGCGTGCGATCGCGATGCGCTGGCGCTGCCCGCCGGAGAGGCGCACGCCGTTCTCCCCGACCAGGGTCTCGAAGCCTTCGGGCATCGCGCGGATGAAGTCGAGCGCGTGCGCGGCGGCAGCCGCACGCTCCACGTCCTCGGGCGACGCGCTCGCCATCGCGCCGTAGGCGATGTTGGCGGCCACCGTGTCGTTGAACAGCAGCACGTCCTGCGACACCATCGCGATCTGCGCGCGCAGGCTCGCGAGCGTGAGTGTGGTGACGTCGTGGCCGTCGATGAACAGGCGCCCCGCGGTCGGCTCGTAGAAGCGCGGCACCAGGTTGACGAGCGAGGTCTTGCCGCTGCCTGATGCGCCCACCAGCGCGACGGTCTCGCCCGGCGCGACGGTGAGCGTGATGTCGGACAGCGCTTCGTGCTCGTTGCCCGAGTAGCGCAGCGAGAGCCGCTCGAAGCGCACTTCGCCTCGGCAATGGTCGAGCACCACGGTTCCCGTGTCCGCCTCCTCTTCGTGGTCGAGGAGCCCGAAGATGCTCTCGGCGGCGGCGAGGCCGCGCTGGATCGAGGCGTTGATGCCGGACAGGCCCTTCAGGCGCTCGAGCAGGGTGAGGAGCGCGACGACGTACGACATGAAGAGCGCAAAGTCGAACTTGGTCGCGCCGTCGTTCTGCTGCAGCGCGATCCAGACGATCGAGCCGACCGCGCAGGCCGCGAAGAACACGGTGAGCGGCGAGCTTGCGGCGGTGGCCGACGACTCCTTGGTCATCGCGTTGCGCAGGCGGTTGGCCGCGGCGACGGCGCGGTTGCGCTCGTAGGCTTCTCCGCCGAACACCCGCACGACGCGGTGGCCGCCGATCAACTCCTCGAGCACCTGGGTGAGCGATCCCGAGCGATCCTGGATGTCGCGCGCGATCCGGCGCAGGCGGCGGCTGAAATAGCGGATCACGAAGCCGACGATCGGCACCACGATGAACGTGAGCAGTGTGAGCCGCCAGTTGAGCCACATGAGGTAGCCGAAGCTGACGACGATGGTGAGCGTCGAGCGGATCGCGTTGGTGATCGCGCCGGACGCCGCCGAAGCGAGCTGGTGCGCGTCGAACGACACCTTCGACTGGATGACGCCCGCGGCGTGCGTGTCGTAGTACGGCGTCGGAAGCCGCAGGAGCTTGTCGATCAAGTCGCGGCGCAGGTCGAACACGACGCGGTAGCCGGTCCATCCCATGCCGAACTCGGAGATGTAAGCGCCCACGCCGCGCAGGAAGAAGACGCCAACGATGGTGAGCGGCAGCCACTTGGTGCCGAGCGGATCGGGCGACTCGAAGTTGCGCACGATCGGAATGACGAGGTACGCCAGCAGGAGGTCGCCGGCGGCGACGATCATCATGCCGAAGACCGCGAGTCCGAACGCCCATCGGTAGGGGCGGACGTAGCGGAGCAGCCGGGAGTAGAGGTTCATGCCCGTCATCGGGCGAGGCGGGTTCTGCTTGAGGCCGCGGAAGGCGCAGCGCGGCGAGTATAGCGCAGGCGAGGGGGCTTACCCGGGAAGCAGGCGCTCGTAGAGCGCGACGAGGCGGGCGGCCATCGCCGAAGGCGTGAGATCGGCGACCGCGGCCAGGGCATTGCGGGCGGCGCGCTCGCGCGCGGCGCGCCCCATGAGCGCCGTCATGGCGGCGGCGAACGCTCCGGTGTCGCGCGCGCCGCACACCGCGCCGGCGTCGTGAGCGCGCACGAGCTCGCCCGCGCCGCAGCGGTCGCTCGTGATCACCGGGAGCCCGCAGGCGAGCGCTTCGAGGACGGCATTGGAAAGCGCGTCGTAGAGCGTAGGCAGCACGAAGACGTCGGCGGCGCCGTAATACGGTCGCGGATCGAGTTGCGGGCCGGCGAACGTCGCGCGCCGCGTGACGCCGAAGCGATGCGCGAGGGCGAGATAGCGGGAAGGGTGCCGGTCGCGTCCGACGACCAAGAGGTGAGCGGGCGGCGGCACGCTCGCGAGCGCTTCGAGTGCCCGGGCGACACCTTTGCGCGCGTATTCGGAGCCCACGAGCAGGAAGACGCAGGCGTCGTCGGCGATGCCGAGTGCGGGGCGCAGCAACGGGCGGTGCGCGATGAGGCCGGGGTTGAAGAGCGCAGGGTCGATCGCGTTGTAGATGACCGGCAGCCGCTCAGGGGCGAGTCCGAAGCGCTCGTGGATCTCGCTTTGCACCATGCGCGAGATGCAGATCACCTCCCGCAAACGCGGGCTCGCGTAAAGGCGCCTCTCGGCGGCCAGCATGTAGCGATGGTAGGGACTCGTGGCAAGCGCGACGCGTCCCGCCGCCGACGCGCCGCGCATGCGCTCCTCGACCCAGACGGCATGCACGCCGTCGCCGGCGCGGTAGATGTCGCAGCACTCGATGCGCTCGTGCGACTGCACGAGGGTGCCCGGAAGCTTGGCGAGCGCTGCGCATGCCGCGTGGGCGAAGGTCGCGGCGCGCATCGTGCGGCCGACGTACGGCGGATCGACGATCAGCGGGGTCACGCGCGCATCGGCGTCGCCGGGCCACTGCCGGGTCACGAGCGTGAGCTCGACGCCGCGGGCGGACAGCGCCGCGAGCGCGCGCTCGACGAAGCGCTCGGCGCCGCCGTACGGCGTGTAGCGCTGGCGGACGATCGCGAGCCGCACCCTTGTGGGACCGCTATTGCTTCGGAAGCCCGGGCACGGAAGGGTCGACCCCGGGACCGCGGGGCAGCGTTTCCGAGTCGAGGCCGTCGTCGCCGTGCAGCGGCTGCGCCTCCGTGCGCGCCTCCGGGGCGCGGCGCGCCGCCACCTTGGCGGCGAGCTTGTGCGCGATGCTGAACTCCAGCAGCTCCTTGTAAATCAGCACGAGCTTGAGCGTCATGGCCGCCGGCGACAGCGGAAGGACCGCGCGCCGCGCGTTCTCGCCGAAGCGCACGCGCAGCGGCGCGTCCTGCAGCGCGCGCATATGCGCTGCGAGCGTGCCGACATCGCGCGAATCGCACACGAACCCCGCCTCGTGCTCGGTCACGAGCTCCGCGGCGCCGGAGCGCGTGCTGGTGACCACGGGCAATCCGCTCGCGAGGGCCTCCATGGCCGCATCGGGGAAGGAATCGTAGACCGCGGGCAGCACGAAGGCGTCGGCCGCGCCGTAGTACGGCGCCACGTCGTTCTGGAAGCCCGCGAACGTCACGCGTTCGCGCACGCCGTGCTCGCGCGCGACGTGCTTGTACAGGTCGAGACGGCGGTCGTCGCCGACGATCATGAGATGCGCGGGCGCCGGCAGCCGCGCGAGCGCTTCGATGGCGGCAGGCACGCCCTTGCGGCGATACCCCGACCCCACGAGCAGGTACAGCGGCGCGTCCGCGGCGATCTTGTACTTGGCGCGGATGCGGTCGCGGTGGATTGTCAGCGCCGGCGAGAAGGCGTTGGCGTCCACCGCGTTGTAGAGGACCGGCAGCCGGTCGTCGGTGAGCCCGAAGCGTGCCTTGATGTCGTCGCGCACCATCTTCGAGTTGCACAGCACGCGGCGCAGCCACGGGCTCGCGAAGAGCTTGCGCTCCATGGCGAGCGTATAGCGGTGCCACGGGCTCATCGCCACGCGCATGCGCAGCGAGGACGGGGCGTCGCGCAGGCGCTCTTCGAGCCACGTGGCGTAGATGCCGTCGGCCGGGCGATAGACGTCGCAGGTGAGCACGAGCTCGTGCGACTGAACGAGGTTCGCGCGCGTGACGGCGATCTCGCGGCGCACCGCGCGCGCGAAGCCCCAGTCGCGCCAGAGCTTGCCCGCATAGAACGGGTCGAGGATGTGCGGCTCGATGAGCTGCAGCTTGGTCTGCGGCCATTCCCGCGTGTAGAGCGTGATCGCGACGTTGCGCTCGAGCAGCGCCTCGAGCGCGCCCTCGAGGAAGCGCTCCGCGTCGCCTTGAGGCGTGTAGCGCTGGCGGATGATGGCGAGCCTCACTCCGTTTCCGCCTTCCGAGTCTCGTCGATGAGCGAGGCGAACGCCTCGTGCACGCGTTCGACCGCGAGTGTCGTGAGGCACTCGGACACCTTGCCGCCGCCGCAGCCGTCGAGGCCGCAGGGTCGGCACGTGAACTGCGGCGAGACGACGACGCGCTGCGCGACGCGCCACGGCCCCCACGCGAGCTCGCTCGACGGCCCGAACAGCGCGAGTGTGGGCGTGCCCACGGCGGCCGCGATGTGCATCGGCGCGGAGTCCACCCCCGCGAACGCGCGGGCGCGCGCGGTGAGCGCGGGCAGCTCGGCCATCGTCAGGCGCCCCGTGAGATCGATCGTGCGGGCACGCGTGGCGGGGCGCACGGCGGCGAGCACGGCGGTGGTCAACGCACGCTCGCGGTCGTCGGGCGCGCCCGTCAGCACGACCGCCCATCCGTCGGCGACGATGAGGTCGACCAGCGCGGCAGTGCGCTCGGCAGGCCAGCACTTGAAGAGCCAGCGCGAACCGGGGTGCACCTGCACGAACTCGTCCGGGGCAAGACCGTATCCGGCGAGGAGCGCATCGACGCTGCGGACGGCGCCGGCTCCCGGGACCAGCACGAGGGCGCGGTCGGCCTCCTCGGGATACACGCCGATCCGCCGCAGCGCATCGAGGTTCTGTTCGACGACGTGGCGCTCGGTGCGCGCGGGCAGGCGGTAGAAATGAGTGAAGTGCCGTCGCCACAGCGCCCCGCGCTTGTCGCGCTCGCGCGTGACGGCGTAACGCGGCCGCAACAAACGGGCGAGCGTGAGCCCGCGCGGATGCTCCGTGAGGTGGACGAGAAGGTCGTAGTCTCGCGCGCGGAGCCGGCGCAGGAGCTCCCACTCCCCGCGCAGCTGCGCGCGCAGGCCGCGCTTCTTCCAGTCGCGGTCGATGCTGTGGACCTGCGCGATGGCGGGATGCCCCGCGAGCATCGGGGCCGTTTCGAGGTAGACCAGCGCATCGATCTCCATGTCGGGCGCCGCGCGCCGCAATGCCGAGAACACGGGCGAGGAAAGCAGCACGTCGCCGTGGTGGCGGAGCTTCGTGACCAGCGCGCGGCCGACGAGGTGCAGCGGGACTGGATCAGGCAGCGGGCTTGCCATGTCGTCCACAATACCAAAAAAAGGCGGCGCGGTAGGCGCTCACTGCCTTCGCGCGCCGCGGCAAGAGCCGGCTTTCGCGTTGGGAGTACAATCCGCGCGTTTGCCGTTCCACGCCCCCTCGCATTCGCACCCGCTCGCCATGTCCGACGACGCCGTCAACACTGCGCTCAAGGCCCAGATCCTTGCCGAAGCGCTGCCCTACATCCGGCGCTTCCACGACAAGACCATCATCGTCAAGTATGGCGGCAACGCGATGACCGAGCCCAAGCTCAAGGCCGGCTTCGCGCGCGACGTCGTGATGCTGAAGCTCGTCGGGATGAACCCCGTCATCGTGCACGGCGGCGGCCCGCAGATCGGGGATCTGCTCACCAAGATGGGCATCAAGAGCGAGTTCCGACAGGGCATGCGGGTGACCGACGACCGCGTGATGAACGTCGTCGAGATGGTCCTCGGCGAGCTGAACCAGGAAATCGTTGGCCTCATCAACCAGCACGGCGGCAAGGCGGTCGGCCTCACCGGCCAGGACGGCGCCTTCATCCATGCCCGCAAGATGCTGCTCAAGTCCGAGACGGCCGAAGGCGAGTTCGTCGACATCGGGCTCGTGGGCGAGATCGAGCGCATCGATCCCGAGATCATCCAGCTCCTCGATTCGCGCGACTTCATCCCGGTGGTCGCGCCCATCGGCGTCGGCGAGCGCGGCGAGGCGTACAACATCAACGCCGACCTGGTGGCCGGCAAGCTCGCGGAGACGCTCAAGGCGGAAAAGCTCGTGCTCATGACCAACACCGAGGGCGTGCTCGACAAGCATGGCACGCTGCTCACGGGCCTCACGGCGACCGAGATCGACGGCCTCTTCGCCGACGGTACGATCTCCGGCGGCATGCTGCCCAAGATCGGCTCCGCGCTCGACGCTGTGAAGAACGGCGTGAAGAGCTCGCACATCATCGACGGCCGCGTGGAGCACGCGCTGCTGCTCGAGGTCCTCACCAACGAAGGCGTGGGCACGATGATTCGCGCCGACAACACGCCGCCGCGCTACGAAGCGTAGCGCGCTGCGCGAGACGACGAACTCATGGCCGCGAAATCGGGCGAGCGCCGGTTGCAGATCCTGCAGACGCTCGCCGCCATGCTGGAGAACCCGCGCAGCGAGAAGGTCACCACCGCGGCGCTGGCCGCGAAGCTCGACGTGTCCGAGGCCGCGCTGTACCGTCACTTCGCGAGCAAGGCACAGATGTACGAGGGCCTGATCGAGTTCATCGAAACTACGCTCTTCTCGTTCATCAACAAGATCACCGGCGAGACAACCGACGGCGTGGCGCAGGCGGAGCAGACCGTGGTGATGCTGCTCTCCTTCGCGGAGAAGAACCCCGGCATGACCCGAGTGCTGATCGGCGAGGCGCTCGTCAACGAGGACGAGCGCCTGCAGACGCGCATCAACCAGCTTACCGACAAGCTCGAGGCCGCGCTGCGGCAGTCGCTGCGCATCGCGCAGGCGGCCAACGGATGGCACGGCGACGCGCAGGCGGACGCCGCCGTGCTCATCGCCTACGTGCTCGGCCGCTGGCAGCTCTTCGCGAAGAGCGGGTTCAAGCGTACGCCGCAAGACGGCTGGGCGCTGCAGCGCAAGTTCCTTTTCGGCTGATCGCCGCGCGCTCAGCATAGAATGGTGCCGTCGGCACCTTCGAACGCTCGCCATGCCTCGCTCCCGCTTCGTCGCCGGTTTGCTCGCGCTTGCCGCCTCGCTCGCGCTCGCGCAGAACGGCAGCCGCCTCAGCGATCCCGCGCCGGCCGCCCCGTCACGGTGGCAACAGGAGCAGGACACGCTCGACCAGGCGCTGCGCGCGCGCGTCCTCGCGTCGGCGGAGCCGCGCGAGATGTGGGTCGCGGGCCGGCTCGACTCGACGGACCCGTGGGCGCAAGTCGCGGTGCTCGCTCGCGCACGGACGCAAGCGCCCGGGGAGAAGGTCTTTATCGCATCGCTCGCCATCGCGTGCCTCGCGCCGCTGCAGCCGCTGCCCGCCGAATGCGACGCCACGGACCGCCTCGCCGACTGGGCCACGCGCGACGAAGACAACGGTGTCCCGGCGCTTTTGCTCGCCGATCGCGCGCGCCGGCGCAACAACGGCGCGGCGATGGTCGCATACCTCGAGGAGGTCGCGAGACTGCCGCGCTTCGACGACTACCAGAATCGCGCCGCGCTGATACTGTGGGAGGCGCTGCGTGCGGTCCCCGGCGCGGTCGATCCCGCGGCGCGCGCGGCGCTGGCCGCCAACTACGCGGCGGCGCACGCGTCCTACGCGGCGGGGCAAATGCAGTCGCTGTGCCGCGACGCGCAGAAGGCCCCCGACGAAGTGAGGCACGCGTGCGCGGCCGCAGGTAGCGCGGTTGCGCAACGGGCGTCGACCTGGTCGCTGCGCGTGGCCGGCGCGCGTCTTGCCGAGCGCTCGGCGCTGCCGGGGGCCGGTTACGACAGCGCGCAGCGCCAGCTCGCCGACGTGCAGCGGCGTGCCTTCGAATGCGCCGAGGCCGGCAACGCCATCGCGCAGGCGCTCGAGTCGCCGGACGCCTCGGTGCGGACGCGCGCCGTGTCGCAGTGGGAGGCCATGCTGGCCGAGGAAGCGCGAGTCGGCGAAGTCGCCGCGTGCGGCAAGGGCTAGGTGGACTGCACCGTCGAAGGCGCGATCGTGCACGCCGCGATGAGCCAGCGGCCGTCGGGCTGCCTCTGCATCTGGTAGAGCGCGACCAGCACGGTGTCGTCGGGCATGACGAGACGAAGCGGCTGGATCACGGCATCGTCGATCAGCGCGCCTTCCAGGAACTGCGTGCGGCGCGCTTCGAGCAGCGCCGAATACCCCGTGCGCACCATTCGCATGAAATTCTCCGGGGTGCCGAACTGCGCCTGGATGCCGGGCGCGGCGAAGGTCATTGCCTTGACGCTGTCGCCCGCCTTGAGCGCGCCGAGCTGATCGCCGATCACCTTGCGGATGGCGCTCCAGTCGCGCGCGGCGAGCGTCGGCTCCGGCGCGGCGAGCGCGGCGGCAGCGAGGAACGCGAGCAGCGCGACGATCGTCCTCATCGTGCGCTCGATGCGCAAACCGGACACGCGGGGTCGCGCGGCACGGTGAGCTCGCGGATGCGCATGTCGAGCGCATCCACCAACAGCAGGCGGCCGGCAAGCGTCTGGCCGATGCCGGCGAGCAGCTTGAGCGCTTCCGCCGCCTGCATCGCGCCGACGATGCCCACGAGCGGCGCGAACACGCCCATGGTCGCGCACCGCGTCTCCTCGATCTCCTCGCCCTCGCCGAACAGGCAGTGGTAGCAGGGCGCGGCCGCGTCGCGCGCGTCGAACACGGCGACCTGGCCGTCGAAGCGCACCGCGGCGCCCGACACCAGCGGCTTGCGCGCACGTACGCACGCGGCGTTGACGGCGTGGCGCGTCGGAAAGTTGTCGCAGCAATCGAGCACGACGTCGGCGGCGGCCACAAGCGGCGCGAGCTCGGCCGGACCCACGCGTGCGGCGATGCGCTCGACGCGCACTTCGGGGTTGATCGCGGCGAGCCTGCGCGCCGCCGCGTCGACCTTGCGCTCGCCGATGTCCTGCGTGGCGTACAGGATCTGCCGTTGCAGGTTGGTGAGGTCGACCGTGTCGGCGTCGCAAAGGGTGAGCGTCCCCACGCCGGCGGCGACGAGGAACTGCGCGGCCGGCGCGCCGAGGCCGCCGGCGCCGACCACGAGCGCATGCGCCGCAGCGAACTTCTCCTGCGCGGGAGGGCCCAGCTCGGACAGCAGGATGTGCCGGCTATAGCGCAGCAGTTGCGAGTCGGTGAGCTCGACGGCGCACGTGGTCATGCGCTCATTATGAAACGAAAACGCCCGGCGGCGCCGGGCGTTTCGGTTGAGCGAAGGCTGCCCTATTGCTTCGTCGGCGCCGGCATGACCTGCGACGGCACGGCGGAGCTCGCGGCGACCGACTTGGTCGACGCGATCACCGGCAGGCCCTTCAGCTGGTTCATCGCCTGCCTCAACTGGAAGTCGTCGTCGGCGCCGGGCTCGAAGCGCGGCAGCGGCGGCACGACCTCCTGCTTGTTGAGATCGGAGGTCTTGATCGCGGGCACGGCCGGCTTGACGTCGTCGTCCTTGGCGCCGGCGGGCTTGGCTACCTCGAGGTGATGCTCGAGGTTCG
>DATJXV010000181.1:0-27261 GCA_035499955.1 Casimicrobiaceae bacterium
TAGGTGATCTCTTCGCCGGGCTTGATCGTGCGCCGGGCCTGGATGAAGACGCGCCCGTCGTCGTCCTCGAACGTGACGCAATTGGGGGCGCATGAGTGATTGATCCAGCGTGCCTCGTTGCCGCGCACGCGCGCGTCGATCACGCGGCCGTCGTCGAGCTGGAACAGGAACGTATGCGCGGGATTGGACGGATCGCTGTCCGGCCGCTTCAGCGCGACGTCCCACGTCACTCGCTGGCCCTTGTATTCGACGATGCGGTCGCCGCGCGGGATGAGGTCGGTCGCGAAGACGCCGCGGCCGTGGATGGCAGAACGGCGGACGGCGTAAGGCTTGCGGCGTACGGCCATGGTGGCGCGAATTTCCAAAAAAGAACGAATTTTCGCACGCGCCGCGGGGCGCTTGCATGACATGGAAATAGGGTCAGACCCCATTACAAGGCCTGGCACCATTTCCGCTCGGGCAAAAGAAAAGGGGACAGGCCTTGTAATGGGGTCTGACCCTATTTCCGCTAGCGGCCCTTGGCGCTCGCCTTGGTGCGCGGGACCACGCGCGCTACGGGCGCCACGGGGCGCCGGCGCGGGTCTTGCGCGGGCAGGGGTTGACCTTTGGCGCCCTTGGGGGCTGGAAACGCGATGCCGCTCTTGGACTTGGACACGGACTTTCTCCCGATCGGACAACGCGGACAGTCTAGATCAGATCGCGCAGCTTGATCACGCGCGCCGCGCCGCTCGCAAGCCGAACGCGCACCTCGCGTCCTGGCGCACCGCGCAGCTCGCTGCGCACGGCGGCGAGCGCGACGGCGTTCCACGGCTTGCCGTCGATCGCGACGATGACGTCGCCGGGCTTGAGCCCCGCGGTCGCCGCGGGTCCGCCCGCGACGACGTCGACCACTTCGAACCCGCGCTCGCCGCGCTCGAGCCACATCCCGGCGCGGTCGTAGACATCGGGCTTCGCGTAGGTCGCGTTCTTCTCGAAATACATCGCGTTGCCCGGGACGTCGAACGTGACGTCGAACTTCGAAAGGATGCCGTTGCCGACGATGCCGGATGCATCCGTGGCGGACAGGCGCCCGCTGTCCGCGATCGGCACCGCGGTCACGGGATCCTTCACCAGCACCTCACCGAGCGCGAGCGACTTCGCGCGCGCGAGCGCGGCCCGCACCGGCCCCGCCACGCTCGCGCCGTAGACCGCCTCGACCCTGGCGCCGTACTTGTCCGCGAGGCCGTGCTCCTCCGCGAACGTGCGCCCGAGCGTGAGCGAGCCACGACTTCCGGTGTCGATCTCGAAGAGTCCCGCGACACCGTCGACTTCGCCTTGCACCAGCGCGCCCTGCGGACTTGCCGCCAGCGGCACGCGAGCGCCGCTGCCCGAATAACTGAACCTTGCGGGGTCGTAGAGGACGGCACGCGAGTGCCCGTAGTCGAGCTTCACCGGCATCTTCTTGAACAGCTCGTAGCCGAGCACGCCGCCGATGTCGCTCATGCCCTCCACACGGGCGAGGAATTCGTCGAGATCGACCGTGGCGAACGCTTGTCGCTCGAGAACGAGGCCGGCCAGCTCCACGCGATCCACGCGCGTGCCGCCTACGCTCGACGAATCCGTTCTCGCGCCCGCAAGCGCGGCCGCGTGCGCGCTCAGCACGTTATGCCCGCTCGAATCGAGCAGCATCCGCACCGGGCCCCTCCCGTTGAGCATGACCTTGACGAACAGGTGACCGCTCGCCGTTTCGAGCGGCGCCTCGACGAGCGTGCGGCCCGGCGGAAACGCGAAGTCGGGTGCGGGTGGCGCCGGCTGCGCAAAGCGCACGTCGTCGAGCGGCGCGTTGAACTCCATCGCGTCGACGGTGACGACCTCGTCGCGGCGGCCCTCGCCGCGCGACGCCCGCACCCGAAACGGGACCTTGACGCCCTGCACGTCGCGCAGGTCCATGTACACCTCGGTGCGCGTGGCCTGCGCCTCGCGCTCCACGAGCCGCTCGATGAGCTTGGTCTCGGTGTTGATCCAGAGCTCGAACGGCCGTCCGCCTTCGGGCGTGATGCGGATCACGTGGAAGAACGCCCCGTCGGCCTCGGCGCGTTCCTTGTACGCCATCTGCGCCGGCGCGCGCTCGGGGTACCAGAAGGCGAGGCGGTCGCGGTAAGCCGCGTTCAGCGCGAGCTCGCGCGGAGCCTCGCCGGTCTCGACTTGCGACTTCCCCGACTCGTCCTGCGACCAGGCCGTCTTGCCGTCGAAGCCGGCCGCGCCCGCGACCGGACCTATCGTGTAGACGATGGTCGAGCGCCCGGTCGCGAACTCGCTCCAGCGCTCGGCCCTCCCCGTGATCGGGCCGGCGAGAATCGATACCTTGCTGTGCTGAGAGCGCAACGCGTCCCATGCCGCTCCGCCGCTCGCCGCCTTCGCCTCGGCGAGGATCGCGGCGGGATCCGGCGCGGGCGGCCCCCCTAGCTGGGCCAAAGCCGAGCCCGCGGCGAGCGCGAGCAGCGACGCCCATGCGTACGAGAATCTGGACACTTCAGGCGGGCGCGAGGGCGGGCGCCTTCGCGACCGGCGGCTGTCGGGTCGCGAGCTCGTTCAGCGCGGCGCTCACCGCGCGGTCGAACAGCGGCACCGGCTCGACGATGAGGGTGACCTGGCCGGCGCTGATCTCGTAGGCGAGCTCCTCGGGCGTATAGACGAAGGCGCGCGCGCGCGAGCGGCTCGTGAAGAGGTACTTGGTGCGCAGCGGGCTCACCCAGGTCAGGCGTGCGTTGAGCGTCTCGCCCTCCTTGGTGAAGCCGAGCCACGTGCCGACCGCCATCTCGCTCACGTAATCGTGCACGTTGACGGCCGGCAGGGGCGGCGGCTCGCGCGGTTTGCCCTCGGCGGCGGCGGCGACGGTCGACTTGATGGCGGCAATGTGCAACTGGTAGAGCGCCTCGAAGAAGGCGCGCGCCCGCTCGGCGGACACGCCGACGGTCAAGCAGCCTTTGCGCAGCGCCGCGATGAGCTTCGGGATCATCTTCGTGAGCTGCGCCTTCTGCGCCGAGCGTTCTTTGGCGGAGATGCTCCACAGCGTGTCGTCGAGGGTGGCGACCGCCTGCTTCCACGCCTCGCCGTCGTCGCCGTGCTGGCGGCGCAGGTCGGCCATGTGGTCGGCCCACGTCGTCTCGATGAAGCCGCGGACCTCGTACGGCACGTCGAGTCCGGCCAAGCGGTCGCGCAGGAACGCGCGCACGTGCGAGCGGTCGGACTCGCCCTCCTCGGCGTCGAGCGCCGCGGCGACGTCCTCTTCGGTGGCGCGCGACACCTTCCGCCGCTCCTCTTCGATGAAGGCGGCGAGCTTCGCGTTGGCGCTGCGGAACACCGCGACGTCGATCTCGAAGTCGCGGCAGATGTCGTCGACGATCTCGCTGGAGACCCTGGCGAACGCTTCCTGATACGCCTCGTCGTTCGTGGCGCCGACCGCCGCGTCGGCGAGGTTGTCGAGGAGCTGCCGGGCCGAGTGCTCCTTGTCCGAGAAGAACGTGCGGTCGAGCAGCGCCGCCTTCACGATCGGCACCTGCAGGCGGCCGAACAGGTTGCGCAGCGAGTCGGGGATGGAGCGGTCGCGGAAGATGTAGTCGAAAAGGAGCGCGATCACGTCCATCGTGATGCGATCCGTTTCGTTGGACATCTGGTCCGAGATCGTGGCGCGGATGTGCGGGATGAGGTTGAGCGGGACGACCGTGCCCTCGATCGTCCCGGGCGCGTCCTTCGGTGCAGCCTGCGCGATCGCGGTGGGCAAGTCGAGCCGCTGCCAGTGCGCGAGCGTGGCGAACAGCGGCGTGGACGCGCCGAGCGCCATCAAGGGGTCGAGCGAGGGGAAGCCTGCCGCATCGGCCGGCGCACCGCCTACTGCCACCGTCCCGCCCGCGATCGCCGGAACCCCGACGACGACGGGCGTGCCCCCTGGCGCATGCGGTGCGTTCGACGCGAGGGCGGCGAGGCTGGCCAGGATCTTGGCGGCCGACATCTCGTTCGCGTCCGGGTCGCGGCGCGTTATAGGCTTATCGGCGAAGACGAGGGCGGGGCGCGCGTTCGGATCGGACAGCGATTCGGGCACGACGATGTCGCGCGGCACGTCGGGCAGCGCGTCGTGCATCATCTTCTGGAACGTCGGCAGCAGGTCGCGGTCGTCATAGGGCCGGAACTCGCTGCGCGCGCGAAGCGCCGCCTTGATCTCGGGTAGCACGCCGCGGTCGGCGAGGAAACGGTTGAGCGAGATGTAGAGCTTGTTGATCTCGGGCGTGAGATCGGACAGCACGCGCTCCATGAACGGCCGCCAAACCCGCGGGCTCGGATACACCGTGCGCGCCGACGAGCCCACCGCATCCAGGATGTACGACACCGAGAACGGGTTGTCGAGGTCGCGCGGGCCGGGGTTGCCCAGCATCGCCTCGATGCGCAGGTCGAGCGCTGCGATCTCGCGCTTCGTGAATCGGTCGAGGAAGCGTGTGGCGTCCTTGAGCGCCGCCTGGCGGTCGTGGTCGAAAGCGGTCAGCACGCGCAGCGTGGCAAGCGACGCCTCGGCGTCCGGGCGCCGCCCTTGGCGGCGCACGTTGTCCACCACACGGCGCTCGAAAAGGTCGCACAGCGTCTTGTCGAACTTGTCGAGCCACTCGCCGCGCTTGGCGCGGAAGGACTCGATCTCGCCGTCGGGGATGGCGCTCTGCGATTCAAACAGGTCGTTGGTCTGCTCGAGGGAGGCGCGCACGAGCTCGAGCAGCTTCACCCGGAACTGCGCGAAGAGCTCGCGCAGCAGGGCGCGCCCTTCCTCGGAACCGAAACTCGGCGACGGCGGCTCCGTGCCGGGCGCGGGCGTGGGGCGTCCACCGGGCGATAGCACGGACATGGGGCGATTCTACTGCCGGCGGGTGCGCGCGGCGGCAACGGCGATCGGGTCGACCCGGCGCTCCATCGGGCGCCCCGTACAATTGCGCCTCATGGACGTCCCCGGCATCCTCGTCACCGCCGCTGTCCTGGGCTTCTGGATCGGCATCGGCGCCATGATCGTCAGGGTGCGCCGGCACACCCACCGCGCCGTCGGCGTCGTGCCCGAGCAGCGTCTCGAGCGCTTTCTTTGGGTGGCTTGGGTGCCGCTGGGCTTTGCCTGGGTCGCGCTGCCGTGGCTCGCGCTCACGCGATCGGGCCCGCCGTTCGGGCTTCCCGAGTTCGCCCGCACGCTGCCGTGGTATGGCGCGCTGCGCTGGGTCGCCGCGCTGGTCGCGGTGGCGAGCCTCGTCGCGATCGCCAAATGCTGGTCGCGCATGGGCAAGGACTGGCGGATGGCGGTCACCGCCGAGCCCGACCAGGCGCTCATCATGGACGGGCTGTTTAGCCGCATGCGTCACCCGATCTACGCGTTTTCCATGCTGCTCGTCGCAGCGTCGGCGGTCGCGGTGCCGACGCCGCTCATGATGCTGTGCGGCGCGGGGCTCGTCGTCCTGTGGGTCGTCAAGGCCCTCAACGAGGAGCGCCACATGCTTCGGACGCATGGCGAGGCGTACGCGCGCTACCTCGCCCGCACCGGGCGATTCTTCCCCCGTTTGCACTGACGGCGCACCCGCTGGCCTCACCTGCGATAATTGAAGGCCTCAAGCAAAGCCGCCGGCGCCCCTCGAGCGTCCACATCCATCGTGCCGCGCCTCCTTCGCTTCGCTCGCGCGCTCGCTCTCGCCCCGCTCATCCTCCTGCCCTCGGCGTCCGGCGCGGCGGCGGGCGTGCATGCCGCCGTGCCGCGGCCGCTCGATTGCGAGCATCTCGAGGGCGTGGACGCCGCGCAGGCCATGCTCGGCCTGCCGGCGCCGCATATCCTGAACCTGCACGGCAGCGTCCCGATCGTCACGATGCAGTCGTTCGCGCAGTTCCTGATCGGGATGGGGTACCCCGAGGGTGCGCTGCGCGATCCCTATGACGGCAGCCTCACGCAGTCGAGCTTCGCCGACAGCGAGGAGCTCGCCGGGTCGGTCGCGTGGTATTACGAGCGCGACGGCATGCGGCCGATGCTCGTCGGCCACAGCCAGGGCGGGATGATGGTGCTGCGCACGCTGCACGAGCTTGCCGGCGGCTTCAGCGCGCAGATCCCGGTATTCGATCCCGTCACGCGGAGCGCGCTGCCCCGGACGACCATCCGCGATCCGTATACCGGACAGCTGCGCCCGGTCGTCGGCGTGCGGACCGCCTTTGCGGCCGCCATCGCGACCGGCACGCTTCCGCGCATCCTGCTCGGCCAGTGGACGATGATCCCGAAGCTGCGCAAGGTGCCCGATTCCGCGCTCGAGTTCACGGGCTTCGCCATCGCGTACGACCCCATCGCCGGAAACCTGAGCACCGCCGACCCGTACGTCGCCACCGGCGCGTGCGCCGTGCGCAACGTCATGCTGCCGGCCACGTACAGCCACATCGGGGCGCCCATCACCGAGCACCTTGCGCAGCAACCGCAGACCCGGGCGTGGGTGATCGCATGGCGCCCGGGTCGCGCGCCGCCCCCGCCGCAAGGCGCGGAGCTCGACGTGCGCAACCTCGAGCTCGCCGCCGATCTCTGGTACTCGATCCGCCGTCACTGGTGCATCGAGGGGCAGCGTCGAGCCGCGGCGGAAGGCCATCCGTAGATGCGCGGCCGCCTCAACCTGTTCCAGGCCGCGATGCTGCGCTGGCGCGCCGCCTACCCTTACAACGCGGTGCACGTCGCCGAACTGCCGGGCGTGCTCGACGCCGCGCGCCTGTCGCGCGCGGTCGACGCGGAGCTCGCCGAGCTTGGCATCGGCCGCTTGCGCCTCGACGCGGCGTCGCGCCGCTACGAATACGAGCCCGGCCCGGTTCACGCCGATCTCCCGGTGCTGCCGGCCGACGGCGGCGCGCTCGCGGTGCTGGAGCGTGAGATGGAGCGCCGCCTCAACCAGCGCTTCGGCGATGACGGTGCGTTCGAGCCGTTGCGCTTTTTCGCGGTTGCCGACAGCGCGTCGTTCCATCTGGGCGTTGCCTACGACCACTTCATCGCCGGCGGTGACTCGATCGTGGCGCTCCTCAAGTCCATCGCGGCGCGCTACGACGGCACGCTGCCTGCGGATCACCTGCCGCCATCGCTGTACCCTTCGAGCTACGCGGGCCTCTTCGCCCGGCACCTAGTGTCGTTTTATGTCGGCCAGTACCTCCTTCCGGGGATGCTGCTTCGCACGCGGCGGGCGTATCGGCCGCGTTATCCGCACGGCGGGAGCAAGTACAACGCGTTCACCTCCTTCGAGCTTCCGGCCGAGCGGTACGCGGCGCTCGTGCGCACGGCGCGGTCCTGGGGCGTCACGCGCAACGATCTCCTGCTCGCGATGATGCTCTGCGCGCTCTCGCCGGAGGTGGAGGAGCGGCGCGGCGAGCGGCGCCGCCGCGAGATCGCGCTCGCCTCGGTGATCAATCTGCGCGGCGAGGTCGCGCCCGGCCCCGACAAGGCGTTCGGCCAGTTCTTGAGCTCGTTCCTGGTCTCGCACGTCGTACCGCCGAGCGCTACGCTGGAGTCGCTCGCGCGCGACGTGCATGCGCAGACGCAGCGCGTGAAGCGGCGCAGGCTCTACCTGCAGACGCTGTTCCTGCTGGCGTGCGGCGGACTCGTCTGGAACTTCATGACGCCGGAGCAGCACAAGCAGATGGACGCCAAGAACTACCCGGTGTGGGGCGGCCTGTCGGCGCTCAACGTGGAAGCGATCTGGAATGGCGTGCCCGGCGACGCACCGGTGCTGCATTACCTGCGCGCCGTCTCGACCGGACCGATGTCGCCGCTGCTCATAGCGCCCGCGTCGGTCGGCGACCGCCTCCACATCGGCGTAACGTACCGCACCGATGCTTTCCGGCGCGAGGACATCGACCGGATCAACGAGCGGCTTCTCACATGCGCGCGACGGCTGGCATGAAACAGCCCCCACGCTCGCTCCGCTCGCTGCCCCCCGAGGGGCCAGGTCAGCTGCTCGGGGCGGCCCTTCGCGCCATGACGAACCGGCATCTGGTCGCAGCGCTGGTCGTCGCGATCGTGGCGAGCGGATGCGGAATGCGGCTGCAGAAGCCGGAGGCGGACATCGTCCCGCTGCCGCCGCCGCCCGTCACCGACCGCGCGCTCGAAGATCGCATCCTCGCGCTCGAGCCCGAGCACGTCACGCCTGCGGACGTGCGCGACGTGCTCGCCAAGGGGCCGACCCCACGCATCATGCTGCTCCACGGCGGCATCTACCCGGTCCAGTACGCGATGGAGTCGTTCGGCAAGTTCTTGGTCGAGATGGGCTATCCCGAGGACAAGATCCGCGATCCGTTCGACGGCAGCTGGTCGCACAGCCCGTACGAGGACGCCGAGCGCCTGGCGGGCTTTGCGGCGTGGTACTACGAGAAGACCGGCATGCCGCCGATGCTGATTGGCCACAGCCAGGGCGGCATGCAGGCCGTCAAGGTGCTGCACGCGCTGAACGGCTACTACAGCGACGCGATCCACGTGTGGAATCCGCTCACCGATTTCGCCGAGGACCGCACCGCCATCGTCGACCCGCTCACGGGGCGCCGCCAGCCCGTGGTCGGCATGCGTCTCGCGTACGTCTCCGCCGTGGGCGCGGGCGGCGCGGCGTTCCTCCTTCCGAACCAGTGGAGCCTCCTGGGGAAGCTGCGCACGATTCCCGACACGGTCGAGGAGTTCGTGGGCTATTCGATCGAGGTCGACTTCTGGGCGTGGACCCTTCCCGGCCTCGACGCGACGCGCAAGTACGAGAACGGCGGCAAGGCGCACGTGCGCAACGTCACGCTGCCCGCCGGCATCAGCCACGTGACGGCGCCCGCGTCGTCGCAGATACCCCGCAAGCCCGCCGAGCGCGCGTGGATCGACGCGTACTTCCCCGGGACCACGGTGCCTCCGCCCGACGGGAGCGAGGACAACCTGGGGTGGGCGGCGGACGTATGGTTCGACGTGAAGAAGTACTGGGTGATCGAGGCGCAGCGCTACATACGCGCCAAACGGCAGCCTCCGGGGCGCGCGGTGGCGGGCGAGTTAAAATAATAGCTTTGCCCGCTTCAGAAGTTGTCCTGCGGGCTGCGACAAGGTCTTCACGATGGCAGGGACGCTGGCGGGAAAGGTGGCGCTCGTCACGGGCGCGGCGCGCGGGATCGGGCGCGCGATCGCGCGCAAGCTGGCCGCCGAAGGCTGCGACGTCGCCGTCAACTATTACAACAGCGCGGACGCCGCGGAAGCCCTGTGCGGCGAGATTCGCGCGCTCGGCCGGCGCGCGGTCGCGATTCCTGGCAGCGTCGGCATCCCCGACAGCGTCGACGAGATCTTCGCCGAGTTCGGCAAGCACTTCGATCGGGTCGACATCCTCGTGTCGAACGCCGCGAGCGGCGTCCTCAAGCCCGCGGTGGACATGACGCTCAAGCACTGGCGCTGGTGCCTCGAGACCAACGCCCTCGCACTCAATCTGCTCACGCAGCGTGCGCTGCCGCGGATGGGCGAGGGCGCGCGGATCATCGCCTTGTCGAGCCTGGGTGCGCAGCGCGCGATGCCGGGCTACGGTTTCATCGGCGCGTCGAAGGCGGCGCTCGAAGCGCTGGCGCGTGCGCTCGCGCAGGAGCTGGGGCCGCGCGGCATCCGCGTGAACGTGGTCAGCGCCGGCGTGGTCGACACCGACGCGCTGGCCTACTTTCCGAATCGCGAGGAGCTTCTCGCCAATTTCGCGCAGCGAACGCCGGCGGGTCCCGTCCTGACCCCCGACGACGTGGCCAATGCGGTCTATCTCCTGTGCCTGCCCGAGGCTTCGATGATCAACGGCCACACGCTCGTCGTCGACGGCGGCTTCGCGATATCCGGATGACGTCGCGATGATCGCGTCCGGACTCGAAGGCAAGACCGTCCTCGTCACCGGCGGCAGCCGCGGCATCGGCCGAGCGATCGTCGAGGTGCTGGCCGGTGAAGGCGCCGACGTCACGTTCTACTATCGCGAGAACGCGCAGGCCGCGCAGGCCGTCGTCGACGCCGCCCAGGCCGCGGGGCGCAAGGTCACTGCGGAGCAGCTCGACGTCCGGGATTCGGTGGCGTGCGCCGCCGCGGTCGAGCGCGTGGCATCGCGCGCGGAGCGCATCGACATCCTGGTCAACAACGCGGGCGCGATCCGAGACAATCCGCTCGCCGGCTTCTCCGACGCCGACGTGCGCGACGTGCTCGACACCAACGTCACGGGCGTGTTCAACATGACGCGCGCGGTCGCGCCTTACATGATCTCGCAGCGGCGGGGGCGCATCGTGAATCTGAGCTCGGTGTCGGGCGAGAAGGGCGGCCGCGGGCAGACCAACTACGCGGCGAGCAAGGGCGCGATCAACGCCTTCACCCGCGCGCTGGCGGTCGAGCTCGCCCCGCGCAAGATCACGGTCAACGCGGTGGCGCCCGGCGTCATCGAGACGGAGATGTCCGAAGCCGTGCGCGAGCTCGCCGGCGACGAGGTCAAGGCGCGCATTCTCATGAAGCGGTTCGGCAGGCCGGAAGAAGTGGCGTACGCCGTTTGGTTCCTGGTCTCGGATTACGCGAGCTACATCACGGGCCACGTGCTGACGGTGGACGGTGGATTCAAGATGGAGTGAGACTGAAGGGGAAAGCATGACGACCACAGCAATCACGCAGGATGAGATCGACGCGGTCTACCCGACGGTGGCCGAGACGATGGCGGACGCGCTCGGCTGCGACGTCGAGGACATCAAGCCCAAGGCGTCGCTCATCGAGGACCTCGATGCGGAGTCGATCGACTTCCTCGACATGGTGTTCCGCCTCGAGCGCGCGTTCAAGATCAAGATCCCGCGCGGCAAGATCGTGGAGAACGCGCGCGGCGCGTTGTCCGAGGCGGAGTTCGAGCAGAAGGGCACCGTGACCGACGTCGGCATGGCGCAGCTCAAGGCGTACCTCTCGGAGGTGCCGGCCGAGCGCTTCAAGTCGCCGATGAAGGTGGCGGACATCCCGCGGCTGTTCACGCCGGAGACGTTCTGCAAGCTCGTCGTGCAGGCGCAACGCGATGCCATGGCTGCCGGCTGACGGCCGCTATCGCGTCCGATGCGGATGACCGACCACTTCGCGGCGTTCTCCTTTGTCGACCGGATCACGGATCTCGTGCCGGGCATACGCGCCCGCGGCCGCTTCGCGATTCCGCCCGGCATCGAGGAGTTCCCGGCCTGCCTCATGGCGGAGGCCGTGGGCCAGCTCGCCGCGTGGGTCGCGATGTCGCACATCGACTTCCGGGGCCGGCCCGTGGCGGCGCTCGCGCGCGAGACGCGCTTCCTGCACGCGGCGAAGCCGGGGGATACGCTGGACCTCGCTGTCGAGGTCGAGGACTGCGACGACGAGGCGGTAGCGTACCGCGGGTGGGCGGAGGTCGGTGGCGTGCGCGCTATCGAGCTTCACGATTGCCTCGGGCCCATGCTGCCGCTGGCCGAGTTCGACGACCCCGCGGCGATGCGCGAGCGGTTCGCCCTGCTCACGGGTGCCGGCGCGCCGGCCGGCCGCTTCCACGGCGTTGCCCGCCCGCGCGTGACGCGCGACGGCGGCGAGTCGGGCGCATCGGCGACGGCGACGCTCGCGGTGCCGGCTGCGGCGCCGTTCTTCAACGATCACTTCCCGCGTCGCCACGTCTTTCCGGCCACTCTGATGCTCGACGCGCAGATCGGCCTCGCGCTCGACCTCGCTACGGAGTCGTCGCGCTGGCACGCCGGCGCGGCGCTGTCGCCGGTCCGCATGACGCACGTCAAGGTGCGCTCGTTCACCCCGCCCGGTGCGAGCCTCACGATCGCCGCCGAGATGCGCGGCCGGGAAGGAAGCGAGGCGACGTTCATGCTGTCTGCGCAAGCGGAAGGCAAGACGGTCGCGACCGCGCGCGTGGTCATCGCGGAGGCTTCGTCGTGAGCAAGCGTCGGCGCAGGGTCGCGGTCACGGGGGTGGGGCTCGTCACCCCCGTCGGCAACGACGTCGACACGACGTGGAGGGCGCTGCTGGCGGGGCAAAGCGGCGGCGCGCCCATCAGCCTGTTCGACGCGTCCGGATTCACGACGTGGATCGCGGCGGAGGTCAAGGGCTTCCGCAACGAGCTCGTCATCGAACGCAAGCTTCTGAAGTTCACCAACCGCTCGCACCGTTTCGCGCTCGAGGCCGCGGAGCAAGCGCTCAACGATGCCGGGATCCGCCCGACGTCGACCGACGGCCACCGATGGGGCTGCGCCGTCGGCGCGGGCATGATGACCGCGGATTTCGCCGACCTCGTGCAGACGCACGCGCACTGCGCGCCGGACGGCGAGCTCGCGGCAGACCGGTTGCTGACGGACGGCCCCGCCAACGATCCGCTCGTGTTCTGCCGCGGCCAGGCCGCCGAGGGGCTTGCGCTGCTCACGCGCCGGCACGGCATCCTCGGCTACTCGACGTCCGTCCATACCGCGTGCGCGTCGGGGGGACAGGCGCTCGGCACTGCTCTCAAGATCATCCGCCGCGGCTACGTCGACCGCGTCCTCGCCGGCGGCTTCGACTCGATGATCAGCCCGGTCGGCATCGCCGGCTTTTGCCTGCTGTCGGCGCTGTCGACCGACAACGAGACACCGCAGCGCGCAAGCCGCCCGTTCGACGCGACGCGCAACGGCTTCCTCCTGGGCGAGGGCGCCGGCTTCGTGGTACTCGAGGAATGGGAAGCCGCGCGTGCGCGGGGCGCGCGCATCTATGCCGAGCTCGCGGGCGACGGCAACTCGCTTTCGAGCTACCGCATCACCGATTCGCCGCCCGACGGCGACGGGCCGATCCAGTCGATGCGCCAGGCGCTTGCCGACGCCGGCGCGACCACCGACGACGTCGATTACATCAACGCGCACGGCACGTCCACCCTTATGAACGACCGCAGCGAGACCGCGGCCATCCACGCCGTGTTCGGCGACGAAGCGAAGCGCGTCTTCGTGAGCTCGACCAAGAGCACGATGGGGCACCTCATCGCGGCGGCCGGCGCGGTCGAGGGTGTGGTGTGCGCGCTCGCCATCGCGCGCGGGGAGATGCCGGTCAACGCGAACTTGCGCGAGCGAGATGCCGACTGCGACCTGAACCTCGTGCTGGACGCTCCGCGTCACGGGCGCGTGCGCGTGACGATGTCGAACTCGTTCGGCTTCGGCGGCAGCAACAGCTGCATCGTGATGCGGCATCCGGACCTGGTCGATGACTAGGATCGTCATCACCGGCAGCGGCGGCGTCTGTGCGGCCGGCGCGCATCGCGCCGACATCCTCGCCAAGGTACGCGCCGGCGAATCCGCGCTGCGCGCGATCGAAGGGTGGGACACGTCGAACTGGCCGACGCACGTCGCGGGTGAGATTCCCGACTTCAACCCGCGCGCGATGGTCGAGGACCGCAAGCTGCACAAGCTCATCCGGCGCACGGACTTGGTTGGCCTCTACGCCGCGGGGCGCGCGATCGACGAGTCGGGCATCGTCGCCCACCGCGACGGCCTGGCCGCGGCGGATGCCGCGGCCTACAGCGACCGCAGCGGCGTGGTCGTAGGCTCCGGAGGCGGCAACTTCGCGAACCAGTACGACTACTTCCCGCTGCTCACGGCGTCGCAGGGCGATCTCGTGCGCTTCGGCCGCGAGCTGGCCGATGTCGTGAACCCGATGTGGCTCCTGCGCACGCTGCCGAACAACGTGCTCGGCCACATCGGCATCAAGTACGGACTCAAGGGCACCAACGCCTGCATCACGAACCACAGTGTGGGCGGGTTGCTTGCCGTCATCGAGGCGATGGAATCGCTTCGCGAGGGCGAGGCCGACCGCATCGTCGCCGTGGGCCACGAGACGCCGATCGAGCCGCAGATGGTGCTCTACTACTACTCGATGGGACTGCTCGCGTCCGACATGCTGCGACCGTTCGACCTGCGTCGCGACGGCAGCCAGTTCGGCGAGGGCGCGGGCGCGCTCGTGCTCGAGACCGAGGCGTCGGCGCAGGCGCGTGGCGCCCGCGTGATCGGCGAGGTGCTCGGCGGCGGCTACGCCACCGAAGGCGAGGGCCTGCTTGCCATACGCGAGGACGGCGACGGGCCGGCGCGCGCGATCGCGCAGGCGCTCGAGGATGCACGGCTGTCGCCGGACGACGTCGGCATGATCGTTGCGCACGCCAACGGCACGCGGGCCTCGGACAGCTCGGAAGCCGCGGCGATCCGGCGCGTGTTCGGCGCGTCGGTGCCGCCGGTCACCGGCTTCAAGTGGGCGTTCGGGCATCTCATCGCGGCGGCCGGGATTCTGGAGACCGCGCTCGCGCTCGAAGGACTGCGCGACGGCGTCGTGCCGGGCATCGCGACGCTGCGGGAGCTCGACCCCGAATGCGCCGGCATCGCCGTATCGGCGCGGCATCAAACGCCGCGCAGCCCGGTCGCGCTCATCGTGTGCCGCGGCTTCGCGGGGACGAACGCGGCACTGGTGGTGCGCGCGGCATGACCGACGGCATGAGCGCCGCAGGGCCATCTCAGGACGTGAATTGCGCCCCCTCGTTGGGCAGCGCACTGGCCGACTCGGCCGAGGAGGCCACACGCGTGGGCGCCCTTCCCGCGCAGCGGTGCGGCATCGACTCGGTCGAGATCGCGCGCATCGAGCGGCTGCTCCGGGAGAATGCGGGGGAGGCGCTGTGGCGCTTCTTCACGCCGCAGGAGCTCGCCGACGCCGGCGAGGGCCCGGGACGGGCGGCGAGCCTCGCTGCGCGCTTCGCGGCGAAGGAGGCGTGCGTCAAGCTCTTTCCGCGCGAGGCCGCGCTCGCGCAGGTCGAGCCGTCGGATTTCTCGGTCGCGCGCGACAACTACGGCGCGCCGCAGGTCGTCCTCGGGCCGCGCGCCGAGATGCTCGCCGGCCGCTATCACCTTGGCCCGATCGCGTTGTCGATGACGCACGACCGCACGAGCGCGCAGGCGGTCGCGGTCGCGCAGCCCGCGGCTGTTCGCGTGCCGCTCGCCGGGCGCCTCCTCTATCACCTGTTGCCGCTGCGACGCCGCGTGATCCTCGACAACCTGCGGCGCGTCTACGGCGACGCGCTCGACGAAGATCAGATCGTCGATCTCGCGAAGGCCCATTACGGGCACCTTTGGCGCCTCGCGGGCGAGTTCTTCCGCTTCCGCTGGCTGTCGCAGCAGCGCAAGCTCGCCCTCGTGCGCATCGAGAACATCGACGCCTTCGTGCGCGCCTACCTGCAGGGCAGGGGCGTGCTGCTGCTGACGGGCCACTTCGGCAACTGGGAGGTGGCGACCGTCGCCGGCATCGGTAACTTCCCGCAGCTGCGCGGGCGCTTCCACTTCGTGCGCCGCGCGCTCAAGCCCGACTGGTTCGACCGCCTGGTCGTGCGCCGCTTCCAGGCGGCCGGCTTCGGCGTGCTGCCCAAGCGCGGATCGCTCGACGCGATGCTCGACCGCCTCACTCACGGTGACGCGATCGTGTTTGCGTTCGACCAGCATGCGAGTCCGCCCGACGGCATCGCGGTGCCGTTCTTCGGGCGGCCGGCCTGGACCTTCAAGAGCCTCGCCATCATCGCCCTCGCCACCGGCGCACCCGTCGTCCCGGCGACGAGCTGGCGCGAGGCGGATGGCGGCCACGTGCTGCGCTTCGAAGCGCCGATCGCGGCGGTGGAGCACGAGAACACGAACGAGGCGATCCGTCTCACTACGAGCGCCTACAACGCCGAGCTCGAGCGCCTCGTGCTGCGCCGCCCCGAACAGTGGTACTGGGTTCACCGCCGCTGGAAGGACGTGGCGCAGCCCGCGCGCAAGCGCAAGCTTCCTCCTGCCAACGCATGATCGAGTTTCCTTCCTCCTCGACCGTCGTCGACGCTCTGTGGTCGTGGAAGGCCGCCTTCGTCTACGGCTACCTCGCGTGGGCGACGTTCGTGCACGTCCGCGGCCGCGAGCACTTGAAGCTCCACCGCCAGCTCACCGACCACTCGACCTTCATCGCGCCCTACAACGCGTTCATGTACGGCTTCTCGGCGGTTCCCAACGAGCCCTTCGTGGACGTCGCGAACTTCCCTGAGCTCCGGCCCCTCGCCGACAACTGGCGCGTCATACGCGACGAAGCGCAGAAGCTCTTCGATGACGGCCACATCCGCGCGGCCGCGAAGTACAACGACCTCGGCTTCAACTCGTTCTTCCGCCGTGGCTGGAAGCGCTTCTACCTGAAGTGGTACGACGCGCCGCTCGCCTCCGCGATGGCGCTGTGCCCGCAAACGGTGAAGCTCGTTCAGTCGATTCCGACCGTCAACGGCGCGATGTTCGCCATGCTCCCCGCAGGCGGCGACCTCGGCCGCCACCGCGACCCGTTCGCGGGCTCGCTGCGCTACCACCTGGGCCTCGCTACGCCGAACAGCGACGCCTGCCGCATCTTCGTCGACGGCCAGCCGTACTCGTGGCGCGACGGGGAGGCGGTGATGTTCGACGAGACGTTCATCCACTGGGCCGAGAACCGCACGGACGTGGATCGCATCATCCTGTTCTGCGACGTCGAGCGCCCGCTCACGAGTCCGACGCTCGCGAGGCTCAACCACTGGATCGAGAAGACGGTCGTCCGCGCCACGCAGACCGAGAACGCGCCGGGCGACAAGGTGGGCCTGATGAACCGGCTGTTCAGCGTCGTGTATTACCTGCGGCTGCCCGCGAAGGCGTTGAAGGCGCGCAACAAGTATGTCTACTATACGGGCAAGTGGTTGCTGCTCGCGGCCATCGTCTGGTTCGTGTTCTTCCTGCGCTAGCGCCGACGGCGCGCCGGCGTCGCGCTTCACCCTTCCGGGATACGCCCATGGTCGAGCTCATCACCAGTCCTGCCGCATGGATCGCGTTCGGCACGCTCACGGCCTTAGAGCTCGTGCTCGGCATCGACAACGTGATCTTCATCTCGATCCTGGTCGACAAGCTGCCGCCGGAGCGGCGCGAAGTGGCGCGCAGGCTCGGCCTGTTCCTCGCGATGTTCATGCGCATCGGGCTGCTCCTCGTGCTGTCGTGGCTGGTCGGACTCACCCAACCGATCTTCACCGTGCTCGCTCAGGAGATCTCGGGCCGCGACTTGATCCTCATCGCGGGCGGCCTGTTCCTGCTGTGGAAGAGCACGATGGAGATCCACCAGCTCATGGAGGGCGAGGAGGGCCACACGTCGAGCAAGGTTCGCGCCACGTTCGGAGCGGTCATCCTGCAAATCATCGTCATCGACATCGTATTCTCGTTCGACTCGATCATCACCGCGGTCGGCATGGTGCGCGAGATTCCCGTCATGGTCGCCGCCGTGGTCGCATCGGTGGGGCTCATGATGCTGTTCGCGGGTGCGATCGGCCGCTTCGTGTCGGCGCACCCGACCATCAAGATGCTCGCGCTGTCGTTCCTGTTCGTCATCGGCGTCGCGCTGATCGCCGAGGGCTTCGACAAGTCGGTGCCCAAGGGCTACATCTACTTTGCGATGGCGTTCTCGGTGGTCGTCGAGATGCTCAACCTGCGCATGCGCAGCAGGCGGGGCCAGCCCGTGCGCCTGCGCTCGCCGTACAGCGACAGCGACGGCGAGCCGCATTGACGCACAGCGCTACACCCGCGGCTCGCCCCGACCGTTGACCGTGATGGTCGCCCCGGGCGCGAACGACAGCTGCGCGCGGTGCGTGACGCCGTTGAACACGTAGGTCACGTCCCAGTAAGCCACTTGCGCGCTGCTCGGCACGGTTTCGCAGCGCTGCACGTTCTGCGTGTAGGTCTGCGTCCCGCGGTTGACGTTGGCGCCGACCGCGGCGCCGCCCACCGCGCCGACCGCGGTGGCGACGTCGTTGCCGCGGCCGCTGCCGATCTGGTGACCCAGCACCCCGCCCAGCACGCCGCCGATGATGGCGCCCGGCACGTTGGGCTGCGACTGTGTCACGACCTGCTGCGGCTCCGTCCAGCAGCGTTGCTCCGGCGTGCCGGTCACGGCGCGAACCGCGACGACGTTCGCCTGGTACAGCCGCTCGCCGTGATGCGGATAGTACGGATACGGCGGCGGGACGGGCGGCGGTGGCGGCGGCGCGTACGCATAGTTCGGACCCGAGACGCGGCGCAGCGACGAGACGCGGTTGTTCATGCCCATGGAGGCGAGCGTGGGGTACTGGCCCGGGCGCAGCACGATGCAGCGGCCGCGGAAATCGGAGTCTTCGCACACCTGCCACGTGCCGCGCTCGACGATGGCCGAGGATGCACGGTCGTTGAAACCCAGGCGGTCGAGGTTGTAGACCGGCTCGTTGGTGGCGAAGCTGGGGCCGTAGAAGCGCTCGCCCGCGTAGAGCGTGACCTGCGCGTGAGCGAGCGATGCGAGAAGGGCCGCGAGCATGAGGAGCACGGCCGAGCGAAGGGTCTTCATTGCAGCTTCCTAAAGGTGAAGTGCGGCACTTGTCATCGTAACATTCGTGCTCGATCCGGCTGCGTTGCTGCTACGCTTGCGCGTTGCGAGCGCGCGAGCCCGAAAGGACCACGATGATCGCCAAGTCTTTCCCGCCGGGGCGCTCGTGCGCGCTTGGCGCATGGGTCTGCGCCGCTGCGCTTCTCGCCGGATGCGCCACTACGCAGCCCGCGGCGGAGCGCGCGCGCGCCGTCGTGGCCGATCCCATCCGCACGGAACAGGACCGGCGCATGGACGCGTCGCGCAATCCGGTCGAGTTCCTGCCCTTCACGGGAGTGGCGCCAGGCATGGTGGCGCTCGACGTGTCCGCAGGCGGAGGCTACACGTCGCAGATCCTCGCGTTGTCGGTCGGACCCAGCGGCAAGCTCTACGCGCAGCGTGAGCAGCCGGGCGCCGCACTCACCAGGCGGCTCACCGACCATCCGCAGCCGAACTTCGTCGTCGTGTACCGGCCCTTCGAGGATCCCGTGCCGCCGGACGCGCCGAAATTCGATCTCATCACGATCGTCAACAACTATCATGACATCACCTACCTGCCGGTCGACCGCGCTAAGATGGACCGCCGCCTCTTCGAGGCGCTCAAGCCAGGCGGCCATCTCGTCGTGGTCGACCATTCCGCGAAACCGGGCACGGGCGTCAGCGCCGGCAGGACGCTACATCGCATCGACGAGACCGTGGTCGTGTCCGAGCTGCGCGCCGCGGGCTTTGTGCTCGAGGCGGAGGGACAGTTCCTGCGCAACCCCGCCGACACGCGCGATTTCTCCTCGGGCGACGGCGCGGTGCCGACCGACAAGTTCGCGCTTCGCTTCGTGAAGCCGCAATAGCGCCGTCGCGGGCGATCCCCGCCCGACAACGAATTGTTACAACCCGGTCGGTGCGCTCGGTCATCGCCCGCGGCGCGCGTCGCGTTACGAAATGCATCGTGCGCTTGGCAGGTGACCTTTCGGAGACGACCATCAATCGCAAGACTTGTCTTGCCGCCGCCGTTGCGCTCGCCCTGTGCGCCGGCGCGTATGCGCAGACGACGGGGAGCGAAGTGCAGCGAAACGTCGACCAGCAGCAGCGCATCGAGAACGGGCTGCAATCGGGACAGCTGTCTACCGGCGAAGCCTCGAAGCTCGAAAGCGGCGAGGCGAAGATCGACCGCATGGAAAAGAACGCGCTCAAGGACGGCACGCTGAGCCCCGCCGAGAAGGCACGCATCCAGAACGCGCAGAACGCCCAGAGCCGCGCGATCTCCGGCGACAAGCACCACGGGGTGGCCGGCAACCCGGCCTCCGCCTCGTCGCAGCGCATGCAGGCCGACGTCAAGCGCAACGTCAACCAGCAGGCGCGCATCAAGGAAGGCGTGAGCGCCGGCGCGCTCACCCACAAGGAAACCGCGACGCTCGAGGGCGGCCAGGCGCGTGTCGCGCGGCTCGCAAAGAGTTCTGCATCACGCTGCTAGTCACCGCAAGCCGGGGCGGCCTTGCAAAACGCCACGGGGGCGGCGAACATGGCCGCATGACGAGCACCCACGCGAGCTTCAGCGGTTCCATCCCCGAGTACTATGACCACTGCCTGGGCCCCGCCTGGTTCGACCCGTTCGCGGCCGACCTCGCGGCGCGGCTTCCGCGCCGCCCGCCGGGCGACGTCGTCGAGATCGCCTGCGGCACGGGGCTCGTGACGCGCCAGCTGCGCGAGCGCCTCGACCCTTCGGTGCGCATCGTCGCGACCGACCTCAGCAAGGCGATGCTCGATTACGCGAGGGACAAGTCGGCGCTGTCAAACGTCGAATGGTGCGACGCCGACGCCATGCAGCTTCCGTTCGCCGACGGTCAGTTCGCTGCGGCGGTCTGCGGCTTCGGCCTCATGTTCATGCCCGACAAGCACGCCGCGCTCGCGCAGGCGCGACGCGTGCTGGGGGCCGGTGGCACCCTGCTGCTCAACACCTGGGACGGCATCGAGGCGAACCGGCACGCCGCGGCGTGCGCGGAGGTCGTCGAGAGCCTGTTTCCCGGCGACCCGGAGATGCGATTCACGACGCCTTACGAGTTGCGGGATCCCGAGCTGATACGGGACCTGCTTGCGCAAGCGCGATTCGAAGATGTCCGCATCGATAAAACGTGCCTGCCGCTCGGCCGCGTCAGCGCCCGATCCATCGCGCTCGGGCAGATCCGCGGCACGCCGAGGTCGCTCCTCTTCGAAAAGCGCGGCGTCTCCCTCGACGACATGGTGGACAAGGTCGCCGCCGCGCTGACCCGCGTCGGTGGCGCCGACCCCTACGTCGGCACCGCCCAGGCCGTCGTGGTCGAAGCCCGGCGCGGCGCCTAGCGCGCTCGGCGCGCGCTCTTGCGCGCCGTCCTGGCGGGCGCGCGCCTGCGCGCGGTTTGGGTCTTGTGCGCGCCCACGATCGCGGCAATGAGGCCGGGGAAGCGCATCTCGACCTCGGCGCAGCGGGAGGTGTTGTGCATTTCGACGCCGCGCCGCTCGCTTCGGATCAGTCCTGCCTCGCGCAGCGCCTTGAAGTGCTGCGAGAGGGTGGACTTCGGGATGTTGCGCTCGCTCACGGTCAGGAAGCTGGAGCACGTCTGGGGACCGCCGGAGGCCGCGATGTCGGCGAAGATCGCGGCCCGCACGGGATCGGCCAGCGCATGCAGGATGCCCTCCACCGTGATGTCCTCCGGCGCGGGGTGAACGAGAGGCCTCATGGCGGCGATTCTATCCGCTCTTGACATTTGGTTCTATTGTTCATAAATTCGGAACTATGGGACCAGGGGCCCCTGCTCTCCATGAAGCCGAGGCCGGAACCGTTCCGGAACCCTCGTTCACCGCAAGTCATTGCAAAGGATTCCCATGAGCAAGCTGATAGGCAAGGTGGCGGTCGTCACCGGTGCGTCCAAGGGCATAGGCGCCGCCATTGCGAAGGCGCTCGCCGCGCAAGGCGCGTCGGTCGTCGTCAACTACGCGTCGAGCAAGGCCGGCGCCGACGCCGTCGTCGCGGACATCGCGAAGGCAGGAGGCGAGGCGGTCGCCGTCGGCGGCGACGTCTCCACGGCGGCGGGCGCCAAGGGCGTCATCGACGCCGCTGTCGAGCGCTTTGGCCGCCTCGACATCCTCGTCAACAACTCCGGCGTTTATGAATTCGCTCCGATCGAGGACGTGAGCGAAGCCCAGTTCCACCGCCACTTCAACGTCAACGTCCTGGGCGTGCTGCTTACCACCCAGGCCGCGGCGAGGCACCTGCACGAAGGCGGAAGCATCATCAATGTCAGCTCGGCCGTGACGAGCGTCACGCCGCCTAACAGCTCGGTCTACACCGGCACGAAGGGCGCGGTCGACGCGATCACACGCGTGCTCGCGAAAGAGCTCGGCCCGCGCAAGATCCGCGTCAACAGCATCAACCCGGGGATGGTGGAGACGGAGGGCACGATCAGCGCGGGGTTCATCGGCTCGGAGTTCGAGAAGGCCCTGATCGCGCAGGCGCCGCTGGGTCGCACGGGGCAGCCCGGCGACATCGCGGACGTCGCGGTGTTCCTCGCGTCGAACGACTCGCGCTGGCTCACGGGCGAGAAGCTCGTCGCGTCGGGGGGCATCCGCTAGCAGCCGCTGCTAGATGCGGCCGCCGGACCCCGTGGCCTCGGTCTCGGGCCACGGGTGCTCCGACTTGTGCTCGAAGAGTGCGCTCGTCGCGGCGGGCTTGAGGGTCCAGTCGCCGCGCGCGATCTCGTTCTCGAGCTGTCCCGGCCCCCAGCTTGAATAGCCGACGAAGATGCGCAGGCCCTGCATCGGCTCGTCGCGCGCGAGCAGCGCGCGCAGGAGATCGGCGTCGGTGCTGACGTAGATGCCGTCGAGGATTTTCGTCGCATTCTCGGGCGGCGACTCGGCCCGGAAGACGAACGACACCGTCGAAAGATCGACGGGGCCGCCGAAGTACAGCTTGTCGGTGACCTGCGCGAGGTTTTCCATCTCGGGGAAGAGCCTCGATACGGCGACCCGAGTGGGCCGGTTGACGATGACGCCGGCCGGCGCCGGGCCTATGTTGTTCATCACGAGGACGATGGAGTCCTTGAAATTGGGATCGGGCAGATCGTCGCGCGCGACCAGGAGGAGGGTGGTCAGCGGCTTGGGGTCTTCGGCGCATCCCGGCGCCGACAGCCCGAGCAGGAGAAAGATCGCGCAGATGGCACGAATCACGGGACGACCCCAGTTCGAGCGAGGCAGGAGCTCGATCCGATGATAACCGCGTCGGGCATCGCGCGCGAGATCGCGCTCCGCCTCATTCCGGGCCGAACCGGGTCAGCCGCGTCCCACGAACGGCATCTTGGTGGCCATGATGGTCATGAACTGCACGTTCGCGTCGAGCGGCAGGCTCGCCATGTAGACGACCGCGCTCGCCACGTGCTGCACGTCCATGAGCGGCTCGACGGCGATCTGCCCGTTGGCCTGCGGCACGCCGTTGGCCATACGCGCGGCGAGGTCGGTGTGCGCGTTGCCGATGTCGATCTGGCCGCAGGCGATGTCGTACTTGCGGCCGTCGAGCGACGTCGACTTGGTGAGGCCGGTGATCGCGTGCTTGGTCGACGTGTAGGGCGCCGAGTTGGGGCGCGGCGCGTGCGCGGAGATCGAGCCGTTGTTGATGATGCGGCCACCGCGCGGCGTCTGGTCCTTCATGAGCTTGATGGCCTGCTGCGTACAGAGGAACACGCCGGTCAGGTTGATGTCGACCACGTTCTTCCATTGCTCGAAGGTCAGGTCCTCGAGGTTCACGCCGGGGGCTCCGACGCCGGCGTTGTTGAAGAGCACGTCGAGCCGGCCGAACCTTTCCTTCACCTGCGTGAAGAGCGCCGCGACGGACGCCGGGTCGGCAACGTTGGTCGGCACCGCGAGCGTGCGCTCGGTCGGCGCACCCGACTGCGCGATCGCCGCCTCGAGCGGCTCGCGGCGGCGCCCGGCGAAGGCGACGTGATAGCCGTTGTGCAGGAGGGCGAGGGCGGCGGCCTTGCCGATGCCGGTGCCGGCACCCGTGACGAGCGCGCTTTTCATGTCGGTTCCATCCTTGGTCGACGAATCGGTCGAGGGTGCATTCTGCCAGCTTAGCGCTAGCGGAGAAGCACCGCGCAGTCGCTCGGCGCCGGCGCGTTGCCGAACCGGTCGGCGATCCAGGCCGCGGCGGCGGGCGCCGCGGCGTTGCCGGCGGGGTTGTGCGGCACGTCGGGCATGCTGACGTAGCGGACCTTGTCCCCGCCGCGGCACAGCGAGTTCGCGTACGCCTCCGTCACCGCGGGGCGCACGAGCTCGTCGGCGCTGCCCTGCGCGAAGAACAGCGGCGCGCCGACCGCTGCGCGTCCCGGCGTGTTCTGCGCGATGATGCTGCGCCACGGCTGCACGCGCGTCGGGTTGGCCGTGAGGAACGCCTGCGCGAGGGGCTTCGCGTCGCGGCTCAGCACGAGCCCTTGCAGGAGCGATTCCGCGCATACCGAGGCGACGTCGTCCATCGCCACGTCCGCGCTCGCGGCGACGATGTTGCCGGTCGAATCGCCGTAAACGCGCGACCACGACCAGAACGTGTACGCGCTGAGGATGCGTCCGAGCGGCGTGTCGATGTCGTCGCCGAAGAGCGTGGCGAGCTCCGTCGCCGGTGCCGCGGTGGCGACACCTACGAGCGAGAGCTCGGGCGCATACGCCGGCGCGAGCTGGGCGGCGAACAGCGCCGCCTGGCCGCCCTGGGAATGTCCCCATACGGCATAACGCGTTCCGGCCTTGGCCTCGGCGAGGTACCGCGCGGCGCGCACGCTGTCGAGCACGGCGCGTCCTTCGGACACGCCGACCAGGTAGGGGTGCGGTCCTTGCGTGCCGAGGCCGGGATAGTCCGTGGCGACGACGACGAAGCCGCGGGCGAGGAAGTCGGGCAGCCCCTGCACCGTGGCGTAGAAATCCTCGCGCAGCGACGGCGCGCAGTACTGCGCAACCCCGGTGGTCGGATGCGCCCAGGCGACCACCGGCCTGGCGCCGCTCGCCGACTCGCCGTAGGGAAACATGACGACCGCCGAGACGGCGCGCGGCGCGTCGTCGAGTCCGATCGACGCATAGACGATCCGCTCGGCGCGCGCGTTGGCGGCCGGCGGCGGTGCCGGCTCTCGCCGCAGGAGCGTGCCTGGCGCCGTGCCTGGCGGCACGCTGGCGCGGTAGAAGTCCGGAATGCGCGTCGGCTCGACCGCGCAACTTGCCGCGAGCGCCGCCACCGCGCCGAGAAGGAGGGATCTCGTCATGCGAGGAGCAGTCCGTGCAGCGCGAATTGCGCAAGATACGCTTCGACGCGCTCGTCGGCTTGCGCGCGCTCCGCCGGCGGCAGCCGCGCCGCGAGGTCCGCCGCGAGCTCGCCGCGCGTGCGCGTCCCGTCGAGCGTTGCGAGCAGCACCAGCGCGTGCGGATCGTCGATGCGAAGCGGCTCGTGGCGCAGGTTGGTCACCCCGGGCTGGCGCTGCGCCTGCCAGCGCGCGATCGAGCTTGCGAGCGGCCGCTCGCCCGCGCGCGCCGCGAGCGCCGGCGGCCGCGTATAGAGATCCACCATGCCGGCGTAGCACCCGTCGGCCAGGATCGCAGGCAGCGGCCGCGCCGCCGCGGCGTCGGCCGGCGCCTCGCGGCGAAGCCACGCCTCCGCTTCCGCCATCGGAATGATCCGCGGCGCCTCGCGCACCAGCCACTGCAGCACGCGGCGCGAGGCGCGTGCGCTCGCGTCGGCGCCAAGCGGCTCGGCGAATGCCTTGCCCTCCGCCGCGGCGCGCACGAGCGTCATCGCCGCCGCGGCGTGCAGGCCCGCCGCGCGCTGCGCCGCCGGGCGTGCGGACGGCACGGCATCGTCGCGGCACACGAGCGACTGGCGGAAGCGACGCAGGCGCGCGAAGTCGAGGTACTGCTCGCGCGTCAACCGGTCCATGCCCGCGACGAACTGCTGCATGCGCGGCGAAAGTCCCGCGGCGGTCATCGTCGAGAGCTTCGCTTCGCCCACGTAAGCGAGCCCGTGACGGGCGAGGTGCGCCGCGAACTCGTGGAAATAGCACGGATCGTTCGGCACCGCGAGGTCGTCGTGGAAGAGCGCGCTGTCGGTCTGTGTCGCCAACTTCGCGAGCTCCTCGCGCAGGAAGGCGTCCGTCTCCGTCTGCGCGACGCCGGGCTCGGCAAGCAGCGCCGCGAAGGCGCGCGCCGCCGGTAGGCGCGCGTGCGGATCGGCGATGCCGTCGACGTGATAGTGCAGCATCTCCCACGCCGCCTGGCGCACGTGGCAGCCGGGGTACACGTTGAGGCTCACGAACAGGATGCCGTTGCGCGCGAGCCGGCGCCGCGCGAGGGCGAGCAGCGCGTCGCGCACCGACGGCGGCACCCACGAGTAGACGCCGTGCGCGACGATGTAGTCGTAAGGCTCCGCGCCGTCGCCGAGGGTGGCCAGGTCGCGCTGCTCGAAGACGACGTTGGACAGGTGGAGCTCCGCGGCGCCGCGGCGTGCCTGTGCGATCGCGCCGCCCGCGATGTCGCAGCCCTGGAAGCGTGCCTTGGGCAGCCCGGCCGCCATCGGCAGGAGGTTGGCGCCGTCGCTGCACCCGACCTCCAGCACGCGCGCGGTCTCGATATCCGGCGGCGCGAGCCCGAGGAGCGTGGCGACCGTGGCGAGGTGGACGGGGTGCGACTGCGCGTTGGCCTGCGCCGCGTACGCAACCGCGTCGTACTTACGTGCGAGCTCGCGGTTGACGGCGTGTTCTGACATGGCGCCTTGCGATTGTAGTCGACGAAGCGCATTCCCTGTGCCGCCCGTCGGGCCCGCTTGCGCCGAACGTTTCGCTGCCGTTATTATGACATTGGCATAGTACGGATCGGCACTACGATGAGCTGCACCATTTGCGGCAAGGCGACCGGCCCGGGCGCACTCTTATGTCGCCCGTGCAGGGCCGCGCTCAAGCGCGCCCGGCAGTTCTCGGTCCTCGAAATCCCGGGCACGCCCCCTGCGGTGACGATGACGGGGTTGCTGACGCAGGCCCGCCCCCCGGTGAAGCCGGCGGCGGTGCGCCGGCCGCGCCGCATCGGCTCGAAGTCGATCGCGGCGGCCGTCGTCGCGGTCGCCGTGGCGACCACGTGCGCGTTCTACGCAGGGCAGCGCCTCGCGCGCGCCGACACTGCCCCGGGCGACGCGCCGGCCCTGCGCGCGATACCGCCGTTGCCCGCGCCGCGCGCCGCGGTCGAAGCGGACAATCCGGAGCGTGTGTCGGACTTGGCGCCGCCGGTGACACCTACGCGCCCGCGGGTCGCGACATCCAAGTCGGCGCCCAAGCCGGTCGAGGCACCGCTGCGCTCCGACGGGGCGGTCCAGGAGGCCATGGCATCCCAGCCCTCGGCACCGCCCGCGGAATCCGTACGCGCCCCCGCCCCTGCCGCGGCGCCCGCACCGCCGCCCGACCGCTGGCAGACGATGGGCGACGCGCTCGCACGCTGCGCGAGCGAGGGCGGGCTTTCCGGCTTCCTCTGCGACCAGAAGGTGCGTCTCGAGTCCTGCGACGGCTACTGGGGCCGCGTGCCGCAGTGCCCGCACGCGTCGGACTATCCGCGCTAGCGACCGAGGCGTCTAGCGCGGGCGGGTGCAGCACGTCGCGTAAGATGAGCGCTTTCGAAAGCGCGCCATGCCCGCCTACTGCAGTCATTTCGACCAGGTCCACGACGTGGCGCCGAACGCGGCCGGCTGCGAGGAGTGCCTGCGCATGGGCGACCGCTGGGTCCATCTCCGCCTGTGCCTCAGCTGCGGCCACGTGGGGTGCTGCGACAGCTCGAAGAACCGCCACGCCACCAAGCATTTCCACGCCACGAAG
>DATJXV010000182.1:0-43626 GCA_035499955.1 Casimicrobiaceae bacterium
AACGACTCCCCGGTGCTGCTCGACCGCTTCCTCGACGTCGCCATCGAGGTGGACGTGGACGCGGTGTGCGACGGCGAGGACGTGCTGATCGGCGGCATCATGGAGCACATCGAGCAGGCCGGCGTGCACTCGGGGGACTCCTCCTGCTCGCTGCCGCCCAACAGCCTCTCGCGCGAGACGCAGAAGGAGCTGCGCGAGCAGACCCGCAAGCTCGCGCGCGCCTTGAACGTGGTCGGCCTCATGAACATCCAGTTCGCCATCCAGGCCGGGGTCATCTACGTGCTGGAAGTGAACCCGCGCGCCTCGCGCACCGTGCCGTTCGTCTCCAAGGCCACCGGGCTGCCGCTCGCCAAGATCGCCGCGCGCGTCATGACCGGGCGCAAGCTCAAGCAGCTGGTGGGCGCGGTCGAGCGCGTGCCGGGCTACTTCTCGGTCAAGGAAGCGGTGTTCCCGTTCATGAAGTTCCCCGAGGCCGACCCGATCCTCGGACCGGAGATGAAGTCCACCGGGGAGGTCATGGGCACCGGCAAGACCTTCGGCGAGGCCTACGCCAAGGCGCAGGCGGCCTCCGGCGTCACGCTGCCGCGCCAGGGCGTGTGCTTCATCAGCGTGCGCGACCGCGACAAGGGCGGCGCCGTGGTGCTCGCCAAGAAGCTCATCGAGCGCGGCTTCGAGGTGGTGGCCACCGAGGGCACGGCGCGCGCGCTCAACGAGGCCGGGGTGGCGGCGCGACGCGTTAACAAGGTGCGCGAGGGCCGCCCGCACATCGTCGACATGATCAAGAACGACGAGATCGACCTGGTGGTGAACACCACCGAGGGCAAGCAGGCGATCCGCGAGTCGAACTCCATCCGCCGCGAGGCGGTGCACCGGCGCGTCACCTACTACACGACGCTCGCCGCGGGGCTTGCGACCTGCGAGGCGCTCGATCACCTCGATGAGGTGGAGGTGAACCGCCTGCAGGACCTGCACGCCGAGGCGGCCGCCACATGAAGCGCACCCCGATGACGGCCCGCGGCGCCGCGGCGCTGCGCGCCGAGCTCAAGCGCCTGAAGACCCAGGACCGCCCCAACATCATCAAGGCGATCGCCGAGGCGCGCGGCCACGGCGATCTGTCCGAGAACGCCGAGTACCACGCGGCGCGCGAGCAGCAGGGCTTCATCGAGGGGCGCATCAGCGAGATCGAGAGCAAGCTCGCCAATGCCGAGATCATCGACCCGGGCAAGCTCCCCAACACCGGCAGGGTGATCTTCGGGGCGCTGGTGGAGCTCGAGGACCAGGACAACGGCGAGCGCGTGCGCTACCAGGTGGTGGGCGAAGACGAGGCCGACATCCGCGCCGGGCGCATCTCGGTGACTTCGCCGATCGCGCGCGCGCTGGTCGGCAAGGCGGTGGGCGAGGTGGTCGACGTGTCCGCCCCGGCCGGTACGCGCTCCTACGAGATCCTCACCGTCACCCTGGTGCTGGAGCAGCCCTAAGGGCCTTCAGGGGTCGGGGATCACCAGGCGCGGCGCCTCGGCGCGCGGCCGGTAGTACACCGCCACGTGGCCGATGCGCTGTACGAGCGCGCTGCCGCTCTCGCGGGCGAGCGCGGCGAACAGCGCCTCGCGTGCCTCACGGTCGGCGCCCGGCGCCTTGACCTTGATGAGCTCGTGATCCTCGAGCGCGCGCGCCATCTCGCGCAGCACCGCGGCGGTGAGCCCGGCGTTGCCGAGGCGCACGACGGGCTTCAGGGCGTGGGCGAGGCCACGCAGGTGGCGCTTCTGGCGCTCGGTGAGCTCGGGCATCGGGGCCGCGGGAGATTCGGTGCCTGGCATGGGCGCATTGTAGGAGCGAGGAACTTATGGCGCACGGCGGGTCCCTAAATCCATGAGCCGCCGCTCCAAGAGCAGCGAGCGCTGGCTGAAGGAGCACTTTGCCGACCCCTACGTGCAGCGTGCGCAGGCGGAGGGCTGGCGCTCGCGGGCGGTCTTCAAGCTCGAGGAGATCGACCGCCGCGAGCACCTCTTGAAGGCCGGGCAGGTGTGCCTCGACCTCGGGGCCGCGCCCGGGGCCTGGAGCCAGTACGCACGGCGGCGCGTCGGGCGCTCCGGGCGGGTCATCGCGAGCGACATCCTGCCGATGCCGCAGCTGCCGGGGGTCGAGTTCGTGCAGGGCGACTTCCGCGAGCCGGCGGTGTTCGATCAGCTCCTCGGCCTCAGCGGCGAGCGGGCGGTCGACGTGCTGCTCTCGGACATGGCCCCGAACCTCTCCGGGATGGACGTCATCGACCAGCCGCGCGCGATGTACTTGGCCGAGCTCGCCCTGGATATGTCCGCGCGCGTCTTGAAGGAGGGCGGGAGTGCCCTGATCAAGGTCTTTCAGGGTGCCGGCTTTCAGGAGCTGGTGCGCCTTGCGCGCGGGCGTTTTGCTCGGGTAAAGCTGGTAAAACCGCAGGCTTCCCGCTCGCGCAGCCCGGAGATGTATTTACTGGCCATGCAGTATCGCTTGGTGTAGGTTCAACGAAGGCCGCCTTCAGGACGCCGTGCGCCAAAAGGACGTAACCCCTTGAATGACTTGACAAAGAACATCCTGCTGTGGGTCGTTATCGTATTCGTCCTGCTGCTGGTGTTCTCCCGCTACATGCCCGCCGTCGGGCAGCCCCAGGAGATCCCGTACTCGACGTTCCTCGATGACGTGAAGGGCGAGCGGGTCGAGTCCGTGGTGATGCAGGCGGAGATGATCTACGGCACGCGCAAGGACAAGTCGACCTTCAAGACGCGCAACCCCGAGACCGATTACACGGCCCTCATCGGCACCCTCTCCAAGGCCCACGTGGTGATCGAGGCCCGCGAGCCGAAGCAGCCGAACTTCATCGGCCAGCTGCTGATGAACATGGCCCCGGCGCTGCTGCTGATCGTGGTCTTCCTTTACATGCTGCGGCAGATGCAGGGGGCCTCCGGCGGCCGCGGCGCCATGTCCTTCGGCAAGAGCCGCGCGCGGCTGCTCGGCGAGGACCAGGTGAACGTCACCTTCGCCGACGTCGCCGGGGTGGATGAGGCCAAGCAGGAAGTGGCCGAGATCGTCGACTTCCTCAAGGACCCGGGCAAGTTTCAGAAGCTCGGCGGCAAGATTCCCAAGGGCGTGCTCATGGTCGGCTCGCCCGGCACCGGCAAGACGCTGCTGGCGCGCGCCATCGCCGGCGAAGCCAAGGTGCCCTTCTTCACCATCTCCGGCTCCGACTTCGTCGAGATGTTCGTGGGCGTCGGCGCCTCGCGTGTGCGCGACATGTTCGAGCAGGCGAAGAAGCACGCGCCCTGCATCATCTTCATCGACGAGATCGACGCCGTCGGGCGTCACCGCGGCGCGGGCCTGGGCGGCGGCCACGACGAGCGCGAGCAGACGCTCAACCAGCTGCTGGTGGAGATGGACGGCTTCGAGGGCAACGAGGGCATCATCGTCATCGCCGCCACCAATCGTCCCGACGTGCTCGACCCCGCGCTGCTGCGCCCGGGCCGCTTCGACCGCCAGGTGGTGGTGCCGCTGCCGGACGTGCGCGGCCGCGAGCAGATCCTGCGCGTGCACATGCGGCGCGTGCCGCTCGCCGATGACGTCAAGCCGGCGCTGATCGCGCGCGGCACGCCGGGCTTCTCCGGCGCCGACCTCGCCAACCTCGTGAACGAGGCGGCGCTGTTCGCCGCGCGCGCCAACAAGCGCATCGTGGGCATGGACGAGTTCGAGCGCGCCAAGGACAAGATCTACATGGGCGCCGAGCGGCGCTCGATGGTGATGTCCGACCAGGAAAAGAAGATGACCGCCTACCACGAGGCGGGGCATGCCATCGTCGGCTTCATCGTCCCCGAACACGACCCGGTCTACAAGGTGACGATCATCCCGCGCGGCCGCGCGCTCGGGCTCACCTGGTACCTGCCGGAGGGTGATCGCTACAGCACCAGCCGCCGCGAGCTCGAGAGCCGCATCACCTCGCTCTTCGGCGGGCGCTGCGCCGAGGAGCTGATCTTCGGCGTCGACGGGGTCACCACGGGGGCGGCGAATGACATCGAGCGCGCCACCGAGCTCGCCCGCAACATGGTCACCAAGTGGGGCCTGTCGGACAAGCTCGGCCCGCTCACCTACTCCGAGGAGACCGGGGAGGTGTTCCTCGGGCGCACCGTGACCCAGCACAAGCAGGTCTCGGACGTCACCGCGCACGCCATCGACGAGGAAGTGCGGCGCGTCATCGAGAGCAACTACCGCCGCGCGCGCGGCATCCTCGAGAGCAACCTCGAGAAGCTGCACACGATGGCCGAGGCCCTCATCAAGTACGAGACCATCGATGAGGACCAGCTGAAGGACATCATGGCGGGCAAGACTCCCAAGCCCCCCGCCGGCTGGGACGACACGCTCTCGAACAAGCCGCCCAAGCCCGGCCCCGAGAGCCCGGCCGCGGGCGGGCCGCCGATCCCCGCCGGCCAGCACTAGCTTCACGAGCCGCCGCCTGATGCGCGGCCGGGGCTCCTGCCTCCCGTGAAAGCGCCGGGCCTCGAGCTGCGCTGCGCGCACGCGACCCTGAGCCTCGAGCGGCCGCAGATCATGGGCGTGCTGAACGTCACCCCCGACTCCTTCTCCGATGGCGGGCGCTTCGGCTCCGCCGCGGAGGCCATCGCCCACGGGGTGCGCCTCGCCTCCGAGGGCGCCGGCATCATCGACGTGGGCGGGGAGTCGACGCGCCCCGGGGCTGCCGCCGTGAGCCTCGAGGAGGAGCTCGAGCGCGTGCTGCCGGTCATCGAGGGCCTGCGCCGCGAGTGCGCCGCCATCATCTCCGTCGACACCAGCCGGCCCGAGGTCATGCGGGCCGCCGCCGCCGCCGGCGCCGGGCTCATCAACGACGTGCGCGCGCTGCGCGCGCCCGGGGCGCTCGCGGCCGCGCGTGAGTCCGGCTGCGCGGTGTGCCTGATGCACATGCAGGGCGAGCCGCGCACCATGCAGGACTCACCCGTCTACCAGGACGTGGTGGCCGAGGTGCGTGCCTTCCTCGCCGAGCGCGTGGCCGCGGCCCGCGCCGCCGGGTTCGCGGCGAGCCAGCTGCTCATCGATCCGGGATTCGGCTTCGGCAAGACTTTCGAGCACAATCTCACCCTGCTGCGACACCTGCGCGAGCTGACGCGCCCGGACGTGCCGCTGCTGGCCGGCTTGTCGCGCAAGGCACTGCTCGGCAGACTCACCGGGCGCGGCCCGCAGGAGCGGCTGCACGGCAGCGTGGCGCTGGCGGTGGTCGCGGCGCTTGGCGGCGCGCGCATCATCCGCGCGCACGATGTCGCCGCCACGGTCGATGCCCTGAAGGTCGTCGCCGCGCTCGGACCAGGGGAGGGGTGAGGAACAGTGGGTCGTCGATACTTCGGCACCGATGGCGTGCGTGGGCGGGTGGGCGAGCACCCGATGACGGTGGATTTCGCCCTGCAGCTGGCGAGCGCGGCGGCACGCGTGCTCGCCCCCGAGGGCGGCACGGTGCTCATCGGCAAGGACACGCGCCTCTCGGGCTACATGTTCGAGGCGGCCCTCGAGGCCGGCTTCGTCGCCGCCGGCGTGAACGTCATGCTCATCGGCCCGCTGCCGACCCCGGGCATCGCCTACATGACGCGCCGCTTCAACTGCGACTTCGGCGTCGTCATCAGCGCCTCGCACAACCTCTACGACGACAACGGCATCAAGTTCTTCGACGGCTCCGGCGGCAAGCTCTCCGATGAGCTCGAGGAGCGCATCGAGGCGGAGCTGGCGCAGCCGCCGCTGACACGCGCCTCGCGCAACCTCGGGCGCGCCACGCGCGCCGACCGCTCGCGCACCCTGTACCAGGAGTTCTGCGCGCAGACGCTGCCTGCGGGCGTGGACCTCGCGGGACTGAAGATCGTGGTCGACTGCGCCAACGGTGCCGCCTACAAGGTCGCGCCGCGCATCCTCGCCGACCTCGGCGCCGAGATCGTGCCGATCGGCTGCTCGCCGAACGGCCGCAACATCAACGACGGCTGCGGCTCCCTCGCCCCCGATCTGCTGCAGCTGACCGTGCCGGGCGTGCGTGCGCACGTGGGCCTTGCGCTCGATGGCGACGGCGATCGACTGGTCATGGTCGATCACCTCGGCCGCATCGTCGATGGCGACCAGATCCTCTATGTCATCGCCCGCGCCCTCAAGGAGGACGGACGCCTGCGCGGGCCGGTCGTGGGCACGGTGATGAGCAACCTCGGACTCGAGCTCGCGCTGCGCGCCGCGGGCATCGAGTTCCGCCGCACCGCGGTGGGCGATCGCTACGTGCTCGCGATGCTGCGCGAGTGCGGTGGAGTCCTGGGCGGGGAGACCTCGGGGCACATCCTGTGCCTGGACAAGACCACGACGGGCGATGGGCTGGTGAGCGCGCTGCAGGTGCTCGCGGTGATCAAGCGCACCGGGCGCGAGCTCGCCGAGCTCGCCAGCGGCATGCGCAAGTTCCCGCAGGTGCTGCTGAACGTGAAGGTGGCCACGCGCTTTGACCCGACCGCGGTGCCCGAGGTGCGCGAGGCCGTGGAACGGATCGAGGGAGTCCTCGGGGCCGAGGGGCGAGTCGTGCTGCGCGCCTCGGGCACCGAGCCGGTGATCCGCGTCATGGTCGAGGGGCGCGATGAGCCCACGACGCGCGCACTGGCGGCGGAGCTCGCCGAGGCCGTGCGCCACCACGGGCCCTGAGCGCTGCCCCGGAAGGGCCAAAAACCAAGGTAGGGCAGTGCCTTAGCTGCACTTCGGGGTACCGTTGCGTCACCCTGTCCGCATCGCTATCATCGCGCGCCCTTGAATTACCCCATGGCGCGCCTGGCGCGCTTTCCGAGGTCGGTTGATGCGCCGCCCCATAGTCGCCGGTAACTGGAAGATGCACGGCTCGCGCGCCGAGAACGCGCGGCTGATCGAGGAGCTGCTCGCCGGAGCCCCGGCCCAGCCGCCGGCCACCTGCGTCATCTGTCCCCCGTACGTGTACCTGCAGGAGGTCGGCCGGCTGCTGCGCGACTCGGCCTTCAGCCTCGGCGGCCAGGATGTGTGCGCGGACGGGCAGGGCGCCTTCACCGGGGAAGTCTCCGCGGCGCAGCTGCGTGACGTCGGCTGCGAGTACGTGATCGTCGGGCACTCGGAGCGCCGGCTGCTCTACCGCGAGAGCGACCAGCTGATCGCGCGCAAGTTCGGCGCGGCGCAGGCGAAGGGGCTGATCCCGATCCTGTGCGTGGGCGAGCAGCTCGCGGACCGCGAGGCCGGGCGCACGCGCGAGGTGGTGGCTCGCCAGCTCGACGTGGTGCTCGAACTGTGCGGCGCCGGCGCGCTCGAGCAGGGCGTCGTCGCCTACGAGCCGGTGTGGGCGATCGGCACCGGTCGCAACGCCACCCCCGAGCAGGCCCAGGAGGTGCACGCCTTCATCCGCGCCCGGATCGGGGCCCGGGATGCTAGAATCGCGGCCGCGACGCGCATTCTCTATGGCGGCAGCGTGAAGGCGGGCAACGCCGCCGAGCTGTTCGCGATGCCCGACGTCGATGGCGGCCTGATCGGCGGCGCGTCCCTCAAGGCTGATGAGTTCCTGACGATCCTGGCCGCCGCCGGACCGGGACGAGTGGGTGTTTCCCATGTGGGTGCGTAACATTCTGACGTTCGTCCAGCTGCTCTCGGCCGTGGCCATCGTCGGGCTCGTGCTGCTGCAGCGGGGCAAGGGTGCGGATGCCGGGGCCGGCTTCGGCGCCGGGGCCTCGGGCACCGTCTTCGGTGCGCGTGGCGCGACGACCGCGCTGTCGCGCGCGACCGCGATCTTCGCCCTCATCTTCATGGTGAACAGCCTGGCGCTCGCCTATCTCGGCACGCGCACCAGCGCCGAGCCGCAGCGCTCGATCCTCGACGAGGCCGCGGAGAAGCCGAAGAGCGGGCCCGGGCTCGGCGGCAGCCCGCCGGCGGCCGCTCCCGCGACGACTGCGCCCGCAGCATCCACCGGTGCCCCTGCGCCGCCCGTGCCTGCACCGGCGCCAGCGCCGGCGCCCGCGCCGAAGTAGCGCGGGTCGCGAGATCCTTCGAACATGCCGACGTGGTGGAATTGGTAGACACACTAGCTTGAGGGGCTAGCGCCGCAAGGTGTGGGAGTTCGAATCTCCCCGTCGGCACCACAGCGTTATCGGACACCCTCAGACGGGCCCGGGCTCGCGCCCTTGGCTTGCTTTGCCACCCAGGCGTCACAGCTCTGCAGCGTCACACTGCGGGTCCATGCTGCTGCTGAGCGAACCGTGCGAAGGCATTCAGGATTTCATCACCGATCTCCGTCGTGTCGCGCCATGGCTCAAGTTTGACCAAAGACCGTGGCATCGCGCCAGATCCTGCCGGCGCGAGACGGTCCGGACGCGTATCCGGTTCGCACCGAGCCTCAAACTCGCACCCTTCGTCGCCGATTGTCGCCGACCTGCTCTCAGCACCCCATCAGTCCGTTGCGCTGCTACAATGCGGCCCGCTTCAGGGGCAGGTCGCGGTCGATCTGCCTTTTTTACGGTCGCTAGCGCATGTTGTTGAACTATCTGCCGATCCTGATCTTCCTGGTCGTGGCTGCGGGCCTGGCCATGCTGCTGCTGATCCTCGGAACCGGGTTCGGCCGCTACTTTTCGCGCTTCCATGACGACAAGGCCAAACTCTCGCCCTATGAGTGCGGCTTCGACGCCTTCGAGGACACGCGCACCAAGTTCGACGTGCGCTACTACCTGGTCGCAATCCTCTTCATCGTCTTCGACCTCGAGATCGCGTTCCTCTTCCCGTGGGCGGTGGCGCTGAAGAAGATCGGCGTCTTCGGACTCGCGGCGATGGGCATCTTCCTCGCGATCCTGGTCGTGGGCTTCATCTATGAATGGAAGAAGGGGGCGCTCGAATGGGACTAGCGGCCCCTGACAGCCCCGAGGGCTTCGCGCAGCGCGGCTTCCTCACCACCCAGGTGGACAACCTCGTCAACTGGGCGCGCACCGGGTCGCTGTGGCCGATGACCTTCGGGCTCGCCTGCTGCGCGGTGGAGATGATGCACGCGGGCGCCTCGCGCTACGACCTCGACCGCTTCGGTGTGGTGTTCCGTCCGAGCCCGCGCCAGTCCGACGTCATGATCGTCGCCGGCACGCTGGTCAACAAGATGGCGCCGGCGCTGCGCAAGGTGTACGACCAGATGGCCGAGCCGCGCTGGGTCATCTCGATGGGCTCGTGCGCGAACGGCGGCGGCTATTACCACTACTCGTACTCCGTCGTGCGCGGCTGCGACCGGATCGTCCCGGTCGACATCTACGTGCCCGGGTGCCCGCCGACCTCGGAAGCGCTGCTCTACGGGATCCTGCAGCTGCAGAACAAGATCTGGCGCACGAACACGATCGCACGCTGATGGCGACGAAACTCGAGACACTGGCCGCGGCCCTCGCGGCCGCGTTCCCGGATGCCTCGAAGAGCACGGTGAACGACCGCGGCGAGGCGACCATCGTGGTGCCCGCGGAGGGGCTGGTTGCGGTGATGCGCCAGTTGCGCGACCGCCCGGAGCTGCGCTTCGACATGCTGATCGACGTCTGCGGCGTCGACTACTCCGCCTACGGCAACGGCGCGTGGGAGGGCCGGCGCTTCGCGGCCGTCTATCACCTGCTGTCGCTGCCGCAGAACTGGCGGCTCCGTGTGCGTGTCTTCGCGCCGGACGACGATTTTCCCGTCGTGCCTAGCGTGATCGACGTTTGGCCGTGCGCCAACTGGTTCGAGCGGGAGGCCTTCGATCTGTACGGCATCGTGTTCGACGGCCATCCCGACCTGCGGCGGCTCCTCACCGACTATGGCTTCGTCGGCCATCCGTTCCGCAAGGATTTCCCGCTGTCGGGTTACGTCGAGATGCGCTACGACCCCGAGCAGGGGCGCGTCATCTACCAGCCGGTCACCATCGAGCCGCGCGAGATCACGCCGCGGATCATACGCGAAGAGCAATACGGAGGCACGAGATGAGCATGCGAGACGATGTCGCGCGATGTGCGCGTGAGGCCGCGGAGGTCATCGCGACGGGGGCAACGCTGCCGTATGCGGCGCTGGTCGTGTCGTCGGTAGTGCTGGGGTTTGAACTGTTCCGTGGCTGAGACCCGTGACTACACCATGAATTTGAGCGTTCGCCGCTCGCTCCGCTCGCTTAACTTGCTGCGCAAGTTGGCGAACGCCGAAGTTCATCGTGTGACGCGTCCGTCCATCTTCTTTGCTGAACCCGAGCGCTAGTCTACGTGGCAGAGATTCGTAATTACACGATGAACTTTGGGCCCCAGCACCCGGCGGCGCACGGCGTGCTGCGGCTCGTGCTCGAGCTCGACGGCGAGGTCATCGAGCGCGCCGACCCGCACATCGGGCTGCTGCACCGCGCGACCGAAAAGCTGGCCGAGCACAAGACCTTCATCCAGTCGCTGCCGTACATGGACCGCCTCGACTACGTGTCCATGATGTGCAACGAGCACGCCTACTGCCTCGCCATCGAGCGGCTGCTCGGCATCGAGATCCCCGAGCGCGCCAAGTACATCCGCACGATGTTCGATGAGATCACGCGCATCCTGAACCACCTCCTGTGGCTCGGCGCGCACGCCCTCGACGTCGGCGCGATGACGCCGTTCCTCTATGCGTTCCGCGAGCGCGAGGATCTCTTCGACGTCTACGAGGCGGTCTCCGGCGCTCGGATGCACGCCGCGTACTACCGTCCCGGCGGCGTCTACCGCGACCTGCCCGACCGCATGCCGCAGTACCAGCCCTCCAAGCTCAAGAACGCACGCGCCCTCGAGCGCATGAACGAAAACCGCGAGGGCTCGCTGCTCGACTTCATCGAGGATTTCGCGAACCGCTTCCCGAAGTGCGTCGACGAATACGAGGAGCTTCTCACCGAGAACCGCATCTGGAAGCAGCGCACCGTCGGCATCGGTGTCGTTACGCCTGAGCGCGCTATCGCGCTCGGCTTCACCGGTCCCATGCTGCGCGGCTCGGGCGTGCCGTGGGACCTTCGCCGCAAGCAGCCGTACGAGGTGTACGACCGCATGAAGTTCGAGGTCCCGGTCGGCGTCAACGGTGACTGCTACGACCGCTACCTCGTGCGTATCGAGGAGATGCGCCAGGCCAACCGGATCGTGAAGCAGTGCGTCGACTGGCTGAAGGCGAACCCCGGCCCGGTGATCGTCGACAACCACAAGATCGCGCCGCCGTCCCGCGAGGCGATGAAGACGCACATGGAAGAGCTGATCCACCACTTCAAGCTCTTCACGGAGGGCATGCGTGTACCCGCCGGCGAGTCGTACGCGGCGATCGAGCATCCCAAGGGCGAGTTCGGCGTCTATATCGTGTCGGACGGCGCCAACAAGCCGTACCGCGTCAAGCTGCGCGCCCCCGACTACGTGCATCTCGCCGCGCTCGACGAGATGTCGCGCGGGCACATGATCGCGGACGTCGTGGCGATCATCGGAACGCAGGACATCGTGTTCGGGTCCATCGACCGATGAACGCAAGTCGCTACGCCCCCTTTGCGCTGCTCCTGCTGGGCGCGGCAGCCGCGGCGCAGTCGATGATGCCCGCGCAGCGCGAGGCGCTCAACGCGGCGGAGCGCTGGCTCGTGCCGGTCGACGACGGGCGTTATGTCGACGCATACGCGATGGCGTCGGAGCCGTTCAAGGCGAGCGTCACGCGGCAGCAGTGGCGCGACGGCATTGCCAAGATCCGCAAGGATTACGGCAAGGTCGTGTCGCGCAACGGGGAGAAGATGGCGTTCAAGGGCAAGGTGCCCGCGCCGGACGAGCCCGACGCGCAGACCGTGCCAGGCACCGAGGTCGCGATCCTGTTCGAGACGACGTTCGAGAAGAACAGGAAGGCTGCCGAGGAAGTGACCATGGTCCTCGAGCGCGACGGCATCTGGCGCATGGCCGGCTATTACATCAAGTGATCCTCGTGCACACGCTCTCTCCCGATATCCAGCGCAAGATCGACCGCGAGCTCTCGAAGTACCCGCCCGAGCAGAGGCAGTCGGCCGTGATGTCGGCGCTCGCCTTTGCGCAGGACGAGCACGGCTGGCTGTCGACCGACCTCATGGACGCGGTGGCCCACTACCTCGGCATGCCGCCGGTGGCCGTGTACGAGGTCGCGACGTTCTACACGATGTACAACTTGAAGCCCACCGGTCGCTACAAGGTCACGATCTGCACGAACTTGCCGTGCGCGTTGTCGGGCGCCAACGTCGCTGCGCGGCACCTCAAGGAGAAGCTCGGCATCGGCTTCGGCGAGACGACCGCCGACGGCCACTTCACGCTGAAGGAGGGCGAATGCATGGGCGCCTGCGGCGACGCGCCCGTGCTGCTGGTCAACGACCGCCGCATGTGCAGCTTCATGAGCAACGCGAAGCTCGACGAGCTCGTCGGCGAGCTTTCCAGCGCCGCCGACCAGGCGAAATCATGAATGCCCCGGTCGACTTCCTGAATTACGGTCCGGACGCCATCCTGATGGCGGGCCTCAACGGGCGCAATTGGCGCCTCAAGGACTACGAAGCGCGCGGCGGCTACGCGGCCCTGCGCAAGATCCTCTCCGAGAAGATCCCGCCGGATCAGGTGATCGCCGAGGTGAAGAAGTCCGCGTTGCGCGGCCGCGGCGGCGCCGGGTTTCCGACCGGACTCAAGTGGAGCTTCATGCCGAAGAATTACGTCGGCGACAAGTACGTCGTATGCAACTCCGACGAAGGCGAGCCGGGCACGTTCAAGGACCGCGATATCCTGCGCTACAACCCGCATGCGGTGTTCGAGGGCATGGCGATCGGCGCGTACGCGATGGGCGCCAACCGCGGCTACAACTACATCCACGGCGAGATCTGGGAGACGTATCTTCGCTGCGAGGAGGCCATCGAGGAGGCGTACGCCGCGGGATATCTTGGCGACAACATCCTCGGCAGCGGCTTCTCGTTCCGGCTGCACAACCATCACGGCTTCGGCGCGTACATCTGCGGGGAGGAGACCGCGCTCCTGGAATCGCTCGAGGGCAAGAAGGGTCAGCCGCGGTTCAAGCCGCCGTTCCCGGCCTCCTACGGCGTGTACGGCAAGCCGACCACGATCAACAACACAGAGACCTTCGCCGCCGTGCCGTGGATCATCGCTAACGGCGGCGAGGCGTTCCTCGGCCTCGGGCGCCCGAACAACGGCGGCACCAAGATATTCTCGGTATCGGGGGACGTCGAGCGTCCCGGCAATTTCGAAGTGAAGCTCGGCACGCCGTTCGCCACGCTGCTCGAGATGGCCGGCGGCATGCGCGGCGGCCGCAGGTTGAAGGCGTGCATTCCCGGCGGATCGTCCATGCCGGTGCTGCCGGGCGACGTCATGATGGCGACCGACATGGATTACGACTCGATCGCCAAGGCGGGCTCGATGCTCGGATCGGGCGCCGTGATCATCATGGACGAGACGCGCTGCATGGTGCGCTCGCTCTTGCGCCTGTCGTACTTCTACTACGAGGAGTCCTGCGGGCAGTGCACGCCGTGCCGCGAAGGCACGGGCTGGCTGTGGCGCATGGTCGACCGCATCGAGCGCGGGCAGGGCCGCGACGAGGACCTCGACAAGCTCACCTCGGTGGCCGGCAACATCGCCGGACGGACCATCTGTGCGCTGGGCGACGCCGCCGCGCTGCCCGTACAAAGCTTCATCAAGCACTTCCGCGACGAGTTCCAGTACCACATCGACCACAAGCACTGCCGGGTCGCGGATTATCTCTGACATGTTGAACATCGAAATCGACGGCAAGGCCACGCAGGTAACGCCCGGCACCACGGTGATCGAGGCGGCGCACGCGCTCGGCATCTATGTGCCGCACTTCTGCTACCACAAGAAGCTGTCGATCGCCGCCAACTGCCGCATGTGCCTCGTGCAGGTCGAGAAGGCGCCGAAGCCTCTACCCGCGTGCGCGACGCCGGTGACCGAAGGCATGAAGGTCTATACAGCCTCGGAGCAGGCGGTGACCGCGCAGAAGGGCGTGATGGAGTTCCTGCTCATCAACCATCCGCTCGATTGCCCGATCTGCGACCAGGGCGGCGAGTGCCAGCTGCAGGACTTGGCGGTCGGCTATGGCGGCTCGTCGTCGCGCTACACGGAGCCCAAGCGCGTCGTGATCCACAAGGACCTGGGACCGCTCATCTCCGCCCAGGAGATGACCCGCTGCATCCAGTGCACGCGCTGCATCCGCTTCGGCCAGGAGATCGCCGGGATCATGGAGCTCGGCATGATCGGCCGCGGCGAACATTCGGAGATCGTGTCCTTCGTCGGCAAGACCGTCGACTCCGAGCTGTCGGGCAACTCGATCGACGTCTGCCCGGTCGGTGCGCTGACCTCCAAGCCGTTCCGCTACGAGGCCCGCACGTGGGAGCTCTCCCGCCGCAAGTCGGTGTCGCCGCACGATTCGCTCGGCAGCAACCTCATCGTGCAGGTGAAAGGCGATCGGGTGATGCGCGTGCTGCCGCTCGAGAACGAAGCGATCAACGAGTGCTGGCTGTCGGACAAGGACCGCTTCTCCTACGAAGGCCTCAACGCCGCGGACCGGCTGCGCACCCCCATGGTGAAGCAGGCCGGCGAGTGGAAGCCCGTCGACTGGCAGACGGCGCTCGACGTCGTCGCGCAGGGCCTCACCGACGTCGTCGCTCGCCAGGGCCCCGGCGCGCTCGGCGCGCTCGTGTCGCCGCACGCCACGCTCGAGGAGGCGGCGCTCGCCGCGCGGCTCGTGCGGGCGCTCGGCAGCGACAACGTCGACTTCAGGCTGCGCCAGACCGATTTCCGAGGCGACGGCTCTGCTCGGGGCATTCCCTGGCTCGGCATGTCGATCAACGACGTCGCGCACCTCGACCGCGTGCTCGTGGTCGCCAGCTTCCTGCGCAAGGACCATCCGCTGCTGGCGCAACGCCTTCGCCACGCTGCGCGCAAGGGGGCGGCCGAAGTGTCGATGCTGCACTCCGTGGACGACGACTGGCTGGTCAAGGTCGCGCACAAGGCGATCGTCGCGCCGTCGAAGCTTGCCGCGGCGCTTGCCGGCATCGCCGCCGCGGCGGCGGGCGCCAAGGGCGCGCCGCTTCCCGAGGCGCTGTCCGGCATCGCGCCGACCGACGAGGAGAAGGCGATCGCCGCGAGCCTCGCCTCCGGCAAGAAGACGGCGGTGCTGCTCGGCAACTACGCCGTGCAGCATGCTGAGTTCTCGCAGCTGCATGCCCTCGCGCAGCTTCTGGCCGAGTCCACCGGAGCCACGCTCGGCTTCCTCACCGAGGCCGCCAACACGGTCGGCGCCTACCTCGCGGGCGCGCTGCCGCAGTCGGGCGGCATGAACGCGCAGGCGATGCTGGCCGATCCGCGGCGCGCCTACCTCGTACTCCACGCCGAAGCCGAGTTCGATTTCGCCAACGCGCTCGCTGCGCGCCGGGCGCTCGAGCAAGCGGACCTCGTGGTCGTCATGAGCCCGTTCGATCACGGCGCGGCCTACGCCGACGTCATGCTGCCGATCTCGCCCTTCACGGAGACCGCCGGCTCTTTCGTGAGCTGCGAAGGCCGGTTGCAGGATTTCTACGGCGTCGTGAAGCCGTATGCCGATACCCGGCCCGGGTGGAAGGTGCTGCGCGTGCTGGGCACGATGCTGAAACTCGCCGGGTTCGATGCCGAGACGGCGGCGGACGTGCGTGCCTCGGTGCTCGCACAGCCGGCGGATGTCGCCGCGAAGCTCGGCAACGGCACGCGCATCGCCGCAGCCAAGCCGGCGCAGGAGGGCACCTCGGTCGAGCGCGTCGCCGACGTGCCGATCTACTTCGCCGATCCGCTCGCCCGCCGCTCGGCGCCGCTGCAGCTCACGGCGGATGCGCGTCCGCCGAAGGCGCGCATGCACCGCTCGCTCCTCGCGACCCTCGGTGTCACCGAGGGCGGCCAGGTCAAGGTGAAGCAGGGCGGTGGAGAGGCCGTCCTGACCGCGGTCGTCGACGCCGGCGTGCCGCCAGGCGTCGTGCGCATCGCCGCCGCCCATGCGTCCACGTGCGGGCTCGAAGGCCTCTCCGGGCCCGTCAGCGTCGAGCGAGCTTAGGCGGAGCATGGACGTCCTCGCCCCCATCGCCCAATTCCTGGGTCCCGCGTGGATCGTGGTGTGGACGCTGGTGAAGATCATCGCGATCGCCATCCCCCTCATCCTGTCCGTGGCCTACCTCACGCTGGCCGAGCGCAAGGTGATCGGGTACATGCAGGTGCGCATCGGGCCGAACCGCGTCGGACCGTTCGGCCTCCTTCAGCCGTTCGCCGACGTCGCGAAGCTCGTGTTCAAGGAGATCGTCGTCCCGTCGGGCGCCAATCGCTACCTGTTCTTCATCGCGCCCCTGCTCTCGCTGGGTCCCGCGCTTGCCGCCTGGGCGGTGATTCCGTTCACGGGTACGCTGGTCCTGTCGAACATCAACGCGGGCCTGCTCTACGTGCTCGCGCTGTCGTCGGTGGGGGTGTACGGCGTGATTCTCGCCGGCTGGGCGTCGAACTCGAAGTACGCTTTCCTCGGCGCGCTGCGCTCCGCGGCCCAGATCGTGTCCTACGAGATCGCGATGGGCTTCGCGCTCGTCGGCGTGCTCATGGCCGCGGGAAGCCTCAACCTCTCCGAGATCGTACGCGGGCAGGAGGGCGGCGCCGCTTACTGGTACCTCTGGCCGCTTCTCCCGCTCGCGGTCGTGTATTTCGTGTCGGGCCTCGCCGAGACGAACCGCCATCCCTTCGACATGGCGGAGGGCGAGTCGGAGATCGTGGCGGGCTTCCACGTCGAGTATTCGGGCGTGGCGTTCGCCGTGTTCTTCCTCGCCGAGTACATGAACATGATCCTCATCGCGGCGCTGACCTCGATCATGTTCCTGGGCGGCTGGCTGTCGCCCTGGCCGGCGCTCAACGACGTGACGATCTTCGGCGCGGCGCCGTTCGGCGACGGGTTCTTCTGGTTCGCGGCCAAGGTTTGCTTCGTCCTGCTCCTGTTCCTGTGGGTACGCGCGACGTTCCCGCGCTACCGCTACGACCAGATCATGCGACTCGGCTGGAAGGTGTTCATTCCGGTCACGCTCGTATGGATCATCTTCCTCGGCGCGATGATGCAGACGCGCTGGGCGTACCTCTTCCACTGACGGGAGCCCCGATGCTAGCTCGCGTCAAATCGTTCTTCGATACATGGTTCCTGGCGGAGCTTCTGAAGGGCATGTCGCTCACCGGCCGCTACTTCTTCGCGCGCAAGGTGACCGTGCAGTTCCCGGAGGAGAAGACGCCCCAGAGCCCGCGCTTCCGCGGCCTGCACGCACTGCGCCGGTACCCGAACGGCGAGGAGCGCTGCATCGCGTGCAAGCTGTGCGAGGCGGTGTGCCCCGCACTCGCGATCACCATCGAGTCGGAGCAACGCGACGACGGCACGCGGCGCACGACGCGCTACGACATCGACCTCACCAAGTGCATCTTCTGCGGCTTCTGCGAGGAGAGCTGCCCGGTCGATTCCATCGTCGAGACGCGGATCCTCGAGTACCACGGCGAGAAGCGCGGCGACCTCTACTACACGAAGGAGATGCTGCTGGCGGTGGGGGACCGGTACGAGGCGCAGATCGCGGCGGATCGACAACAAGACGCGAAGTTCCGATGAGAAAACTTCTGAACGAGACGTCGCTTGCGCCTGCAAGGCTTCGCCTGCAGGCGCGCGCCGTTCTTGACTCATGACCTTCGCGACGGCAACGTTTTACGTCTTTGCCGCGATCCTGGTATTTGCGGCGCTGCGGGTGATCACCACCCGCAACCCCGTGCATGCGGCACTGTGGCTCGTGCTGTGCTTCTTCACCGCCGCCGGCATCTGGCTGTTGCTGCGCGCCGAATTCCTCGCCATCGCGCTCGTTCTGGTCTACGTCGGCGCCGTGATGGTGCTGTTCCTGTTCGTCGTCATGATGCTGGACGTCAACTTCGACAGCCTGCGCAAGAACTTCCGCAGCTACGTTCCCGTAGGCGCCACCGTGGGCGTGCTGGTGCTGATCGAGATGGCGCTCGTGGTCTTCGGCAGCAGCGTCGGCGGCGAGGTCGCGCCGCCCGCGCCCGAGGGGAGCAACACGCGCGCGCTCGGCCGCCTCATCTACGTCGACTACGTGTATCCGTTCGAGATCGCGGCGGTCGTGCTGCTGGTGGCCATCATTGCTGCCATTGCGCTCACGCACCGCACGCGGCGTGAAACGAAGCACCAGGACCCCGCCCTGCAGGTCAGGGCACGCCGGAAGGACCGCGTCCGGCTCCTCGACCTGCCGGTGGAGAAGAAGGAATGAAGACGCGCAACGCAGGACTGTGCGGGCGGCAGAGGTGCCGGGAGCGGCGCCGCGTGCCGGTTTCGCGGTAACGGGCAACACCAGGGAGATCATGTGTCACTGCTGACCGCGCCGACGCTGGCGCATTACCTCGTGCTGGGCGCGATCCTCTTCGCCGTCAGCATGGCCGGCATCTTCCTCAACCGGAAGAACGTCATCATCCTGCTGATGGCCATCGAGCTCATGCTGCTCGCGGTGAACCTCAATTTCATCGCGTTCTCGCGCTACCTGGGGGACATGAGCGGCCAGGTCTTCGTCTTCTTCATCCTGACGGTCGCCGCGGCCGAATCGGCGATCGGCCTCGCAATCCTCGTGCTGCTGTTCCGCAACGCGGGCTCGATCGACGTCGAGGACCTGGGCAAGCTCAGGGGATGACGATGGAGTCGCTCTACCTTGTCGTGCCGATGGTGCCGCTCCTGGCCTCGATCCTGGTCGGCCTGTGGGGCACCAAGATGCCGCGCGCCGCGTCGCACTGGATCACGATCCTGGCGGTCGCCATATCGTTTGCGGCGTCCGTCGTGATCTTTCGCGACGTTCTGGCGGGGCACGACTACAACGGCGACCTCTACGTCTGGGCCAATACCGGCGGCGTGAAGATGGCCGTCGGCTTCCTCATCGACCCGCTGACGGCGCTCATGCTGATCGTCGTCACGTTCGTGTCGCTGATGGTGCACATCTACACCATCGGCTACATGGCGGACGACGACGGCTACTCGCGCTTCTTCAGCTATATCTGCCTGTTCACGTTCTCGATGCTCATGCTCGTCATGAGCAACAACTTCCTCCAGCTCTTCTTCGGCTGGGAGGCGGTCGGGCTCGTGTCCTACCTCCTCATCGGCTTCTGGTTCAAGCGGCCGACGGCGATCTACGCCAACCTGAAGGCGTTCATCGCCAACCGCGTCGGCGACTTCGGCTTCATCCTGGGCATCGGCCTCGTCCTCGCCTATTTCGGCTCGATGGATTACGCGCCGGTGTTCGCCAAGGCGCCCGAACTGGCCAAGACGACGATCAATATCTGGGGCAGCGCGGAGTGGTCGCTGCTCACGGTGGCGTGCATCTGCCTGTTCGTGGGCGCGATGGGCAAGAGCGCCCAAGTCCCGCTGCATGTGTGGCTTCCGGACTCGATGGAGGGCCCCACCCCCATCTCCGCGCTGATCCACGCCGCGACGATGGTCACCGCCGGCATCTTCATGGTCGCCCGGATGAGCCCGCTCTTCGAACAGTCCGACGTCGCGCTCGGGCTCGTGACCGTGATCGGCGCCACCGGGGCGCTGTTCCTCGGCATCCTCGGCATGGTGGCGTTCGACATCAAGCGCGTGGTGGCCTACTCCACGCTGTCGCAGCTCGGCTACATGACGGTCGCGCTGGGCGTGTCTTCCTACGCCGGCGCCATCTTCCACCTGATGACGCATGCCTTCTTCAAGGCGCTGCTGTTCCTCGGCGCGGGGTCGGTGATCATCGCCATGCACCACGAGCAGGACATGCGCAACATGGGCGGGCTGCGCAGGTACATGCCGATCACCTACTTCACGATGGTGATCGGCGGCCTCGCGCTGTGCGGCATCCCGCCTTTCGCCGGCTTTTTCTCCAAGGACTCGATCATCGAGGCCACGCAGCTGTCGGCGATCCCCGGGCACGGCTACGCCTATTTCTGCGTGGTCGTGGGCGTCTTCGTGACCGCCTTCTACACCTTTCGCCTTCTCTACATGACGTTCCACGGCGAGGAGCGCTTCCGCCATCCGCCCCTTCCGAACGCGTACGTCGAGCACGACGCACACGACGAGCGCGGGGAGCACCACGCCGAGCCCCGCGAGAGCCCGTGGGTCGTCACGGTTCCCCTCATCATGCTCGCGATCCCGTCGGTGCTGGCGGGCTGGGTCGCCATCGAGCCGCTCCTATTCGGCGACTACTTCAAGGAGTCGATCGTCGTCCTGCCGGCGCACGACGTCCTGGACAAGCTCAAGGAGGAATGGCACGGCGTGGGCGCCTTCATCGGCCATGGCCTGCTTTCGGGCGTGCTGTGGATCGCGGTGGCCGGCATCGCAGCGGCGACCTACCTCTACCTCGTCAACCCCAAGCTTCCGTCGCGCATCGCGGCGCGGGCGGGGTTCATCTACACGATCCTCGTCAACAACTACTACTTCGACAAGTTCAACGATTGGTTCTTCGCCGGCGGCGCGCGCCGCATCGGTAATCTCTTCAGCGACGTCGGCGACGGCAAGATTATCGAGGGCATCGTCAACGGCTCCGCGCGCACGGTCGCGTGGTGGGGCTCCGTAATGCGGCAGATGCAATCGGGTTACGTCTACCACTACGCGTTCACGATGATCATCGGACTCTTCGCGCTGCTGACGTGGTGGGTCGTCCGATGATCCGCTTCCCCGCTCGCCCATGACACCGTATCTCTCGCTCGCTGTCTGGGTGCCGATCGCCGCCGGCATCGCGGTACTCGGCCTAGGCGGTGACCGCGACGCCATGAAGGCGCGCTGGACCGCGCTCGCCGGCGCGCTCGCCGGCTTCCTCGTCACCATCCCGCTGTACACGCACTTCGATGCCACCACGTCCGCGATGCAGTTCGTCGAGCGCCGCGAGTGGATCCCGTACTTCGACATCTACTACCACCTCGGCGTGGACGGCATCTCGGTGCTGTTCGTGATCCTCAACAGCTTCGTCACGCTGCTCGTCGTGTGGGCGGGCTGGGAGGTGATCCAGGTGCGCGTGGCCCAGTACATGGCCGCGTTCCTCATCATGTCGGGCCTCATCAACGGCGCCTTCGCCGCGCTCGACGGCATCCTCTTTTACGTGTTCTTCGAGGCGATGCTGATCCCGATGTACCTCATCATCGGCATCTGGGGTGGCCCGCGCCGCGTGTACGCGGCGATCAAGTTCTTTCTCTACACGCTGCTCGGCTCGCTGCTGATGCTCGTGGCGTTCATCTACCTCTACCAGAAGTCCGGGAGCTTCGCCCTGCAGGACTGGTTCGAGCTGCCGCTGTCGCTTCGCACGCAGATCCTCATCTTCGTCGCGTTCTTCGCGGCATTCGCCGTGAAAGTGCCGATGTGGCCGGTGCATACCTGGCTCCCCGACGCGCACCCGGAGGCGCCGACCGGCGGCTCGGTCGTGCTCGCGGCCATCACCCTCAAGATCGGGGCGTACGGCTTCGCACGCTTCATCCTGCCCATCCTGCCGGACGCGAGCCGCTACCTCGCCGGCTTCATCTTCACGCTGTCGATCATCGCCATCGTCTACATCGGCTTCGTCGCGCTGGTGCAGGCCGACATGAAGCGGCTCATTGCCTACTCTTCGATCTCGCACATGGGCTTCGTCACGCTGGGCTTCTTCCTGTTCAGCGTGCAAGGCTCCGAGGGCGCGCTTTCGCAGATGATCTCGCACGGCTTCGTGTCGGCAGCCATGTTCCTGTGCGTCGGCGTCCTGTACGACCGGATGCACACGCATCTCATCGCCGATTTCGGGGGCGTGGCCAATACGATGCCCAGGTTCGCGGCGTTCGTGATGCTGTTCTCGATGGCGAACGCCGGCCTGCCGGGGACCTCCGGCTTCGTCGGCGAGTTCCTGGTGATCCTCGCCGCGGTGAAGGTCGACTTCTGGATCGGCTTCCTCGCCGCCGTTTCGCTCATCCTGGGCGCCGCGTATACGCTCTGGATGTACAAGCGCGTGATTTACGGCGCCGTCGCCAATGCCCACGTGGCCGCGCTGTCGGACCTGAGCCGGCGCGAGTTCTGGCTGCTCGGCACGCTCGCCGCCGCGGTGCTGATCATGGGCCTGTGGCCGCGGCCGTTCATCGACGTGATGCACGCGTCGGTCGTCGATCTCCTGGCGCACGTCGCCCGCAGCAAACTATAGATGAGTGCGCCGATGGCCGTCGACTTCCTCCCGGTTCTGCCCGAGATCATCGTCCTCGCGGGCGCGTGCCTCATCCTGCTCATCGATGTCTGGATGCCCGACGACCGCCGCCACGTCGGCTACTGGCTCACCCAGTTCACCCTGCTCATCGCGGCGTGCGTCACGGTCCGCACGTCCGACAAGGACGTCGTTCACGTCTTCTACAACATGGTCGTGGACGACCTCGCGGCGGACGTCCTGCGCTTCTTCAGCTTCGTCTCGGTATCGCTCGTGCTGTTCTATTCGCGCGCCTATCTCACGGCGCGCGGATTGTTCCGCGGCGAGACCTTCGTGCTGATCCTCTTCGCGCTGCTCGGCATGCAGCTGCTCATCACCGCCAACAGCTTCCTCACGCTCTACCTCGGCCTCGAGCTCATGTCGCTCTCGCTGTACGCGCTGGTCGCGATGCAGCGCGACGAGGAGGCGCCGTCGGAGGCGGCGATGAAGTACTTCGTGCTGGGCGCGCTGGCGTCGGGCTTCCTCCTGTACGGCATGTCGATGATCTACGGGGCGACGGGGTCGCTCGAGATGGACAAGGTGACGCAGGCCGTGCTGAGCAACAGCGAGAACAGCTACCTCCTGATCTTCGGCCTCGTCTTCGTCGTGTCGGCCATCGCCTTCAAGCTGGGCGCGGTGCCCTACCACATGTGGGTGCCCGACGTCTACCAGGGTGCGCCGACGGCGATGACGCTGCTGATCGGCACGGCGCCGGAGTTCGCGGCGTTCGCGATGATGCTTCGCCTGCTCGGCGGCGCGCTCCTCGGCTCGGAGGTGAGCTGGCAGGGAATGCTGATCGTGCTGTCGGTCCTCTCGGTTGCGCTTGGCCACATCGTCGCCATCGCGCAGACGAACATCAAGCGGATGCTCGCCTACTCGACGATCGCCAACATGGGCTATGTCCTGATGGGCTTCCTCGCCGCGGACGTCACGGGATACTCCGCGGCCATGTTCTACATGCTTTCGTACGTGCTCACGAGCCTCGCCTCGTGGGGCATTGTGCTGCTGCTTTCGCGCAAGGGCTTCGAATCTGACCGCATCGACGATCTCAAGGGCCTCAACGCGCGCTCGCCCTGGTGGGCATTCGTGATGCTCCTCGTCATGTTCTCGCTCGCCGGGCTTCCGCCGACGGTCGGGTTCTACGCGAAGCTCCTGGTGCTGCAGGCGGTGGTCAAGGCCGGCTTCGTCTGGCTGGCGGTGGTCGGGGTCGTAGCGGCTCTGATCGGCGCCTTCTACTACCTTCGCATCGTGAAGGTCATGTACTTCGACGAGCCCACGGACCGCACGCCGATCGAGTCGCGCGGCGACACGCGAGTGCTCCTTTCCGCGAACGGGCTGGCGCTGCTGCTCTTCGGCATCCTTCCGCAGCCGCTGATGGGACTGTGCGCCGTTGCCCTCGTGCAGTCGCAGTATTATTGAGCGATCGCCGGTTCGCTGCGGGCCGCAATGCGCGTCGGACTTTTCGTCACCTGCCTCGTGGACCTCATGCGGCCCTCGATCGGGTTCGCCGCGATCAGGCTGCTCGAGGCCGGCGGTGCCGATGTCTACGTTCCGCTGTCGCAGACCTGCTGCGGGCAGCCCGCCTACAACTCCGGCGACCGCGCGGACGCCGTCGCGCTCGCGCGCAAGCTGATCGCCGAGTTCGAGGAGTGCGACTACCTCGTTGCGCCCTCCGGCTCGTGCAGCGGCATGATCCGCACCCACTACCACGACCTCTTCGCGGACGATCCGGCGATGCTCGGCCGCGCGCAAGCGCTCGCGGGGCGGACCTACGAGCTCACCGATTTCCTCGCCAGCGTGCTCAAGCTCGATCGGGTTCCGGGGCAATTCCAGGGCACGATCACCTATCACGACTGCTGCGCCGGCCTGCGCGAGATGGGTGTGAAGGCGCAGCCCCGCGCGCTCCTCGCCAGGGTCCCGGGCCTGTCCTTGACGGAGATGGCAGAGCCTGAGACCTGCTGCGGCTTCGGCGGCACCTTCTCGATCAAGTTCGGCGAGATCTCCGCGCGCATGGCGGAGAACAAGTGCCTTCACGTCGCGCAGTCGGGGGCCGACGCGGTCGTGCTGGGCGACTTGGGCTGCATGCTCAACATCGAGGGCCGCCTGCGCCGCCGCGGCGACGCGAAGACGAAAGTGCTTCACGTGGCGGAAGTGCTCGCCGGGGAAACGTAGATGGACGTCGCCTCGATGCACTTCAAGGAGCGGGCGCGCGAGAGGCTCAACGACGCGCAGCTGCAGAGGAACCTCGTCAAGTTCAAGACGAAGTTCGTCACCGCCCGCCGCGCGTCGCTCGTGGAGCTCGACGACTTCGAAGGCACGCGCGAAGCCGCGCGTGCCATCCGCCAGCGCGCGCTCGATGACCTCGACGTGTGGCTCGCCATGTTCGAGGCCAACGCCGCGGCGCGAGGCGCGACCGTGCTCTTCGCGCAGACCCCCGCGGAGGTCAACAAACTGGTGCTCGCCATCGCCGCGCGCCACGGCGTGCGCAAGATCATCAAGTCGAAGTCGATGGTGTCCGAGGAGTCGGACCTCGACCATGCCATCGAGGGCGCCGGCCTGACGGTGGTCGAGACGGACCTGGGCGAGTACATCCTCCAGATCAACGATTACGAGCCGCCGTCGCACATCATCGGGCCGGCGCTGCACAAGAGCAAGGACGAGGTGGCCGACCTCTTCGCGCGTAAGCACGGCACGCCGCGCAAGGACGTGATCGAAGACCTCACCCTCGAGGCGCGCGGCGTCCTGCGCGAGCACTATCTCACCGCCGACATGGGCATCTCGGGCGGCAATTTCTTCGTCGCCGAGACGGGCTCGGTGGTCATCGTGACCAACGAGTGCAACGCCACGCTCGCCACGACGCTTCCCAAGGTCCACGTCGCGATCTCGGGCATCGAGAAGGTCGTGCCCACGCTCGAGGACGTCGCGACGCTGATGCGCATCCTGCCGCGCTCGGCGACCGGCCAGTCGATCTCGAACTACCTCGACATCCTCACCGGCGTGAAGGGCCCCGGGGAGTTCCACGGTGCCGAGCACATGTACTTCATCCTCGTCGACAGCGGGCGCACGGGCGTGCTCGCGAGCGACGTCCGCGAGGCGCTGCGCTGCATCCGCTGCGGCGCGTGCATGAACCACTGCCCGGTCTACCAGAACATCGGCGGCCACGCCTACGGCTGGGTGTACCCGGGCCCGATCGGATCGATCCTGACGCCGATGTACATCGGGCTCGACAACGCGCCCGACCTGCCGCAAGCCTCGACCTTCTGCAACCAATGCGGCGTCGTGTGCCCGGTCAAGATTCCCTTGCCCGATCTACAGCGCAAGCTCCGCGAGCGCGAGTTCCGCGAGCATTTGCGCCCGTGGAGCGAGCGCATGGGCTTGCGCCTTTGGGCGTGGTTCGCGCGCCGTCCCGTGTTGTACGCGTTCGCGAGCAGGATGGGCGTCCGGTTCCTCCGCGGTCTCGCGAGACCCGACGGCACGATCGGCGAGCTGCCTCTCGGATCGGGCTGGACGCTCGGGCGCGACATGCCGGCGCCGGCAGGCCGAACTTTTCGTGAGCTGTACGCGAAGCGGCAAACTCAACGGAGCAGATCATGAACGCGCCGCACAGCAATCTCGCGCTGCCGCGACTGTCGCGGCGCGCCGAATCGCTCGGCACCGAGAACGCCTTCGTCGTGCTTGCCGAGGTGAACGCGCTCGCGCGCGCCGGCAAGGACATCGTGTCCTTCTGCATCGGACAGCCCGACTTTCCGACGCCCAGCAACGTGCAGGACGCGGCTGTCGACGCCATCCGCGCCGGCAAGCACGGCTATACGCCGAGCGCGGGCATCGACGAGCTGCGCGCGGCCGCCGCGAAGGACTTAGGATCGCGGCGCGGCCTGCCCATCGCGCCCGACGACGTCGTGGTGGGCGCAGGCGCCAAGCCGTTCATCGCGTATTCAATCGCCTCGGTCACCGATTTCGGGGTCGGCGACGAGGTCATCTACCCGGTTCCCGGCTTCCCGATCTACGAGTCCCAGATCCTCGCCAACGGCGCGGTGCCGGTGCCGATATTCCTGCGCGAGGCGCGCGACTTCGCGTTCGATCCGGCGGAGCTCGAGGCCAAGATCACGCCGAAGACGCGGCTTCTCATCCTCAACACGCCGCAGAACCCGACCGGCGGCATCCTCGGACACGGCGACCTCGACGCGATTGCCGAGATCCTGCGCCGCCATCCGCAAGTGTGGGTCTTCGCCGACGAGATCTACTCGCGCCTGGTCTACGACGGCCGCTTCGACTCGATCGCGACGAGGCCCGGCATGCTCGAGCGCACGATCATCAGCGACGGCGCGTCCAAGACCTGGGCGATGACCGGCTGGCGCATCGGGTATGTCGCCAACCGGATGCTCGCGCCCGTGTTCACGCGCTGGATAACGAACACGGAATCGTGCGCCTCGCAGATCTCGCAATGGGCGGCGGTCGCGGCGATCACGGGCCCCCAGGAGGCGGCCGACCGCATGCGCGAGCAGTTTCTCGAGCGGCGCGACCTCATCGTGGGCCTGCTGAACGAAGTGCCTGGCATCGCCTGCGCGACACCCGGCGGCGCGTTCTACGTGTGGCCGAACGTGACGGAGGCGTGCCGCCTCACCGGATGCGCGGATTCCGAGGCGTTCCGCAAGCGCCTGCTGCACGAGGCGGGCATCGCGGTGCTCGCCGACATCCACTTCGGCCGCCGCGTGCCGGGCGAGGGGCAGCACATCCGGTTCTCCTACGCGGCCTCGAAGGAGGCGATCGAGGAGGGGGTGGGGCGCCTCGCCGATTGGGTGCGCGGAGGCAGCAGGAAGTGACGAGATTCATCGAGGAAAACAAGGCGTCCCGCGACGCCGTGCTCGCGCGCGTGCGTCGCGCCCTCGGGCGCACGGGCTCCGGCGACGAGGCTCGCGCGAAGGCGGAGGCGTACGTCGCGACGCACGCCCAGGGCCCGCGTCCGTCGATGCCGGCGCAACTTCCGCAACGCTTCATGGAGCGGGCAAGCGACATGGCGAGCACGGTCGAGCGCATCGCGCGGCGCGAGGACATCCCGACCGCGGTGGCCCGCTACCTCGACGCCCTCGTGCTTCCGCCGGCGATCGCGATGCAGAAGTCGACGCAGGGCGTGTGCTGGCCCGAATTCGCGGACCTGGACTGGCAAGGCGCCGGCCTTGCGATCGAGGCGCGCCCGACCGCGGGGCAGGACCGCCTGGGCGTCACGGGCTCGTTCTGCGCCATTGCCGAGACCGGTACGCTCGTGTTCCTCACGGACGCCGACTGCCCGACCGGCGCCGCGCTCCTGACCGACACGCACGTCGCGGTCGTGCGCGCCGACCGCATCGTATCGGGGATGGAGGAGGCGTTCGCCCTCGTCCGCGAGGAACGCGCGGTGATGCCGCGGGCGATCAACATGATCTCGGGGCCGTCGCGCACCGGCGACATCGAGCAGACCATCGTGCTCGGCGCGCACGGGCCGTACCGGGTGCACATCCTGGTTTTGTAGCGCCCCTGCGTCAGAACATCACGAGCGAGATCGCGACCAGCAGCGGCGCGAGCGCCAACGCCGCGTAGCCGATGTAAGCAAAGAAGCTCGGCATGGCCACGCCGCGGTCCTCGGCGATCGCCTTGATCATGAAGTTGGGCGCGTTGCCGATGTAGGTGAGGGCGCCGAAATAGACCGCGGACATCGAGATCGCGGTGAGCATCAGGGCACTCTCCCCCATGAGCGCTCGTGCGTTGCCGCCCGCGAGATTGAAGAACACGAGGTAGGTGGGCGCGTTGTCGAGGAACGCCGACAGGATGCCGCACGTCCAGAATATCGCGCGCTCGCTCGGTCTGCCGTCGGGGCCGCTGACGATCTGCACGATAGGCGCCAGCGCCCCGTCGCGTCCCGCCTGCAGCATCGCGATGACCGGCACGATCGTGATGAAGATGCCGGCGAAGAGCTTGGCGACCTCGACGATCGGCCCCCAGTGGAAGGCATTGTGCTCGCGCACCGCGCGCGGCGTGACCCGGAGCGATACAAGGGCCAGCGCGATCAGCAGCGCTTCGCGGGCGATGGCCTGCAGCGCGACGGGCGTGCCGAAGATGGTGAGGTCCACGCCCGGCTTCCACACGCCCGACATCAGCACGTCGCTCACGACGCCCAGGAGCAGCAGCAGGTTGACCGCGCCTTCGATACGGAACGGGCCGCGCACGACCTCGCCGTCCCCGTGAGGCGCCTCCCGCCGGGCGAAGCTCGAGTCCAGGACATAGAAGGCGAGCAGCAGGACGGCGCACACCACGGCGGTGGGTGCGAGCAGCGCCCGCGTGCTCCAGAAGAAGTCCACGCCCTTGAGGTAGCCGATGAACAGCGGCGGATCGCCCAGCGGCGAGAGCGCACCGCCGACGTTGCCGACAAGCAGGATGAAGAAGATCACGGCGTGCCTGCGGTGCATGCGCCCCTCGTTGCCTGCAAGCAGGGGGCGGATGAGGAGCATCGACGCGCCTGTGGTGCCCATGAGGCTCGCCAGGGCCGCGCCGACGGCGAGCAGCGCCGTATTGCGCAGCGGCGTTCCCGCGACGCGGCCGTGGATGCAGATGCCGCCGGCGATCGTGTAGAGCGCGAACAGCACGGTGACGAAGGGGATGTACTCCAGGAGGACGGCGTGCACGACCTCGTGCCATGCCGCGGCCGGACCGAAGACGTACGCGAGGGGCAGGATCAGCGCCAGTGCCCACGCCAGCGAGAACTTGCCGTAGTGGTGGTGCCAGAAGCTCGCCGAGAAAAGCGGGACGACCGCGATCGAGAGGAGAAGGCCGGCAAAGGGGATCGCCCAGGCAAACGACAGCTGCGCACCGTTCATTCGATCACGCGGCCGGGGCGAAGCAGCAGCGACTGCGGGAACACGACACCCAGCGCCTTCGCGGTCTTCATGTTCACCGCGCGCTCGAATGTCGTCGGCTGCTCGATCGGAATGTCGCCGGCTTTCATCCCGCGCAGGATCTTGTCGATGAACACGGCTGCATGGTGATAGTTCGCGACGGAGCTCGGCGAATACGCCATGAGGCCCCCGGCTTCGACGTTCTCGGTGTTGGCGAAGATGGTGGGCAGGCGGTGCGCGAGCAGCAGATCGGCGAGGCGCACGCGCTCCGTGAAGAAGATGCCCGCGCCGGTGTCGCCGACGACGATCCCTTCCGCGCCGTCTCGCTTGATCGCAGCGACCGCCGCGTCGAGCGCGGCGGCGGTCGGCGCCTGCGCGACTTGCAGCGCCACTTGACGCTTCTGCGCTGCCTCCTTGGCATTGCGCACGTACAGTTGCGCCACCGCCGTGTCGGGGCCGATCAGGAGCGCGATCCGCTTCGCGTGCGGCAGCGTCTCGAGCAGGATCTCGACGTTCTTCGCGATGAGGTCGGGGCTCAACCGCGTCATGCCCGTGACGTTGCGGCCCGGATGCGACAGGCTGTCGGCGAGCCCGAGGGCGACCGGATCGCTGGCGTTCAGCATGACGATGGGAACGTCGCCGGCCACCTTGCTCGCGGCGACGATGGCAGGATCGATCGAGGCCACGATCACGTCGACCTTGCGGGCGACGAGCTCGCGCGCGTTGGCGGTGAGCGTCGCGTCGTCGGTCATGGCGGTGCCGACATTGGTCCAGCGATACTCTATGACGATGTTGCGACCCTCGACGTAGCCCAGCTCGGCGAGGCCGTCGCGGAAGGCCTTGACGAGATGCGGCGCAGTGTCCGTGGATGGGCCGAGGTAGCCGATGCGAGCCGGCTTGCTTTGCCCTCGAACAGTTAGCGGCGCGGAACACGCGGCGAGCGCCAGCAGCGTGCGCAGCGCGTCACGCCGGCGCATGCCGCCCCGCGTCATTGCCGCAGCATCGACGCGTAGATGCCGGGCGTCGATCCTTCGATCGCGACCGCTCCCACGGTCTTCGCGTAGAACTCAGCGGGCCCCACGCCGCCGATGATCGCGTAGGCGTAGCCTTGCGCGCGCTGGGTGTGCAGCGCCGCGAGCAGGAGCGCGCGGCCGGCCCCCTTGCCGCGTTCGGTCTCGAGGACGCCCTCGGGACCGAAGAAGTTGCGCGCGGTGACGTCGTGGCACGCGAAGCCCACGAGCGCATCGCCTCGCAGCGCGACGAAGCACGCCACGGGGACCTGGGCAAAGGCGGTTTCGACTTCCGCGATGGAGGTCGGGAAATGCGCGCGAACCCAGGCGAGAACGGCGATGCGCTCCGGGGCGATCGCTCGCCGCACGACGATGCCGTGCGCACGCGCTGCGGCCTTCGCCTGATCGAGGGCCGGCAGGTCGTACAGCTTTACCAGCATGTCGTGCATCGGGTGTGCATCCGTCACCGATGCACCGGCGCTCACTTGGGAATTACGTAATTGACGGGGTAGAAGACATACCCGAACCCATCGGACCGGATATGGCCGATGCCGGGGAACGACAGGTGGGCGACGGCGAGCCAGTAGCCGGTGCGCGCGGCTTCCACGAATACCTTCTTGCGGGCGGATGCCGCGAGCTTGGGGTCGGTATCGAACGTGATCGTCACGGCGGGGTTGGGAAACTGCACCGACGCGACGTGCATGATGTCGCCGACCACCGCCATCGTCTGGCCCTTGCTCTGCACCATGTAGACCGTGTGGCCTCGGGTGTGGCCGTACGCCGGCCTGGCGCTGATGCCGGGGAGGAGCTCGGTCGCGCCCTCGAACGGCTTGAACTTGCCGGCCGCGACATAGGGATTGATCGAGTCCATCGCGCCCTTGAAGAAGTCTTTCATGTCCGCGGGCGCGGCGTCCAGGTTGGCCTGAGACAGCCAGTAGTCGGCCTCGCGCTTGTCCGCGCGCACGATCGCGTTGGGAAACGCGAGCTTGTCGCCGTCCACGAGCCCGCCGACGTGATCGCCGTGCATGTGCGTGATGTAGATCTCGTCGACCTGCTCGGGCTGGTAGCCCGCGGCCTTGAGATTGGCCATCAGCTTGCCGAGCGACGGTCCGAACAGCACGCCCGTGCCTGCGTCGATCATCACGAGCTTGCTGCCGGTGTTGACGAGGAACGCGTTGACCGAGGTGGGCACCGGGTCGGAGAGGTAGGCGCGCTTGAGGAGCTGGTCGACGCGCTCGGGTGTCGTGTTGGTGAGGATCTTCGTTGCCGGCAGTTCGAGCACGCCGTCGGAGAGCGCGGTCACCTCGAAGTCGCCGAGCATCATCCGGTAATACCCCGGCGCCTGCCCCTTGACCGCCGGCGCCGCGGCATGGCTGTGCGTGGCGTAGACGATGCCGGCGGCCATCGCGACCAGGCCGGCCAGGATCTTCTTCCAATGCTCCATCGCGCGTCCCCCCGCCATCTGGCTTCTTCCAATGCCGTGCAAACCCCGCGATGTTACGCCGCGCCGGGGTGCGCGTGTAGGGGCTGCTCTACCTGCCGAGCGGCGCGCCGTTCACGGTGGAAACGCCGGCGCGGTCGACAAGGGCCAGCGCGCACGTCTGCTGCTTCGGTGTCCCCGCGGCGACGGCCACCCGGGTCACCAGGTTCCCGCGGTCGAGCGCGACCTTCTCGAAGCGGGCATCGCTGCTTCTGCGCACGGCGACCAGGACAAGATGCTTGGCGAAGTCGACCTCCGGAGGCGCGCCGCTCATCTGGCACGTCGCCCACACCCGCGGCCACGCATCGGCCGTCGCCACCGACGACTGGAAAAGGGGTGGCACTTCGAGCGGCATGTGGCCCGTCCACGTGCGCAGCACCTTGACCGGGGTTGCGGCCGCGGCGCTCTCGGCGAGGATCAGCGCGAGCAGGAGAGCGAGCCGTCGGCGCATCCCGCGATTCTACAGAAAGCGCTCGCTCGCCTTCAGGGCATGCCTGCGCCGACGGTGGGTCGCACCGGGATGCCGGCGGGATCGAAGCCCTCGAGACAGAACACGTTCACGCCGTAGTGGTCGGGCTGCACGCGCTTGCGGTGGAACGGATAGATGCCGCACGTCCCGCAGAAGTAATGCCTGGCGGTCATCGTGTGGAACTGATAGAGCCGCAACGCCGATTCGCCTTGCAAAAGTCGGAAGCGGCTCTCGTGAACCTTGACCATCAACGCGTTCTTGCGCCGGCAGATCGAGCAGTCGCAGGTCGTGAGCTCCGGGAAGTCGGTGTCGATCTCGAACACGATCGCGCCGCAGTGGCAACTGCCGCGCCATGTCCCCATCGGTCGGTTGCCTACGCCTTCGGTGCGTGGCGGCGCGGGCGATACTTCTCGGCGCAGGCGATCACCTGCTCGCGCGTGGGGAACTCGAGGCATACGCGCGGGTCCTGGCTCGACGGCGGGCCGTCGCTCGCCGTCCGCGGTTGCGCGGCGGCGTCCTTGTCGCCGGCTGGAGGGGCCGGGGTGGGCGATTGCGCCAGGGCGGCGGCGTTCACGGCGAGCAGTGCCACGAGCAAGGGTCGAGTCATGGTCCGCGTCCTTGGGGCTTGTGAGGGTCCGCGATAGCGACAACGAGGTCAGCGGACTGTCATTGTGTAGAAATCGCGCGCGTTTTTCCACAGCACGCGGTGCGATTCCGGCCGCAGAACGCGGACGACGAGGTCGATATCCGACGGACGGAAGGGCACCGGCGCGCGCGTGGACGGTAGGTCGGTGCCGAACATGAGCGCCGCCGGATCGACGGCGTGGATCGCACGGATCGCGTCCCCGACGTCGAAGTCGACGCGGCCGAACCCCGTCGCCTTCACCTTGACGCCGCGCGCGACCAGGCGCAACAGGCTGGCAAGCCCGTCCTTCGACAGACCCAGATGATCGATGCTCACGGTCGGCAGGCGCGCGAGCGTGGTTTCGAGCGCGGGCAACTCGCGCGAGTCGACGTAGAGCTCGACGTGCCAGCCGGCGACGTCGTGTACGCGCCGCGCGACGCTCTGCAGATGCGAGACATCGGCGGATCCTCCGCGCTTCAGGTTGAAGCGGACCGCGCGCACGCCTGCCTCGTGCAAGCGCACGATCTCGGCGTCCGTCGCCGTCGGCGGAAGCTGGGTCATGCCGACATAGCCTGCGCCCAACCGCTGCAGCGCGTCGACGAGGTGGCCCTGGTCGAACGCCTGGAGCGAGCCCGACACGACCGCGCCGCCTGCGATGCCGAGCGGGGCGGCGGCTTCACGATACATGGCGCACGTGTAGGGCTCGGGCAGGAATCCGTCGCTGCGAACGAGCGGAAACCTGGGATCGACGATGTGGAAGTGCGCGTCGAAGATGGACGTGCGCATGTCCTCGCTACCGCTCGCTGACCGCGAGGCGCAGGCCGAGGAACACGAAGAGGCTTCCCATGGCGCGCGAGATCCATGCCTGGACGCGAGGGCGTTCGGTGAGGACGCCGCGCACTCGTGCCGCCGCGGCAGCGAGGACGAGCACCCAGATCGTGCCCGTCGTCACGAACGTGAGGCCGAGGATGAAAAAAGCCGACGTCTTCGCCGTCGAGCCCACCGCGACGAACTGCGGCAGGAAGGCGAGGAAGAAGAGTGCGACCTTGGGGTTGAGTACGTTGCTGAGCAGGCCTTGGCGGAACGCCTTCCCTGCGCCGGCGCTGCTTGCCGGCGCGGGCATGACCAGCGCCGGCGCCATGAGGGCGCGCACGCCGAGCCAGACCAGGTAGGCGGCGCCCGCGAGCTTGACCACGAGGAACGCCGTGGCCGACGCGGCCACGATCGCCGACAGCCCCAGTGCCGCGGCGACCGTGTGCACGAGCGTTCCCGCGCTCACGCCGAGGGCGGAATACACGCCGATGCGCCGTCCCTGCCCGATGCTGCGGCCGAGGATGTACAGCGTGTCCTGTCCGGGCGCGATGTTGAGCAGGATCGCCGAGGCGAGGAACAAGCCGTAGTCGTGGATGCCGAGCAAGGGCGACCTACTGGCGCTCGGCCTGCGGAAGCTCGCGCACGTCCATCGCCCAATCGAGCGACGAGCGGCACCAGATCTGCTTGCGCGGCGGCAGGTCGGCGCGCTCGTCGAGGCACGCTACCCGCAGCGAGTACATCGGTGGGTCGGCGAGGGCTGACGAATAGATCGGCGAGCCGCAACCCGCGCAGAACGCCTGCGCGCGCCTGTTGCCGCTGTCGGCGGTCTTCACGTAGATCCGCGGATCGCCGCTCAAGAGCACGAACGACTCGCGCGGGGCCGGGATCGAGACACGAAACGGCGAACCCGACAGGCGCTGACAATCCGTGCAATGACAGGCCTGGGCGCGCGCCGGGTCGACTTCGGCCTCGTATCGGATCGCGCCGCAGTGGCATCGGCCGTGCACTTTCATCCTGACCTCACGCTCGAGATTGCGGCCCCTCGATGGTACACACACCATCGCCCGACGCAAACAAAAGGGCCGCGGCACTTGCCATGCCGCGGCCCGCCTCCCGAGCGTCACCCACAACGAAACGAAGCTAGTCGCCGAACTCCTCGTTGATGGCCTGGACCCTGATGCGGTCGGCGAGGAAGGCATCGACGCACGTTGCGTCGAAGTGCTTGCCGCGCTGGCTCTTGAGGAAGTCGATGCCTTCGTCGAGCGCCCACGCGTGCTTGTACGGCCGCTCGCTCACGAGGGCGTCGAACACGTCGGCCACCGCGACGACACGCGCCACGAGCGGGATGTCCTCGCCATGCAATCCGTTGGGATAGCCCGAGCCGTCGAACTTCTCGTGGTGGCCGAGCGCGATGATCGCGCCCATCGACAGGTACTTCGATGGGCTCCCCTTCAGGATGTCGTAGCCGATGCGCGGATGAGTCTTCATGACCTCGATCTCCTCGCGCGTGAGAGGACCGTTCTTGAGCAGCACTGAATCGGGAATGCCGATCTTGCCGATGTCGTGCATGGGCGCCGCCACCTCCAGCACGTGCACCGTCTCCGCACCCAGCCCCAGGTGCGCGCCGATGAGCGACGAGTACTTCGCCATGCGCATGAGGTGGTTGCCGGTCGTCTTGTCGCGGAATTCGCCGGCCTTGGCGAGCTTGGCGAGCGTCTCGAGCTCGCGCTCGTGGATCTCCGACACCGACTTGTCGACCTGGTACTGCAGCACGCGCGCCTGGTCGGAGAGCACGATCTTGTGCCGCCGCAGCTCGAGCAGGTTCGCGCATCGGGCGCGCGTCTCGTGCTCGTCGAGCGGCTTGATGAGGAAGTCCGTGGCGCCTGCCTCGAGCGCGTCGTAACGGATCTTGCGGTCGTCGACGACGGTGATCACGACGATCGGTACGTCCACGCAGTGCGGCAGGGCGCGGATCTGCTTCACGAGCTCGATGCCGTCGAACTCGGGGAGCTTGTAATCCGTCAGGACGATGTCCACGCGGTTGTTGCGGGCGAACTCGAGCGCTCGCGACGGCGTGTCGAAGAGCTCGAGGTTCAGCTTGCCGTCGATCTGGCGAACGATCTCGGCGAGCAGCAGCCGGCTCGAGAACAGGTCGTCGACGATCAGGACGGTGTTGCGTTGCGCCCGGGCGAACGCGAGCTCGGAGACGACTCCCGAACCGGGTACCGCCGTTCGCGGTTGTGGACTCACTCGACTACCCTCCGCGCTCTCGCGCTTCGGGGCAATTCGCGCTTGGGGCGGCCCTGCGCGCTCATGCCGCCATCCCGTCCCTTCGATCGCGGCCGCCGAAGGATGTGGAAGTGGTCGGGGCGAAGTGATTCGAACACTCGACCCCCTGCACCCCATGCAGGTGCGCTACCAGGCTGCGCTACGCCCCGACCGAACTGCAAATTATACCTCCGGGTCACGTACGCAGGAGTTGGCGGATTTCCTCCAGCTCCTGGCGGATTTCCGCGGGCTCGAGCGCCGCATCCGGAGGCAGGGCGACGACCGTGGCGCTGTTGGTCGTGGCGCGCGCGGCCGCGCGCGGCTCGGCGGTCTCCGATTCCAATCGATGGCGGGCGCCGTTGATCGTGAAGCCCTGCTCGTACAAGAGGTCGCGTATGCGGCGGATGAGCAGGACCTCGTGGTGCTGGTAGTAGCGGCGGTTGCCGCGCCGCTTCACAGGCTTGAGCTGCGCGAACTCCTGTTCCCAATAGCGGAGCACGTGCGGCTTGACCGCACAGAGCTCGCTGACCTCGCCAATCGTGAAATAACGCTTGGCGGGAATCGGCGGCAGGTTGGAGTTAGCTTGCCTGGGTTCCGGCATGGTTCGCGGCTTCGACCATGGCCTTCAGTTTCTGGCTAGCGTGGAAAGTCACTACTCGGCGCGCGGTGATTGGAATTTCTTCGCCGGTTTTTGGATTGCGGCCGGGTCGTTGCGGCTTCTCGCGCAACTGGAAATTGCCGAAGCCGGACAGCTTGACGGACTCCCCTGCTTCGAGGGCGATGCGCACCTCCTCGAAGAAACGCTCCACCATGTCCTTCGCTTCGCGCTTGTTGAGGCCGAGCTGTTCGAACAGAAGGTCGGCGAGTTCGGCTTTGGTCAAGGTCATGGCGTTATTGTCGTAGCGTGGCGCCGAATTGATCGCGCGCGACCGAGAGCAGCAGGGCCTCCGTCGCGTCGATGTCGGCGTCCGTCAAAGTACGGGAAGTATCCTGCATAAGCACAAGAATCGCAAGGCTTTTCCGGCCGTCCGTCAGGCCGCGGCCACGGTAGACGTCGAACAAACCGATCGAGATGACGTGCGGCGGCTTGGCGCGCTCGAGTGCATCCAGGAGCGATTGCGCAGGGACGGCCTCATCGACCACGAGCGCCAGGTCCCTGCGCACGACGGGTAGCTTCGAGAGCGCCCGGCCGGCCGGCACCGCGCCGTTCGTCAGGTCTTCGAGCGCCAGCTCGAAGACGATGGGCGCCTTCGGCAGGTCGAAATGCCGGACCAATCGGGGGTGCAGCTCGCCCAGGAAGCCCGCCGGCCGGCCGTCGATCACGACCCGCGCGGAGCGCCCGGGATGCAGGGCCGGGTAGGCGTGCCGCTCGGTCGCGAGGCGATGCGGCGCCGCGAGGCTCGCAAGGTCGCCCTTGACGTCGAAGAAGTCCACATCGCGGGTCGGCTGCTCTCCCCACTGCTCCGGTACCGCAGGGCCGAAGGCGAGTCCGCCGATTCGCAGCGGCTGATCGTATCCCGGGTCGTGGCGCAGGAAAACGCGTCCGGCCTCGAAGATGCGCACGCGCGCGGCCTTGCGGTTGACGTTCGTCCGCAGCGTTTCGAGCAGGCCGGGCAGGAGCGACGTGCGCATCACGTCCAGGTGCGCCGCGATCGGGTTCAGCACCTTGATAGGGACCGCGGCGGAATCGAGCGCGGCCTCCGTCCCGGAGGAGACGAAACTGAACGTCACGACTTCCTGCCAGTCGAGGTCGGCCAGCGCGCGCTTGATGGCGCTGCGCGAGCGCACGGTCTCGGAGTCGGGCAGCATGTGATCGACGTGCGCGCGCGGCGTCGCGGGGATGCGATCGTAGCCGTGGATGCGGGCGACCTCCTCGACGAAGTCCTCCTCGATTGCAAGATCGAAGCGGCGCGCCGGCGGCGTGACGACGAACACGCCGTCTTCGCGCGTGAACGGAAGCGCGAGGCGAGTGAAGACGTCGCCGATCGTCTCGTCCGCGATCGTCGTTCCGAGCAGGCGCTCGATGCGTGACGTGCGCACGCGGACCGGATCGCGCGCGGGATACTCGGTCGGCACGGCGGCATCCGTCAGCGGTCCGGCGCGGCCTCCGCAGATCTCGAGGATCAACTGTGTGGCGCGCTCGACCGCGCGCGCGCAGCCATCGAAGTCGACGCCGCGCTCGAAACGGTAGCCGGCGTCGCTCGTGAAGCCCAGGCGCCGCATCTTGCCCTGGATCACGGCCGGGCTCCAGAACGCGCCTTCGAGGTAGACGCGCTTCGTGTCGGCCGCAATGCCCGAGTGCTCGCCGCCCATGATGCCGGCGAGGCCGAGCGGCTTCCCCTCGTCGGCGACGAGCAGGAGGTCGGACGTGAGGTCGAGCACCTGCTCGTTGAGCAGCGTGAGCTTCTCGCCCTCGCGCGCAAAGCGCACGACGATCGAGCCGTCGAGCAGGCGGTCGTCGTAGGCGTGAAGCGGCTGACCGAGCTCGAGCATCACGTAATTGGTGATGTCGACCACCGCCGATATCGAACGGATGCCGGAGCGCGCGAGGCGCTGCACCATCCAGGCGGGGGAGGGCGCGGCGGGGTCGATGCCGTCGATCAGGCGCCCGCAGAAACGCGGGCACGCCTCGGGGTCTTCCACGCGCACGGGACGCACGCCGTCGAAGGTGACGTTCGCAGGCTCGACCTTCGGCAGCGCGAGCGGCGCGCGCGTGATCGCGGCGACGTCCTGGGCGATCCCCGAAACACAGAGGCAGTCGGCGCGGTTGGGCGTGATCTTGAGCGTGATGAGCGTGTCGTCGAGCGCGAGCGCGTCGCGCAACGACGTTCCGGGCGCAAGCGAAGGATCGAGGGCGAGGAGGCCGCTCGCGTCCTCGTCCAGCCTCAGCTCTTTCGCCGAGCAGAGCATGCCCCGGGATTCGACACCGCGCATCGTCGCGCGCCTGATCGCAAGCCCCCCCGGAAGGATGGCGCCTTCGAGCGCGCACGGCGCGTTCATGCCGGGCGCAGCGTTGGGCGCGCCGCAGACGATTCCGAGCTTCTCGCTCGTGCCGACGTCGACCGTGCACACGCGCAGGCGATCGGCGTTCGGGTGCGGCTCGACCTTCTCGATGCGCGCGACCACGACCCGGTCGAACGGCGGCGCGGCCGGCGCCGCCTCCTCGACTTCGAGGCCCGCCATCGTCAGGCGCTCGCACAGTGCGGTGCTCGAAATCGGCGGATCGCACATCGCGCGCAGCCAGGCTTCGGAGAACTTCATGCGAATTGCCTCAGGAACGTCAGATCATTTTCGTAAAACAACCTCAAGTCGTCGACGCCGTAGCGCAGCATCGCGAGACGATCGGGCCCCATGCCAAATGCGAAGCCTTGGTACTGCTCGGGGTCGATGTTCACCGCGCGCAGCACGTTGGGGTGCACCTGCCCCGAGCCCGCGATCTCGAGCCATCCGCCGTCGCCGAACGCCATGTCGATTTCCGCCGACGGCTCGGTGAAGGGGAAGAAGGAGGGCCGGAAGCGCACCAGGAGGTCGTCGCGCTCGAAAAAGCGGCGCAGGAACTCGGTGAGCGTGCCCTTCAGATCGGCGAAGGTGACGTCGCGGTCGATCCACAGTCCCTCGACCTGGTGGAACATCGGCGAGTGCGTGGCGTCGCTGTCGACGCGATAGACCCGGCCCGGCGCGATGATCTTGATCGGCGGCCGGTGCGATTCCATGTAGCGCACCTGGATGGGCGAAGTGTGCGTGCGCAGCACCATCCCGCCCTCGACGTAGAACGTGTCCTGCATCGAGCGCGCCGGGTGGTTCTCCGGCGTGTTGAGCGCGGTGAAGTTGTGGAAGTCGTCCTCGATCTCCGGGCCGTCGGCGACGGCGAAGCCGAGCGAATGAAACAGCGTCTCGACACGCTCCTGCACGCGCGTGAGCGGATGCAGCGCACCCATGCCGCGGCCGCGGCCCGGCAGCGAGACGTCGAGCGCGTCGGCGGCGAGCCTTTCCGAGAGCTTCGCATCGGCGAGCGCGGCGCGCCGCGCGGCGAGTGCGCTTTCGAGCTCCTGCTTCGCGAGGTTGATCGCGGCGCCCGCCGCGGGGCGCTCGGCCGCGGAAAGCTTGCCGAGGCCCTTCAGCAGCTCGGTAAGCGCGCCGGACTTGCCGAGGTAGCGCGCCTTCGCGTTCTCGAGCGCGGCGGGATCGCTGCACGCCAGAAATTCGCTTCGCGCATTGGCAACCAGGCTGGCGATGTCGGGCATAAGTGGAGTCCAAAAAAAGAAAGGGAGGCGGGTTCGCCTCCCTCGTCTTCCGCGCGGAGTTCGATCAGGCCAGAGAGGCTTTGGCCTGCTCCGCGATCTTCGTAAATGCCGCCTTGTCGTGCACGGCGAGATCGGCCAGCACCTTGCGGTCGATGTCGATCGACGCCTTGTTCAATCCGTTCATGAACGCGCTGTAGGTCATGCCGAGCTCGCGCACGGCCGCGTTGATGCGGGCGATCCACAGCGCGCGGAATTCGCGCTTCTTCTGCCGGCGGTCGCGGTACTGGTACTGCCCCGCCTTCATCACCGCTTCCTTGGCGATCCGGTAGACGTTGCTGCGGCGGCCGCGGAAGCCCTTGGCTTGGGTGAGAACCTTCTTGTGCCGCGCGCGGGCGGTCACACCACGTTTGACTCTTGGCATGGCGCTCTCCCGGCTTTAAGCGAACGGCATCATCGCCTTGACCGAATCCAGGTTGGTGCTGTGGATCCCGGTCGAGCCGCGACGCTGGCGCTTCGACTTGGTGGTCTTCTTGGTGAGGATGTGGCGATTGAACGCCTGCGAGCGCTTGATCGAGCCGCTTCCGCGCACGCGGAAGCGCTTCTTCGCGCCCGACTTGGTCTTCATCTTCGGCATGACATCAGCTTTCTAGTTTGCTGCTCTCGGCGGTGCTCTCCGTCGCTTTCGCGGGAGAGGCTTTGGCGGGCTTGGCCGCACCGTCCTCAGGCTTGGTCGTGGGATGCTTCGTTGCGACCGGCTTCGTGAGCACGGTCTTCTTCGGGGCCAGCAGCATCACCATTTGCCGGCCCTCGAGCCTCGGGAACGACTCGACGACGCTGTAGGGCTCGAGATCGGTCCTGATCCGCTCGAGAAGGCGCACACCGAATTCCTGGTGCGCCATCTCGCGCCCGCGAAAGCGCAGCGTGATCTTCGCCTTGTCGCCTTCCGAGAGGAACCGAATGAGATTCCGAAGCTTGATCTGGTAGTCGCCTTCGTCAGTGCCGGGCCGGAATTTGACTTCCTTGACCTGGATCTGCTTCAGCTTGAGCTTGGCTTCGTGCTGCTTCTTCGCTTCGCGATACTTGAATTTGCCGAAATCCATGATCCGGCAAACCGGCGGCTTGGCCATCGGGGCGATCTCGACCAAATCGAGCTCTGCCGCCTCGGCCCTCGACCGCGCGTCCGCGAGGGAAACAATTCCGAGCTGCTCACCGTCTTCACCAACCAAGCGGATTTCGGGGGCGGTGATGTCCGCGTTGATCCGCTGATGCTTGTCGAGAGCGATGTGTCTGTTCTCCTGTAACGACAAAAAACGGCCGGGTCCCGGCGGGGGCGCGCTGGTCGATCCCCAATGGAATCAACATATTAGCTACGCGCCGCGACCTCCTTGCGGAGGCGCTCGAGCAAGGCTTCGAGGGGCATCGCCCCCAGATCCTCGCCGCCGCGGGTACGCACGGCCACTGTACCAGCCTGCTGCTCCTTGTCGCCCACGATGAGCTGATAAGGGAGCTTTTGCAAGCTATGTTCCCGAATTTTATAGGTAATTTTCTCGTTGCGCAAATCCGCTGCAGCGCGGAAACCGGCCGCCTTGAGGGCTCCGGCGATGCGCTCCGCGTGGGCCGCCGAGCGGTCCGTGATCGTGAGCACCACGGCCTGCTGCGGCGCGAGCCACAGAGGCAAGGCGCCCGCGTAATGCTCGATGAGCACGCCGATGAACCGCTCGAGCGACCCGACGATGGCCCTGTGCAGCATCACGGGCGTCTTCCGGGTGTCGTCGCCCGCGACGTACTCCGCGCCGAGGCGTCCCGGCATCTGGAAGTCGACCTGCATCGTCCCGCACTGCCACGAGCGGCCGAGCGAGTCCTTCAAGTGGTACTCGATCTTCGGACCGTAGAACGCGCCTTCGCCGGGCAGCTCCGTCCACTGCACGCCGCACTCGCGCAAGGCGTTGCGCAGCGCGTCCTCGGCGCGGTCCCACGTCGCGTCGTCGCCGAGGCGCATCGTCGGGCGCAGCGCGATCTTGATCGTGATGTCCGCGAAGCCGAAGTCGCGGTAGACGTTGAGCGCGAGCTTGTTGAACGCCACGCACTCGGGCTGGATCTGCTCCTCGGTGCAGAAGATGTGGCCGTCGTCTTGCGTAAAGCCGCGCACGCGCATGATCCCGTGCAGTGCGCCGGACGGCTCGTTGCGGTGGCATGCGCCGAACTCGCCGTAGCGCAGCGGCAGGTCGCGGTAGCTTCGCAGGTCCGAGTTGAAGATGAGGATGTGGCCGGGGCAGTTCATCGGCTTCACCGCGAAGTCGCGCTTTTCCGACTCCGTCGTAAACATGCTGTCCTTGAAGTTCTGCCAGTGCCCCGAGCGTTCCCACAACGAGCGGTCGAGGATCTGCGGTGCCTTCACTTCCTGGTAGCCGTTGTCCTGGTACACGCGGCGCATGTACTGCTCGACTTGCTGCCAGATCGACCAGCCCTTGGGATGCCAGAACACCATGCCCGGCGCCTCGTCCTGGGTGTGGAAGAGGTCGAGCTGCTTGCCGAGCTTGCGGTGGTCGCGCTTCTCCGCTTCCTCGATGCGGTGGATGTAGGCGTCCAAGTCCTCCTTCTTCGTCCACGCCGTACCGTAGATCCGCTGCAGCATCTCGTTACGCGAGTCGCCGCGCCAGTACGCGCCGGCGACCTTCATGAGCTTGAACACCTTGAGCCGGCCCGTCGAGGGAACGTGCGGGCCGCGGCACAGGTCGATGAAGCCACCCTCTTGGTAGAGCGAGATCGGCTCGTTGCTCGGAATCGAAGCGATGATCTCGGCCTTGTAGCGCTCGCCCATGCCCTCGAAGAATTTCACGGCCTCGTCGCGCGGCATCTCCGAGCGCACGACCGGCTCGTCCCTTTTTGCGAGCTCCGCCATGCGCTGCTCGATCGCGGCGAGGTCCTCGGGCGTAAAAGGCCGCTTGTACGAGAAATCGTAGTAGAACCCGTCCTCGATCACGGGGCCGATCGTCACCTGCGCGTCGGGGAAGAGCTCCTTCACCGCATAGGCGAGCAGGTGGGCCGTCGAGTGGCGGATGACCTCGAGGCCCTCGGGATCCCTCTCTGTAACGATCGCGAGCGACGCGTCGCGATCGATGACGTACGACGCGTCGACGACCTTGCCATCGACCTTGCCGGCGAGCGCCGCCTTGGCGAGGCCCGGGCCGATGGACGCGGCGACGTCCTTCACGGAGACCGGCGCGTCGAATTTTCGGACCGCGCCGTCGGGTAAGGTGATCGAGACCATGGGCTTTCTTCCTGTCGCTGAAAACAAAAAAGTGCGGACGCAATGCCGCACTTCTCGCTTCTCAACTGCCGACCACGGGCGTGCGGACGCGTCCCTCGCTAGAAGGTCTCCGTGCGCGTCAGCGGTGTCATAACCATGGCGGTTGATAGTTCGGAAATCTGGTGCAGTATAGCACGCCCATGTGGATACCGATAACGATATTCGCCGCGTTCGCGCAGACCGTACGCAACGCGGCGCAGCGCCATCTCGTGAGCGAGTTGGGCACGCTGGGCGCGACCCTCGTGCGCTTCCTCTACGGCCTGCCGTTCGCGCTGGCGTG
>DATJXV010000183.1:0-3410 GCA_035499955.1 Casimicrobiaceae bacterium
TTGCGATGAATCCGAAATAGGGTCAGACCCCATTACAAGGCCTGGCCCCGCTTTCTGAAACATCTTGAAATGGGGTCTGACCCCATTTCACTTCCAAACCGGCACGCACATCGCGACACCGTCGTCCCCCGCGCCTTCCGACACCCATCCCTCGTCGACCATCTCGTCGCGCTCGGCCTTGCTCGCGGTGAAGCGATGGTTGGTGTCCGGCCGCTTGTTCCACAGCCGATACACGGGCTGGAACTCGAATCCGCCGATCTTCGTGTAAAGCTGCGGGCACGTGCCGTCGTCGCGCGGCGCCCACGCATAGAAGGCCGCGGGCGACTCGAGCGTGAACTCCGGATGCGCCGCGGCGACGGCCGCGCATTCGTCCGGCGACGCGGACAGGAAGTGCGATGCCGGCGGGATGAAGAAGCGGCATACCGGGGTTGCACCGGCATGCGCGGCGTCCATGCCGCGCACGCGAACGGCGTCCGCGAAGGCGAGGAAACCGGGCGCGTTGCCCGAGCGTGCCCAGCCGGCGATGACGCCAGCGTCGAGCACGGCCATCTCGTCCTGCGACGTCGTCACGAAATACTGGTCGTGCTCGGCGTTGTAATACTCGACGGCGGGAATCGGCGCCTCGGCTTCGTCCACGCTTACGTCGAATTGCGGGTACGCGCCGGCGGACGTCGCGCAGAGCAGTGCGCCGAATCCGGCCGCCGCCAGTAACTTGCGAGTCGATTGCTTGTGCACGTTGTTCTCCCTTGTGGTCGGGGCACCCAGGCGGCGTCCCGTGTGCACACGATGCGCGCGGCCCGTGCGCCAACCTAGGGAAGATTCCAGGTGGGCCGCGGGTAGAATTCGCCATGCCTCTGCCGCCGCAGCTGCACGTTTTCGTCCGCGACTGGCTGTCGGCCAACAACGTCGTGCTCAAGAGCCGCGATGGTCACGTGCTGATCGATTCGGGCTACGGGAGCCACGCGCCGCTCACCCTCGCCCTGCTCGCCTCCCCGCGCGGACTCGGCGGCGAGCCGCTTTCGCTCCTCGCCAACACGCACGGCCACTCCGATCACGTCGGGGGCAATGCGGCCGTGCGCGCCGCCTACGGCTGCCCGATCGCATTTCCGGCGGCGGAAGCCCCGGCGATCGAGCGCTGGGACGGCAAGCTGCTGTTATACGAATACGCCGATCAGCAGGCCGACCGCTTCGCCGTCGACCTCCGGCTCGAAACCGGGAGCACGCACGTGTGGGGCGACCTCGAATGGCGCATGCTCGCAGCACCCGGGCACGACATGCACGCGCTCGTGTTCTGGAATCCCGAGCATCGCATCCTCGTGTCGGGTGACGCGCTGTGGGAGAACGGCTACGGGCTCGTCATGCCGCGCGCGATCGATCCGCAAGCGATCCCCGCCACACGCGCCACCCTTGACATGATCGCCGGCCTCGACGCGCGGTTCGTGATTCCCGGTCACGGCGAGGTGTTCACCGATGTCGGGGCCGCGCTGGAGCGCGCCTACCGCAGGACCGAGGCGTTCGAGGCCGACGACGAGCGCGTGGCGCGCCATGTCCTCAAGGTCCTGCTCGTGTTCTGCCTGCTCGCGCGCCGCTCGATGCGGATCGCCGACCTGCCCGCCTACGTCGAGCGCGTCGGCGTGTATCGCGATCTCAACGCGGCGGTGCTGCGCATGACGCCGGAGACGCTGGTCGACCTGCTGGTCGGCGAGCTCCTGCGCGGCGGCGCGATCGAGCGCCGCGGCGAGGACATCGTGCCTGCCTAGCCCGCTTCCCGATACGCCTCGACAGGGATACGCAGGACGACCTCGTCGCCCGGCGTCATCGTGCTCACGCCTTGCGTCATGCCCCAGTCCGAGCGCTTGATCGTCGCGGTGGCGTTCGCGCCGCACATGGGCTTCTTGTTGAACGGCTGCTCGCCGCATTTGAAATCGACGACCTTGAGCGTCACCGGCTTGGTGACGCCGATCAGCGTCAGATCGCCGTGGATCTCGGTCACCTTGTCGCCGTCGAACTTGAAGTCGTTCGACTTGAAGGTGATGCTCGGAAACTTCTCGACGTTGAAGAATCGCTCGCCCTTGACCACGGCATCGAGCCGCGGGTCGAAGATGCGGACCGACGCCGCGTCGATGGTCACGTCCACCGAGCCCTTCTTGCCCGCGCGGTCGAGCGTGCCCTTGCCGCTCACCGTCTGGAAGCTTCCGAACTGGGTCGTGTACCCCATGTGCTGCACTTCGAACGTCGGCCTCGAATGCGCGGGCTCGATGACGTATGTGTCCTGGGCCAGCGCCGGCATCGCGGCGGCGAGGCAGACGGCGGTGATTAGAAGGCGGGCGATCATGTCTGGTGCATCCTCCACTTGGTTCTTGGGGAAACCGGCGGCATCCCCGGGCGAAACAGCCTTGCGGCCGGATTATTCCATCACTTGACGGGCGGCAGCACCACCCGGATGCGTACGGCGACGTCGTTGGCCACGGTATCGGTGTCCGCCCAGGCGCCCTCGCCTACCTTGTAGTCGAGCCGCTTCAGCGTGAACTGACCCTCGGCGACGCTGTTGCCCGCCGCGTCCTTCCTGACCGCGAACGGGATCGTGACCGGGCGGCTCACCCCCTTGAGCGACAGCTGCCCGGCGACTTCGTACTTGTCTCCGCCCACGTCTTTAAACGAGGTCGAGGCGAAGTGCGCGACCGGAAAGCGCGAGGTGTCGAACCAGAGCTTGTCCCGAAGCTCCTTCTCCGAGTCCTCGCTCGCAAGGTCGATGCTCGCGAGGTCGACGTCGATGTCGGCCTTCGACTTGGCGAGATCCTGGGGCAGGAAGACCACACTCGCCTTGAACGTGCGGAAGCGGCCTTCCACGCCGATGCCGAGCTGCTTGCCGACGAAGCGTATCTCGCTCTTGTCGACGAGCACGCCCTGCGCGCCGGCGGAGCCGGCAAGGAGCGCGGACAGGAGCAGCCACATCCATCTCATCGGACACCCTTTCTCGGCTCGACCAGCGGCAGCATGCGCGCCAACACCGCGTCGCGGGTGACGAAGTGGTGCCGGATCGCGGCGGCGGCATGCACACAGACCAGCAGAAAGAGCGCGGAGTTCAACCCGATGTGCACACCCTTCAGCACGGCGGCGAGCGTCTTGTCCTTGGGCACGAGGTCGGGCAGCGGCACGAGGCCCAAGTAGACCACCTGGATACCGGTCGACGAGCTGTACAGCCACCCGGACACCGGAATCAGCAGCAGCAAAGCGTACAGAAGGCCGTGCGACCAGGCCGCGGCCCGAAGCTGCCAGGCCGGCGCGGGCACGGGCTGCGGCGCCGGATGCCCGGCCCGCCAACCCAGCCGCGCACAGGCGAGGAGGAACACGGTGACACCGATCGACTTGTGCACCAGGTAGAACCAGAGCTTGCGCGGCGTGAAGGG
>DATJXV010000184.1:0-34370 GCA_035499955.1 Casimicrobiaceae bacterium
CATCGTGCACGACGCGGTCGTCGTTCCGGCCGGGATCATGTCGATCTTGAGCGTGCCCGACCCAGGGCTCTGGGTCACGTTGAAGTCGAGGTATGCCGTGACCGGACCGTTCTGACTCGAGTCGTTGCAGTTGCTGAAGACCGACAGGAGCGCCCCCGAGTAATACCCACCGAGCGGAATGACCTTCAGCGTTTGGCGGCGGATCTGCTTGGTCACGTTGACGGCATTGACGTTGTAGGTCAGTGTCCCTGCGACGGACGAGCTTGGCGTAAACGTGACGGTGCCGACCTGCTGCGGCGGCTGCGGAGACCCGGCCCACGGATCGCCGAAGTAAGTGCCCGTCGTGAGATAGAGCGGTCCGGACCACGTGCCGTTGCCGTTGTCGGTCATCTGCCCCGTGTACCAGATGGGCGTGTTGCCGGGTCCGTAGACGAAGAAGGTGGCGAAGATGAAGTTGTCGGCGTTGATGAAGTTCACGCCCCATCCGCTCTCGGCCGCGACCCACCAGATATCCGACCAGTCGATGGCCGCCGCGGGGCGCACGAGTGCGCCGAACAGGAAGAGCGCGGCCAGCCAACGCCGCAGGGGGGAAGAGTAACGAGCAGCCATGTTCTAGACGGTCCGGAAGGGTGAATCGGAGTGCGCATTCTAACCGCACGCCTCGCGCCTGCTGGGACTAGCGAGGAGTCGGCTGCGCGCCTTCGTGCGTGCAGGCGCGGGCGCCCGCATGCACGGCGGCCGCGAGGGCCTCGCGCGCCGCCGCATTGCGATCCAGAACGGCCGCAAAAGTTCCCGCGAACGCGTCTCCGGCGCCCGTCGCATCGATGACGTCGACGGCCGGGGGTGTTTCGCGCGCGACGTCGCCATTGCACGACATGACGGCGCCGCCAGCACCGAGCGTCATCACGATGGTCGCGCCGAGTCGACCCTGCATCCGCTGCAGGAAAGCTTCGCTCGAAAGCCCCGGCGCGATGGCCGCGGCCTCGGTCTCGTTGACGATCAGGAAATCGATGTTCGACAAGAGCATGTCGGGCAGCGGCGACACCGGCGCTGCGTTCAGCAGTACGCGCGCGCCGCTCCGGTGCGCGCGATCGGCGAGTGCCGCGACCTCGCCGACGCTCGTTTCGAGCTGCATGAGCAGGGTGCTTCCGCGGCCGAGGCGTTCCGCCGGCACTTGCGCGGCGCGCGCCCGAGCGTTCGCGCCCGCGACGACCGTGATCGCGTTCTCGCCGCGCGTATCGACGTTGATCAGCGCCACCCCTGTCGGAGCGTCGACGCGCCGCACGCCGCCGAGGTCCACGCCCGCCGCGGCGAGATTGGCGAGGGCCGGGGCGGCGAAGGCATCCTGTCCGACCGCGCCAAACATGGCGACCCGTGCTCCGGCGAGCCGCGCGGCGAGCGCCTGGTTGGCGCCCTTGCCGCCGGGGCAAGTCTTGTAAGCGGTCGCAACGAGCGTCTCGCCCGGCGCCGGGATGCGTGGCACCCGCGCGACGAGATCGAGGTTGATCGAGCCGAAGACGACGACCATGGGCCGGCCTACGGGTACTCGCTCACCACGCCCTTCACCAGCAGCACGTTCCCGTACGGCCGCAGCTCGCCCGTGCGCACCACCGCGAACGCCTTGCGCGCGCGCTCGTAGAATTCGTGCCGCTCGAGCGCGCCGATCTCCTGATCGGCAAAGCCGTGTTCGGTCAGCACCGCGGCAAATTCGGCGACCGGCGGAGGAATGGCCTGCGGGTCGCCGACGACGCCCATCGTGAGCACGGCCGGGACCTCCATCGTGTCGAGCGGAAAGACCGTGAGGATCGCATCGAGCGCTGCCGGCGCGTCGGCGCCGGGCAGGGCGACCACGCGGCGGGCGACGCTTACCGCGGGAAAGTTGGCGTCGACCACGGCGATCTCGTCGCCGTGACCCATCGATGCAAGCGTGTGCAGGAGTTCGGCGCTGAGCAGTGGATGGATGCCGCGCAGCACGAGCTATCCCCCTTTCACGCCGCCGGCGGTGAGTCCGACGACGATTTCTTTCTGGATGAAGATGGTGAGCAGGAGCACCGGTAGTGTCACGACGATCGCCGCCGCCGCGAGCGGTCCCCACGCGAGCTGCTCGAAGGTGAGCACGTTGTACACAGCCACCGGCAGCGTGCGCGTCTCGCGCCCCGACAGCACCGCGCCGAACACGAAATTGTTCCAGGAGAAGATGAAGGAGAGGATGAACCCGACGACGATGCCGGGTCGGGCCAGCGGGAGCGCGACGTGGCGGAACGTGGTCCAGGCGCCCGCACCGTCGATCTGCGCCGCTTCCTCGAGCTCGCGCGGTATGGTCTCGAAGTGGCCTGCCATCACGTACACAACGATGGGCACCGTGATCACGAGGTGGGTGATGACGAGCGCGGTGAGCGTGTTGTTCAGACGCAGGAACTGGAATACGGCGAAGAGCGGGATGAGATACGACAACGCGGGAGTCATGCGCGCGATCAGGATCAGCACGGTGAGGCGATGTGCGCCGGTGCGCGCGATGCCGTACCCGGCGGGTACGCCGATCAGGAGGGCGATCAGCGTCGCGCCCCCCGATACCACGACGCTGTTCCAGAAGTAACGGCCGATCGCGTTCTGCTCGAATACCGAGACGAAGTTCTCGAACGTAGGCGGGCTGGGGATGAACACCGGCGGATAGGCCACGTTGTCGATCTCGGTCTTGAGCGACAGCGACAGCATCCACAGGAACACGAAGAGGGCCGGCGAGACGATCACGAACACCGAGAACGCGAAGCCCAGCTTGCGGGAGAGGCGGCGCAGGCGGCCTAAGTCCATCGCGTGCGCTCGCGCAGGTGAAGGAGCGCGAGCGCCAGGGCGAGCACGATCGCGAAGAAGATCACGACGACTGCCGACGCATTGCCGATATTGTAGAAGGCGAACGCCTGCAGGTACAGGTACAGGTTGATCGTTTCCGACGCCGTCCCGGGTCCCCCCGACGTGATCACGTAGATGGTGTCGAAGGTCTTCAGCGCGTCGATCGTGCGGATCACGCCCGCGACGAACAGGAACGGCGCGACGAGCGGCAGCGTGATGTAGCGGAAGAGCTGCCATTCGGACGCGCCGTCCAGACGCGCCGATTCGTACGGCTCGGTCGGAAGCGCCGCCATGCCGCCCAGCACGATCAGCATCACGAGCGGCGTCCAGTGCCAGATCTCGACCAGCACGAGGCTCGGGATCACGAGCGTGGGCGAGTAGACCCACTGCGACGGTGGCAGGCCGACGAGCGACAGCAGGTAGTTGAGCACGCCTTGCTGCGGGTGGAACATCATCGTCCACACGAGCGCCACGGCGACGGGGGTCGCCATCATCGGCATGATGAACACGCCGCGCAGCACGCCTCGCCACGGGAACCGGCGATGGAAGATCAGCGCGGCGACGGTGCCGAGCACGAGCGGCGCCGCCACGGCAAGCGCCGTGAAGTAGAAAGTGCGCGCGACCGCTTCGAGGAAGCGCCGGTTGCTGGCGAGGCCCGTGTAGTTGTCGAACCCGACGAAGTGCGCGGTGCTCCCGATCTTCCAGTCGAAGGCGCTCATCCACACCGTGAACAACCACGGAAAGACGATCACCGCGCCGACGACGACGAGGGCGGGCACGACGAACCAGTAGTAGCGCCGCCGTCGCCGCGCCACCACGCCGGCGCGCGGCGCGGTCTCGGCGGGAACGGCAAAGGTCGCGTTCACGAGAACACTTCGTCGGCGCGCACCAGCACGGATTGCGGGATCGTCAAGCCGATCTGCCGGGCCGTCTTGAGGTTGACGCAGAACTGGATCAGCAGGTTCGACAGCGCGACGATGCCTTCCGTGCGCTCGCGCAGCATCGCTTCGAGCGCGGCTTGCACGTCGGCAACGGAGTGCACGGGATATTGGGTGAGCCGAGCACCGATGCGCTCGGCCGCGGCCTGCGCCTGCTTTGCTTCTTCGATCTCGCCCGGATGAAGCGGGTTGGTGAGGGCGGCAAAGCGCTTCAGCAACTCGACGCGCTTCGCGGTGAGTTGCACGGACATGAGCGAGATGCCTGTGAGGTTGCCGCCCGGCCGCGCGAGGCTCGCGACGAGCTTGGCCGCAACCGGGTCCCCGCTGTAGACGAATATCACCGGCAGCGTCCCGGCTTCGGCCTTTACGCCGAGGGCCGCGAAGTTCTGCGTCACGACGAGGTCGACCCTCGAGCCGACGAGCTCGGCGGTGAGGCTCGCCGCTTTCTCGAGGGAGGTCCCTTCCATCATCCGGGATTCGATCGCGACGTTCTCACCCTCGACGTAGCCCAGGTCCCGCATGCCCAGCCGGAACGCCTCGAAAAGCGTTGCCACTCGCGCGGCGGAATACCATCCGCCGACGAATCCGATGCGCGCCGGCTTGCGCGCCTGCGCGCGCAGCGGGCCGGGCGCCGCCACGAGCCCGGCGCCGAGTGCTGCGACGAACGTCCTTCGCTGCATCGTTTCGTCAGACCGGGGCCGCGGCCCGCAGCCGGCTCCGCGATCAGCTCTTCTCGCTCTTGTCGAGCACCGGCTGGAATTCGACCGTGGCTTTCTTGAGCTCGCTCGCCGGATCGGCGCCGTTGAGCATGTTGGAAAGCGCGATGCCGAACACGTCGCGGAACTCCGTGACCGGCACGATGATCGGCAATCCCGGCTGCGCGATCTTGACCGAGCCCAGCATGCAGTCGACCCACGCCTTGCGCGTCTTGAGCGCGGCGAGCGCCTCGGCGTCCTGGTACGCGGACGTGCGCACCGGCGCGCCGGCGGCGGCTTCGAGCATGCGCGCCTGGTTCTTCTTGTTCGACGCCCATTGCAGGTAGAACCAGGACGGACCCTTCTTGGTCGAGAACGACGAGATGCCTTCGCCGTCGCCGAACATCGCGGACACCTGCGCCTTGGGGCCGGGCGGCATCACGCCATAGCCGACCTTGCCGACGACGCGCGACTTGGTCGGGTCCTCGAGGGGCTGCGCGAAGCCCACGCCGTCCAGCCACATCGCCGCCTTGCCTTGTGCGAACAGGCTCTGGGACTCGTTCCAGTTGAAGCCGGCGACCCCTTGCGGGCCGGACTTGGCGAGCAGCGTTTGATACATCTTGGCCCCGTCGACGGCGGCTTGCGTTTCGGTCAGGAGGCGACCCTTGTCGTCGACGAAACCGCCCCCGTAGCCTAAGAGGAAGCTCGTCCACACCGGAACGTTGGCATTCTTCAGGCCGCGGCCCACGAACCCGCAAACGCCCTTGGCAGGGTCGTTGAGGCGCGCCGCGGCGTCGACGATCTCGGCGAAATTCTTCGGATACGCGATGCCCTTGGCGTCGAACAGCTCCTTGTTGTAGTAGAGCATCCACGGGTCGAGGTTGAGCGGCAGGCTGTCGATGCGGCCGTCCGGCTGCGTCGCCCAGTTCATCCCGCCCTTGGCGAAATCGGCGAAGTCGAGATTCGGATCGGCCAGCGACTTGTCGGCCACCAGCGGCCGCACGTCCTCCATCCACTTGTTCTTGCCGAACAGGCGCTTCTGCACGTGGTACGAGATGGCGATGACGTCGAAGCTCGGCTTGCCCGAGTTGAACTCGATGACCGCCTTCTGCCGCTGCTGCTGCTCGGGGATCATCTCGGAGCCCACGGTGATGCCGGTGAGGTCCTCGAACTCCTTGTGGTACTTCGTGAGCAGGTCGCCGCGCGGGCTCTTGACGAGGAAGACCTCGATCGTCTCGCCCTTGAACTTCTTCCAGTCGAAGGCGCCCTGGGCCCGCGCCGCGAGCTGTCCTGCCCCCGGGACGGCGCCGAGCGCGGCTGCGGAAACGCCGGCCCTCAAGAGCCGGCGACGTTGCGATTCGGCCATGATGCTTCCTCCTTGTTCTGCGCGCGGGTTGTTGTGAAGACCGAAAGTGTGCGCGAGTTGCCACGCGATGATACTGCACGCGGTTCAGGGCCGGACAGCGGCCCTAATGGATGCGATCGAGGTCTACGAAGACGTCGATCAGCTTGGCCGCGGTGCAGCCGGGGGCGCGCGCGACGGCGAGGATGCGCGCCTCGCGCTCGGCGATCGCGCGTGCGGCGTCGGGCACCGCCTTCGCGAGCGCTCGCGGCACCACCACCGCGCCGTGGCGATCGGCGTGGACGAGATCTCCGTGGCGCACGCGCATGCCGAGCACCATCACCTCGGTCCCGAAGGCCACCGGCTTCGCATAGGCGTGGGACGGTGCGACGCGCCCGGCGAGGAACTGGAAGCCGGGAGCCCACTGGTCGAGATCGCGCACGGAGCCGTTGGTGACGAGCCCGCGCACGCCGAGGCCGACGTGGATCGCCGACTGCACCTCGCCCCAGAACGCGCCGTAGCCGGCCTGTGCGCCGTCGAGGTCCTGGATGACGACGAGCGAGGGGCGCGGCCCGGCGTCGACATAGCGGTAGTAATCGTTCTGCGCGGCGCGCTGCTCGGCGGCAGAGGCACCCAAGGGATGCGCGGAGCGGATGCAGGCCGTGCGGGCGTAGCCCACCACGGGCTTCTGCGTCGGGAAGCCGCAGACGAAGGTTTCGGTGGTATAGCCGCTGCTTTGCAATGCGGCATCGAGGCGCTCCAAGGCATTGCAGACGGTCGGCGTGTCGAACGAGGCCAGCGCGTCGAGGTCGTCCTGCGTGAGCGTCGTCATCGCGCTATCTCGGTGGTTGGAAATCCGGACCGCTCCAGCGCCTCGCGCAGCGCGCGGCTCTGCGCGTCGGTCAGCGGAACAAGGGGCGGCCGCACGTGCTTCCATGAAGGATCGCGCAGGCGGTCGGCCACCATGCTCTTGAAGCCGGCGAGAAGCGGCTGCATGAACGCGATCGCGATGAACTTTGCGATTCGCGCCTCGTCCTCGGCGGACGCCGTGGGCGAGAGCAGCGACTGTACGAGGCCCGGGTGGATATTGGCCACGCCGCAGATCGTGCCCGCCCCGCCGGCGCGCATGAGCCTCGGCAGGTGCGGCTCATGGCCGATGACGACGGTCAGATGCGGAATGCGCTCGATGAGCGCGAGCGTGTGCTCCCAGTTGCCCTCGCTGTCCTTGATGCCCGCGATCACCCCTGGGAACGCCGCAGCGAGGCGCGCGACCAGGTCGACCGACAGGGGAACCGAGGACACCTGCGGCAGGTGATACAGGAAGACGCGAAGACGCGCATCGCCGACGCCTTCGATCAATCTCGAGTACCAGGCGAAGAGGCCGTCGTCGCTCGGATCCTTCCAGAAGAACGGCGGCAGCACGAGGCTTGCGATGCAGCCGGCGCTCGTGGCGTGGCGAGTTAGCGCGATCGTCTCGGGCAGTGACGCGCAGCCCGTGCCGGCGATGACGCGCGCCGGTGGGACACCCGCGGCCAGGAGCGCCTCGAGGCCCGCGCGGCGCTCGTCGACGGAGAACGACTGGCCTTCGCCCGTCGTCCCGAAGGGCGCCACACCCGCCACGCCTTGCGCGAACAGCGCATGCACGTGCGCAGCGAATCGGGCGTGGTCGACGCGGCCGTCGGCGCCCACCGGCGTCAGCGTCGCGCACCATAGACCCTTGATGAGGGGAGGGGGCCGTCCGTTCATCCGTCGCCATTCCTTCTCGATCGTTCGCATGCTTCGGCGTGGCCGCTAGTGTGCTGGACTAACATGTCGGCGTGCAACCGGTCACCGAACGCCTTCGCGCCGCGACCGCGGCCGCCGGCGTCGCGCTCGGGGGCGCACCTCTCGGCAACCTGTATCACGCGGTGCCCGACGCCGTCGCCGTCGCAGTGATCCGCCGCGCATGGCAGCACGGCATCCGCTATTTCGACACGGCCCCGCACTATGGCCAGGGGTTGTCCGAGCGTCGCTTCGGTGCCGCTCTTCGAGCCATGCCCCGCGACGAATTCCTCCTGTCGACCAAGGTCGGCCGCCTGCTGCGCGCCGACGCCTCCGCCCCGTCCGCGCAGCATGGCTATGTCGACGTGCCGGCATTCGTCCAGGAGTACGACTACTCGCGCGACGGCGTGCTGCGCTCGCTCGAGGACAGCCGCGCGCGCCTCGGGCTTGCACGCGTCGATATCGTCTACGCGCACGACCTCGACCGTGCGACGCATGCCGAGCGCTTCGACGCGCACTTGCGCGAGCTCCTCGACAGCGGGCTGCCGGCGCTCGCCGAGCTGAAGCGCGACGGCGTCATCGCGGGCTACGGCATCGGCGTCAACGGCGTGCCGATCTGCCTCGACGTGCTGCGCCATGCCGACCTCGACGCGATCCTGCTCGCCGGGCGTTACACGCTCGCCGACCAGTCGGCGCTGCCGGAGCTTCTGCCGCTGTGCCTGCGGCGCGGGGTGGCGGTCGTCCTGGGCGGAGCGTTCAATTCCGGCATCCTCGCAACCGGCGCGCGTCCCGCGGACGGCGGGCCGCCGTTATTCGATTACGAGCCCGCCTCGGCGCCCGTGATCGCCCGCGTAGCCGCCCTTGAAGCGGTGGGGACGCGCCATGACGTGCCGTTGCGCGCGGCCGCGCTGCAGTTTCCGGCGGCGCATCGGGCCGTCGCGGCGGTGCTCGCCGGCGCGCGCTCCGAACCCGAGGTCGATGCGCTCCTCGCCATGCGCCGCTTTCCGGTTCCGGCAGAATATTGGCGGGAGCTACGCGCCCGCGGCCTCGTCGCGGCGGAGGCCCCGTTGCCCGATCTTCATTCCGATTCATGACCGGCTTCGTCGATGCCCATCACCACGTGTGGTCGCTCGCGCGCGGCGACTACGGCTGGCTCACGCCCGAGCTCGCGCCGATCTATCGCGATTTCTCGCTCAAGGACTTAGCGCCGCTGCGAGAGCAGGCGAACGTGGCCGCCACCGTCCTGGTGCAGGCTGCTGCGACCGTCGAAGAGACGCGCTACCTGCTCGACGTTGCCGCGCGCAGCGACGGCGTGGTCAAAGGCGTCGTGGGATGGGTCGACTTGGGCGCGCGCGATGCGATCCCCACGCTCACGCGCCTTGCACGCAGCCACCTCCTCAAGGGCGTGCGGCCGATGCTGCAGGACCTTCCGGACATCGCGTGGATCCTGCGCGCCGAGGTCGGCAAGACTCTGGCGGCGCTGCCCAGGCTGGGCTTGCGCTTCGACGCGCTCGTAAAACCCGCGCAGCTGCCGGCGCTGCTCACGATGCTCGACCGCCATCCCGATCTCGCGGTGGTCATCGATCACGGCGCGAAGCCCGACATCAGGCAAGGCATGTGGGAGCCGTGGGCGCGCCTAATGCGCGTCGCCGCCGGCAACCCGCGGGTCCGCTGCAAGATCTCGGGGCTGGTCACGGAAGCCGGAGCCGGCTGGACCATCGATCTGCTGCGCCGCTACTTTGAGTTCCTGGTCGAGATCTTCGGACCGCAACGCCTCATGTGGGGCAGCGACTGGCCGGTGCTGAATCTCGCGGCAACATACCAGAGCTGGTATGCGGCAACCGTCGCGCTCACCGCCGGCTGGTCCGCCGAGGACCGGGCCGCGCTCATGGGCGGGACGGCGCGCCGCTTCTACGGCTTGTAGGACTGCTCCCACGACGGCGATAGCGCTGCGCCGACGTCGCCGTTCGTCGACGTCAGCAAGGCAGCGACAGCGCTACTACGCCGTCCGACATCCCGTGCAAGCGCCTCCGACCGCGCTTTGGGAGGCCTCCGACTGCGCTTGCCGCGGGCGAAAACGATGATGCCGCCATCGTCCATTCAGTTCGCTCCAAGCCATGGTTGCGCGGTGGATCGGCAACGATTTCTCGAAGCTCTGCGCAAGGTCGCTGCTCGCGGTGGCCGCGTTCGCGCTTCTCCACGGCGCGGCGGCGGCCCACGAAGTCGCGGCGACGTCGGATCACCAATTGCGCGAAGCGCGAATCCCCTTGGGCGCCGGCGGCCGCGTCGACCCGAAGTATGTGTACTTGTTTTCGCCGTCGGCGCGCTGGGTGGGGCCTTTGCGCTGGAAGTACAACCACGCCAACGCGCCCGCTGCGCTTGCCGGCGACAAGGCGGCAGTGATCGCCCAGCTCCAGCAGTCCTTCGACAAATGGTCCTCGCAATGCGGCATCACCTACGTCTACGAAGGTGAGACGACCACGGCGCCCGGCACCATGGTGAACGACCCGGCCTACGGGTCGCAACCGGACGGGCAGAGCGTGGTGGGGTGGGGCGCCATCGATCCGTCGCTCGGGGCGTGGACCTTCGCGTGGTATTCGCAGGAAGGGAGCCAGCGCGTCATCTACGACGCCGACGTCACGCTGTCGGTGACCAACATCGCGTCGATGTCCGATCTCGACCGGCTCATGACGCACGAATGGGGGCACGCGTTCGGCCTCGATCACTCGAACACCGAGCAGGCGATCATGGCCGGACCGCCGCTCACGCAATACAACCAGCTCGCGACACCGCAAGCGGACGACCTGCGCGGCTGCCGCTGCCTGTACGGACTTCCCGGCGGCGTCACCGCGCCGTACGCTTGCGGCCTGCCGAACACGATCGACTTCGGCAGCACCGCGGTGGGCACGCCCTCGCCGATGCAGGCGGTCACGATGACCAACAGCGGGAACGCGCCGCTTTCGATCCAGACCGCAGCGATCGGCGATGCGCAGTTCAAGCAGGTATCGGGCTGCATGCCCGGGACGGTGGTCGTGCCCGGCGCGAGCTGCACGATGCAGGTGCAGGCCACGCCGGCCGCCGAAGGGCCGGCGACCTCGAAGCTCGCGCTCTTCACCAACGACGGCTACTACGAGTTCGCGCTCACCGCCAACGGGGTCGCGGCCGCGAGCGCGGTGGGCCAGGCGCCGACCGTCAACGTGGTCGAGTACTACAACGCCGACCTCGACCACTACTTCATCACGTGGATCGCCTCAGAGATGGCGAATCTCGACCAGGGCCTCACGCCGTCCAGGTGGACACGAACGGGCAAGAGCTTCCTCGCGTACGCGCAGCCCGCGGCGACGACGAGCCAGGTGTGCCGCTATTACATCCCGCCGTCCGACGGCAACTCGCACTTTTTCGGCCGCAGTGTCGCCGAGTGCAACGCGACGTTCCAGGCGCATCCGGAATTCGTGCTGGAGGACCCAGCGTATATGCAGGTCGTGCTCCCGGCGGCGGGCACGTGTCCTTCGGGGACGCAGCCGCTCTACCGCGTGTACAACAACCGCGTCGATGCCAATCACCGCTACACGATCGACCGCGCGGTGCGGGACCAGATGGTTGCGCAGGGATGGGTGGCCGAAGGCGACGGCGACGATCACGTCGCGATGTGCGTGCCGGGCGCGTCCTGACCTACCAGATGTGCCGTTGCAGCTTCGCCCGATGCAGGATCGTGGTGGCGATCTCCTCGATGGACTTCGTCGTCGTATCGAGCATCGTGATGCCCTCGCGCGTCATCAGCGCCTCGGCTGCGCGCACCTCGTAGCGGCAGTTGTCGAGCGCCGCGTACTGGCTCCCGGGCCGCCGCTCCTCGCGGATTTCGCGCAGGCGCTCGGGCTGGATGGTGAGCCCGAACAGCTTGGCGCGGTACGGCAGGACGGAAGCCGGCAGGCGACGGTCGGCGAAGTCGTCCGGCGTGAGCGGAAAGTTCGCGGCACGGATGCCGAACTGCAGCGCGAGGTAGAGCGACGTCGGCGTCTTGCCGCAGCGCGAGACGCCGACGAGGACCACCTGCGCCTTGTCGAGGTCGCGCGTCGTGGCGCCGTCGTCGTGCGCCTGGGTGAAGTTGATGGCCTCCATCCGCGCGAAGTACTCGTGGCTGTTGGCGATGCCGTGCGAGCGGCCTGCCGTGTGCGAGCTCTTGGCGCCGAGCTCCGCCTCGAGCGGCTGGATGAACACCCCGAAGAGGTCGAGCGTGAGCGCGTTCGCATCGCGGCGGATGGCCTCGCTCGCGGTCTCGTCGACGACGGAGCTGATGACGAGCGGCCGCCGTCCCTCGCGCTCCGCGGCTTCATTGACTAGGCGCACCGCGTCCGCCACGCGCTCGGGCGAGTCGACGAAGGGAATCGTCACGCGAGAGAAGTCGAACTCGTCGAATTGCGTGAGCAGGCTGTTGCCGAGCATCTCGGCGGTGATGCCGGTGCGGTCGGACAGGAAGAAGACCGTTCGCTTGCCGCGCATGGGAAGGCGGCCCGCTACCAGCGTGACCACACCGGCGTGAGCCCGACCGGCAGCGGCGGGAGCGCGCCCAGGTCGAGCGGGCTCTCCCCCGGTCCGTGGTAGTCGGAGCCGGCCGACGCGGCAAAGCCGAACACGCGGGCGTGGCGCGCGTACTCCTCGGCCTGCGCGAGCGTGTGCGACGCGGAGAACACTTCGATCGCATCGCCGCCCGCCTCCCGGAACACGCCGAGCAGCCGACGCATCCCGGTAGGCGTGACCTTGTAGCGTCCAGGATGCGCGAGCACCGCCTGGCCGCCGGCGGCGTGGATCCAGCTCACGGCATCGACGAGGGAGGCCCAGGCGTGCCGGACATAGCCCGGCTTGCCGGCCGTGAGATATCGCTTGAACACGTCGCGCGTGGACTTGGCGTGACCGCGCTCGACGAGGAAGCGCGCGAAATGCGAGCGCGAGATGAGGCGGTCGCTCGTGACGTACCTGCGCGCGCCCGCGTAGGCCCCCGCGATGCCCGCCTGTTCCAGCGCCTCGGCGATCCGGTGCGCGCGCGCGTCGCGCCCCTCCCGGATGCGGGCAAGGCCATCGGCGAGCGTTCGGTCCGAGGGATCGATGTGCAGCCCGACGACATGGATCGTGTGCGCTTCCCAGCTCGCGGAAAGCTCCGCGCCTGGAACGAGGGTCAGGGCCGTACCGTGCGCAGCCTGCATCGCCTCCTCCACACCGCCGGTGTCGTCGTGGTCGGTGAGCGCGAGCACGTAGAGACCGCGCTGCAGCGCATGGGCGACGAGCTCGGCCGGTGAAAGGAGGCCGTCGGAGGCGGTCGAATGTGCGTGCAGATCGATGGGAGACATCTTCGAAGATTCTAGCAAGCGGCCCGACATCCGACGGCCGCGCATTGCGCGCGTGCTCATTCGGCGTAACCTTGTGGCGCGCACGGCGCCGTTGCCCCGGCGCCACGTTTTGCGGGCAAGTTACGCCGCCCGTCCGGTATCACTTGCGCTGGAGTGGAATTCAGTCAAAAATATGCCATTGGTATAGTCCAGGCAAAGACCTCGAACCCCGACCTCGGCTGCCCGCCCGCTGCTCCCCTCGAAGGGCCCACCCCGTGAAAATCCTCGACCGCGTCCTCAACCCCCGCGAAATCCGCAGGCGGCTCGGCATGAACCAGGAGCAATTCTGGACTCAGATCGGCGTCACCCAGAGCGGCGGGTCGCGGTATGAAAGCGGGCGCGATATGCCCCGTCCGGTCAAGGAGTTGCTGCGCCTTGTTCATGTGGAGCAGCTGGATCTGTCGCAAGTCAAGCGGATCGATTTCGAGATCATTTCCTATCTCAAGGAGTCGCATCCCGATCTCTACCGCACGCTGCGGCGGGCGGTGAGGAGCCGGCACCGCCATGGGTCCGACGGAGGCGTCAATCTCGCGCAGGACGGCGACAGCGGCTTCGAATCCGACGACATCTCCACGATCCAGCCCGACGAGACGCCGCGGCCCTGACCCGACGGCTTCGATCGTCGCGACGGCCGCCGGCTCCGGCGGCCGCTTGTTTTCCGTCGTGCGATGCAGCGCGAGGGAAAGGGTGCTGCCCCCCGCAGGTAGAATCACGCCTATCGAGCGCCTGGTTTGTGCGGCGCGTCATCCCATCGATTAGCCGCGATCCCATGTCCCAGGCCCGATCTCTCGTGCTCCCGTTCGAGCAGCTGCGCATGTCCGACGTCGAGGCGGTCGGCGGCAAGAACGCCTCGCTCGGCGAGATGATCGGGCAGCTCGCCGGGGCCGGAATCCGCGTCCCCGGCGGGTTCGCGACCACCGCCAGCGCATTCCGCGAGTTCATCGCGCACGACGGCCTCGGGAAGAGGATTGAAGCGAAGCTGTCGTCGCTCGACGTCGACGACGTGCGGGCGCTGGCGGCGGCGGGCTCCGAGATTCGCCACTGGATCGCCGAGGCACCCCTTCGGCCTCCGCTCGAGGCCGCGATCGCGGCCGCGTATGACACCCTTACCAAGACCGCGCCCGACGCCACGTTCGCGGTGCGCTCATCCGCCACCGCAGAGGACATGCCTGACGCGTCCTTCGCGGGGCAGCAGGAAACGTTTCTTAATATCAGTGGCTTAAAGAATATAACTAAGGCAATACAGGAAGTGTTTGCCTCGCTCTACAACGACCGGGCGATCGCCTACCGCGTGCACAAGGGCTACGCCCACGCCGACGTCGCCCTGTCCGCCGGCGTGCAGCGAATGGTGCGCAGCGACCTGGGCGCCGCGGGCGTCATGTTCACGCTCGACACGGAGTCGGGGTTCGACCAGGTCGTGTTCATCACCGCCGCCTACGGTCTCGGCGAGACCGTCGTGCAGGGCGCGATCAACCCGGACGAGTTCTACGTCGACAAGCGCAACCTCGCGGCGGGGCGGCCGGCGATCTTGCGCAAGACGGTGGGCGGCAAGGCGCAGAAGATGGTCTTCACCGACGCCCGGTCCGCGGGCACGTCGACGGCTACGATCGAGGTGCCGGCCGAAGAGCGCATCCGTTTCTCGATCACCGATGCCGAGGCCGAGGCGCTCGCGCGCGCCGCGGTGACCATCGAGAAGCACTACGGCCGGCCGATGGATATCGAGTGGGGCCGCGACGGCCGCGACGGGCAGGTCTACATCCTGCAGGCGCGCCCGGAGACCGTGAAGTCGCGCGAGGACAATCCCGACCGGTTGCGCCGCTATCGGCTGAAGCGCGGCGCCCGCGTCCTTTCGTCGGGGCGCGCCATCGGGCAGAAGATCGGGCAAGGGCCGGTGCGACTCGTGCGCTCCGTGGCGGAAATGGAGCGCGTCAAGGCGGGCGACGTCCTCGTCGCCGAGATGACCGATCCCGACTGGGAGCCGGTGATGAAGCGCGCCGCGGCGATCGTCACCAACCGCGGCGGCCGCACTTGTCACGCCGCGATCATCGCGCGCGAGCTCGGTATCCCGGCGGTCGTGGGCTGCGGTGACGCCACCCGGGTGCTGCGCGACGGCGACGAGGTGACGGTGTCGTGCGCGGAAGGCGACACCGGCCATGTCTACGAGGGGCTCCTGCCGATCGAGGTCGTGGACGTGGCACTCGACCGCATGCCGCCCTCGCCGACGCACATCATGATGAACGTCGGCAACCCCGAGCTCGCGTTCGAGTTCCAGCGCCTGCCGAACGAGGGCGTAGGGCTCGCGCGGCTGGAGTTCATCATCAACCGCAACGTCGGCATCCATCCCAAGGCGCTGCTCGAGCTCGACCGCCAGCCGCGGGAGCTCGCGCGCGAGATTGCCACGCGCGTGGCGGGCTACCCGAGCGCCATCGAGTTCTACATCCAGAAGATCGTGGAAGGGGTAGCCACCATTGCCGCCGCTTTCTTCCCCAAGAAGGTCATCGTGCGGCTGTCGGATTTCAAGTCCAACGAGTACTCCAACCTACTGGGCGGCGACCGCTACGAGCCCCACGAGGAAAACCCGATGCTCGGCTTCCGCGGGGCCTCGCGCTACATCGCGCCCGAGTTCTACGAGTGCTTCGCGATGGAGTGCGAGGCGATCAAGCGCGTGCGAAACCTCATGGGCTTCACCAACGTGGAGGTCATGATCCCGTTCGTGCGCACGCTGAACGAGGCCGAGCGCGTGGTCGCGCTGCTCGCCAAGAACGGGCTCGCGCGCGGGGACAACGGCTTGCGCGTGATCATGATGTGCGAGCTGCCGTCGAACGCGATCCTCGCCGAGCGCTTTCTCGACTACTTCGACGGCTTCTCGATCGGGTCGAACGACCTCACCCAGCTGACGCTGGGTGTGGACCGCGACTCCGGCGGGCCGATTGCGGCGACCTTCGACGAGCGCGACGACGCGGTCAAGGCGATGCTCGCGCTCGCGATCAAGGCGTGCCAGAAGCACGGCAAGTACGTCGGGATCTGCGGGCAGGGCCCGTCGGACCACCCCGATCTCGCGCAATGGCTGGTCGAGCAGGGCATCGAGAGCGTGTCGCTCAATCCCGATACGGTCGTGGAGACGTGGCTCGCGCTGGCGGGCGGAAAGACCGCCTGACTTAGGCCGAACGGCCGATTTCGCCTCGACGCGCGCGGGCGTGCAATGCGCCCATGCGCATGCCCCCGTCCGTTCACGTCGCACTCGGCCCGTCGCGCATCGTCGGCGCCGCGATCGGCGTTGGCACGCTTTCCACGCTCGCCCTCGTCCTCGCGCTGCCGCTCGAGCCGTGGCAGCACGCGGGCGCTTGCGCGGCCCTGCTGGCGTGGGCGTGGCTCGCCTTCACACGCGTCGCGTTGCGCCGCGGCGCAAGCACGGTCACCGAGCTTCGGCTCGCGCCCGACCTGGTCCTGGTCGTGAATCGAGGTGACGGCCGGCTTGTCGCCGGCCATGTGCGAAGCTCGACGTACGTCTCGGCGTCGCTCACGAGCCTCGTGTGGCGCCCCGACGGCGCGCACTGGTCGCGCTCGGTCCTGATCGTGCCGGACATGCTGCCGGCGGAGGACTTCCGCCGCCTGCGGGTGATGCTGCGCTACGCGCGAAGCGGCCTTGCGCAGGACGCGCCGGCCAGCCAGTCCTGAGCGTCGACAAGCTGGCCGCTCGCCGCCTTCGTCTGCCCGGCGATGAGGTGCAGGTAGAGCGGCACCAAGGTCTCCGCCGGCGGAAGCGCCATGCGATCTTCCCCAGGGTGCGTGCGGCCGCGCAGCGGCGAGCGGATGGGGCCGGGCAGGACGGCGTTGATGCGAAGGTTCGAACGGTTCTCCCACTCGTCTGCAAGCTCGCGCGCAAGGGTCGCCACGCCCGCCTTGGTCACGGCGTAGCCGCCCCAGTAGGCGCGCGGCTGCTCGCCGCGGCTGTCGAGCGTGAAGATCACGCTGGCGTCGGGCGAGCCGGCGAGGAGCGGCATCACGGCGCGTGTGAGGCCCATCGGCGAGGCGACGTTTACGCGCAGCAGCGCGAGCCAGCTGTCGAAGGACTGATGCTCGATGGGCCCGAGCGTGCCCAGCATCGCGGCGGTGTGGACGAGCGCGTCGAGGCGGCCGAGTTGGGCTTGCAGCGCGCTCGCGACGTTGCCGAAATCGTCCGCTGTGGCCTTGGCGAGGTCGAGCGGAAGGATCGTCGGCTCGGGGTGCCCGGCGGCGACGATTTCGTCGTAGAGCGCTTCGAGCTTGCGCACGACGCGGCCGTGCAGCACGACCGTCGCGCCTCGCGCCGCGCAAGCGCGCGCGAGCGGGGCGCCGAGGCCCCCGCCGGCGCCGGTGATGAAGACGACGCGCTCGCGAAGCGTGACGAGGGCAGGCGGGTTGTCGATGCGATCCATGCGGCCGCGCATCATAGCCGATCGCAGGATCGATGCCGGCGTTAGCGGCGCGAGCCGCTTGGCGTTTTGCCGGCGGGGCGCGATACGCTATAATCACAAATTCGCCGTGGGGGTATAGCTCAGCTGGGAGAGCGCTTGCATGGCATGCAAGAGGTCAGCGGTTCGATCCCGCTTACCTCCACCACACGATTCGAGCGGTGCACGTCTTCGCCGCTCTAGCTGCGGCAAGTCCAAGGTCCCCATCGTCTAGAGGCCTAGGACATCACCCTTTCACGGTGAGTACGGGGGTTCGAATCCCCCTGGGGACGCCAGTAACAAACCATGAGTTAGTCTTCCGCGGCAATGCCCTCAACGGATTCGTATGACCGCTCGACGCCGCGAACCGACGCGACATCGCCAAGACATGACTTCTACAAGGCTTCGTAACGCACTCGCGACGCATTCATCCTCGCAGCGACCGTGACGATTCAATGTCCTGGTCGAGTGCGGCCACGTCAACGAAATAGGAAGGAGCGCGCATGAACGATTCGCAGCACGATGCCTCCATGCCCGATTCCGCGCGTCGCGCCCTGATGCTGGGCGGCGCCGTCGCCGCGGCCGGTGCAATCTCCTCTGCCTCTGCGCAGCAAACCCGTGCGCTCAAGATCGTGCTTCATGTAAGCGAAGCCGACGCGTGGCCGGCGGCGCTGTCCAACGCGCGCAATTTGAGCGCGAAGTACCCGGGGGTGAAGGTGCGCGTCATCTCCGACGGCAGCGGCGTCTACGGCTACCAGGGCAGCAACGATCTCATCACGGAGATGGCGGCCACCGCCAAAGCCGGGGTCGAGTACCAGGCATGCCACAACGCGCTCGACGAGAAGAAGATCCCGCCGAGCTCGCTCGCGTCGTTCGTGAAGGTCGTGCCCGCGGGCGTGATCTCCCTTGCCGAAGCGCAAGGCGAAGGATTCGCGTACATCAAGCCTTAGCGCGGTGGAGTCGGGAGCAACGCGCATGAGCGTCATCGCGACCAAAGTCGTCAACCTCGACGAATTGAAGCTCGAGCACTTCGCAAAGGGTGACAAGTACGAGTCGAACGGCGCGCGCATCGGGCCGCTGGTCGGCGCAAAGGACTTGGGCTATTCGTATGACGTCGTCCCGCCGGGGAAGCGCTCGTGCCCCTTCCACAGCCATCGCGGCGAAGAGGAGATGTTCTTCATCATCAAGGGAAGCGGCACGCTGCGGTACGGCGATGAAACGCGCAGGATCCGGGCGGGCGATGTCATCTGCTGCCCCACCGGCGGCCCGGAGACGGCGCACCAGATCGTCAACGACTCCGACGCCGACCTTGCCTACCTCTCGGTGAGCACGATGATGGCCGCCGAGATCTGCGAGTATCCCGACTCGAAGAAGGTCGGTGCGTTCGCCGATGACTTCCGCCACGTGACGCGCGGCGAGCATCACCTCGACTACTGGACAGACGAGGCCTGACCCCGCGTCAATAGCATCCGCTCTTGCCGCCTTCGTCGAGGCGCGGGAACACCGAGCCGACTTCGCCGCGGCACGCTACGGCGTTGATACCCTTGTTGCGGCCGCGCCGATATTCGGGAAGCACGTGCGTGATGCCTGCGTCGAGGCTGTCGCCGTGCTTGCCCTTGGCCGGCGTCGCGCAGTCGAACGCGCCACCGCGCGCGCCCTTGTAGCAAAGCGTCACTTCGATGGGATACGTGCACGCGTTGGTGATCGTCGCGTCGCCGGCCGGCGCGCTGCGCGACTCGGCAAAGCGCACGCAGGCATCGGCGCGCCTCGGATCCGCAGGCTCCGCCGCGGCCGGCGGCGGCGCCTTGCCCTGCGCGATCAGCAACGGTTCGGCAGGCCGCGGCGCAGGCGGGGCCGCCGGATCCTGTCGTGCCGCGACGAGCGACACACCGGGCGTGCCGTTGAGCCGCGCGACGCGCTGCGCCAGCGGGACGGCGTAGCCCTTATCGCATCCGGCCTTCCACACGGCGGCGATCGGCTCGCCTTCCTCGATCGACTGATATTCGCCGGGCGCGTCCATGCCGCGATAGGTTTTCGAGTCGCAGCGCACGACGGCGATGAATGGGCGCTCCTGGCTGACGTCGACCGCCCGCGCGTACATCCGCGCGACGAAGCTCACGCCATGCGGTCCGACCTCGACGTAGTCGACGTTCCAGTACCAGAACACGACGCGGCCTTCGGAGACGACGCGGCTGCCGATGTAACGGTAGCCCAGCGGGACGGCGCAGGAGGCAGGAGGCGGGCAGAGCAACTGCACCGCCGCCACGAGCGCGGCCATCGCCGATGCGGGCAACCTCATCGCGGCAGCATACGCCGAACAGCACGTGTTTTCGCGAGGGTGTTCCTACAGGAGGCGTCGCGAAGGCCTACACAGCGTCATGCCGGCGTCCGAATGCGTCCGCGGTGGCCGCGGACGATCATTGCCAGGCGACCGCGGAGATCGAATGTACCCCGCGGCGCGCTTCACGCAACCGATTCCTGAGGAGCACGAATGAGTACACGTACACGGATGCAATGGCTCGCCGGGGTCGCGGCGGGCACGATGCTGCTGGCCGCCGGCTGCCAGCGCAACGAGGGCGACAAGGCGACGACGAGCGCGTTGCCAGCGGACAAGATGGCCTCGAGCAGCGCGAGCATGGCACCGGCCAACCCGCCAGGCGTCGCCGACGACGCTGCGATCACGAGCAAGGTCAAGGAGGCCGTCGCGGCCGATCCGAGTCTCCAGTCCACCGACATCAAGGTCGACACCGGGGAAGGTGTGGTGACCCTCGCCGGGACCGTGGCGAGCGGCGACCTCAAGCAAAGGGCCGCACAGGCCGCGCAAAGCGTGCAGGGCGTGAAGTCGGTGTCCGATCAGCTCGTGGTGAAGTCCTCGTAGTTCCGTGCGGGCGGGGCAGGGTCGAGGCGAAGCGTTCCCTTCGACCACCGCCTGATGAGAAGCCGCGCCACGTCGATGTCGAACGACGGGCGCGGTGGCGCTTCGAGCAGCCGTCCAAGCTCGCCGTCGTCGCGCGCGGTGCCGATCCAGCACCAGTCGCGCAGCACGTGGGCGTCGACGCGCTCGGCGTGCGACGAAGCCTCGCGCACGATTGCATGGCGCGCGACGGGCCAGGCCGGAATGGCATGAGGCGCCAGTGCGGCGAGAAGGCGGGCATCGTGCGCTTTCGCCGATTCCGCGCCCTCGCACGCGCCCGCGCAGCGCCTGATCTGGCGCTGGAAGCACGGGCCGACCGAGCGCTTTTCGAGCCGCAGCCTTCCCCAGCACAGCGAGTGCGCGGCGGCAAGATCGCGCAGGAGCTCGCGCGCGCTGCGCTTGCTCGCGAAAGGCCCGTAGTGACCCGGCAAGTGCGACGGTTCGACGCAATCCGCAGGCACGAACCGCGGCACCCCGTCGTCGCCGACTTCGAGCACGCCGGCTTCGCTCTTGCGGCGCAGCGCGCGATTATGCGCGGGGAGCTCCGCCTTCACGAGCGCCGCCTCGCGCAGAAGCGCGCCCAGCTCGCCCGCGGTCTCCTCGTACTCGATTCGGCGGATCTCCTGCGAAAGGCGCAGGTCCGTCTCCGTCCGCCAGTCGCCGGTGAAGTGCGCGGCCACGCGCTCGCGCAGGTTGACGCTCTTGCCGATGTAGATGGGCAGCGGGTTCTCCCCATAGAAGCGATAGACGCCGGGGGTTTCGGGAATGCGGTCGAGGCTGTCGGGCGGAAGCTGCGGCGGGAGGCTCGGAATGCGCAGGATGCGCTTGACCGCCGAGGCGATAACGTCCGGGGGCATTTCGCGATACAGCGCCTGCATGAAGGCCCACAACGCGCGCGCATCGCCCAGGGCGCGATGACGGTCGGTCATTGCAATACCGTGGCGCGCCACGACCGCATCGAGGCCGTGGCCGGCGGCCTCGGGAAACAGCCGGCGCGATAAGCGGACCGTGCACAGCGGCCGCGCGCGAAACGGCCGGCCGACCCGCGCAAAGGCGCACTTCAGAAAACCGTGGTCGAAGCGCGCGTTGTGCGCGACGAAGACGCAGTCGGCGAGGCGCTCGACGATCTCGCTCGCCAGCGCCGAGAAGGTCGGTGCGCCTTTCACCATGGCGTCGGTGATGCCCGTGAGCGCCTGGATGACCGGGGGGATCGGCACCTCGGGATCGACCAGCGAGCTCCACTCGTGCACGCGCGGCGCGCCGCCTGCGGCGTCGGCGTCGACCCGCACCACGGCCACCTCGGTGATGCGGTCGTGCGCCGCGCGCGTTCCCGTCGTCTCGAGGTCGACGAAGGCGAGGGAGGGGGCAAAGAGCTCCACGGCCGGGGGCTTGACGGGACGAACGTTCGTTCGCTATTCTACCGCCATGTCGAACGATCGTTCCTATCTGACGACGTTGCAGGACTACTACGCGCGCCACCGCGCGCTGCCATCGTACGCGTCCATCGGCGGGCTTCTCGGCCTGCGATCGAAGTCGTCGGTTGCGGCGCTGGTCGCCCGCCTCAAACTCGCGGGCTACCTCGAGTCCACGCCCGATCGCCGCCTGGCCCCCACGCGCCGCTTCTTCGCGCGGCCGCTCGCGCAAACGCCGGTGCGCGCGGGTCTGCCCGATGCCGTGGACGACAGCGAAGGCGAAGCGCTCACGATCGACGACTACCTCATCGAGCGCCCGTCGTCCACGGTCCTCATCCGGGTGAAGGGCGACTCGATGATGGACGCCGGCATCTTCGACGGCGATCTGGTCGTGGTGGAGAAGCGTCCGTCGGCACAGAAGGGCGACATCGTCGTCGCCATCGTCGACAACCAGTTCACGCTGAAGCGCCTCGATCTCGAGGCCGGCAAGTTCATCCTGCGCGCGGAGAACAAGGCGTATGCCCCCATCCGGCCGGAAGGCGCGCTCGAGATCTTCGGCGTGATGGTCGGGCTGGTGAGGAAGCTCTAGCCCACGACGCGGTCGCGCCCGGCCGCCTTCGCCGTGTACATATTGCGGTCGGCCATCGCGAGCATGCGGTCGTGGGTGGGCACCGTCGTGTCGGCGCACACGCCGATCGATATCGTGAGCGACAGGCCGGGGTGGATCGCCGTCCAGGGGTGATGCGCCACCGCGGCGCGGAGCTTCTCGCAGACCCGCAGCGCCGCCGCCGTGTCGGTCTCGACCAGCACGACGACGAACTCCTCGCCGCCGAAGCGCGCGACGAGATCGGTGTGGCGCACGTTGGCCGTGAGGAGCTTGGCGATCGCCCGCAGGGCCGCGTCGCCCACGGCGTGTGAATAACGGTCGTTGATCGTTTTGAAGTGATCGAGGTCGGCCATCGCGACGGCGAGCGGCCGGGCATGCCGCAGCGCCAGCGCGAACTCGTCCGCCAGCCGCTGGTCGAGGCGGCGCCGGTTGGCGAGTCCCGTGAGCGCGTCCTCGTACGTCTGCCGCTCGAGCTGGTCGAGCAGCATCGTTTTTTGCAGGTTGGCCTCGGTGAGCGAGACGTTGAGCGCGTCGAGCTCCGCATTGGCGCGCGTGAGCGACTCCTGCCGCTCGCGCTCGACTTCCGCCTCGCGCCGCGCCGCGCTGAGCTCGAACTGGATCTGCAGCGCACGCAGCTTGTCGCGTGCGGCCTCCGACCGCACCTCGCGCTCGAGGGCGTGGAAACGGCGGAAGTGCGCGAGCGCCGCAAGCGGATCGCCCATCCGCTCGTAAAACTGCGCGAGCGCCTCGTGCACCTCGTATTGGGTGGGCTTGAGCTTGTGCCGCTCGCAGACGGCAAGCGCGCCCTCGAGGCGCTCGCGGGCCTCTTCCAAGCGATCCTGGGCGAGGCACAGCCGGCCGAGCGCGAGGCCCGCGTGCGCCACGCCGAGGCCGTAACCCGTCGCCTCGGACAGTGCGAACGCCTCGCGCATCGTGCGCTCGGCGCCGGCGAGGTCACCCATGCGTTCCTGCACGAGGCCCAGGTTGTTGAGGGTCGCCGACTGCTGCAACGGCAGGCCCAGGCCGACGAATACCTCGTGCGCCTCTGTGAGTGCCGCGCGTGCCTCTTCCAGCTGACCCAGGTTCTTGAGGTTGATGCCGATGTTGTTGAGCGCCTTGCCCCGCTCGACGACGTCGCCGGGTCGCGTGCACAGCGCGAGACTGCGCCGGTAGAAATCGAGGCCCGAGGCGGGATCGCCCGAATTCGAGTAAACGACGCCGATGGTGCGCAGCGTCGCGGCGCGGCTCCTGTCGTCCCCGCTGCGCTGGTCGAGAGCGAGCGCGCGGAACTGGCAGTCGAGTGCGCTCGAGAAGTCGCCGAGCGCATCGTGCACGAAGCTGATCGCCCGCAGCGTCTTGGCGACCGCGGGATCATCGCGAGCCGTCTCGAACGCGCCGAGTGCGCGGTCGTAGGTGTCGAGCGCGGTGGCGTGATCGAGGAGCAGGTCGGCGCAGCGCCCCTGCAGATAGAGCGCCTCGGCGCGCCCGGGGCGATCGTCGAGCCGCGTCGCAATCTCGTCGGCTTCCTGCGCGAACGCGAGCGCGCGCCGTGCGTCGATGCCGAGCACGCCATCGGCGAGCGCCAGCAGGAGCGGCAGCCGCTCGTTCGGCGAGGTCGCGGCCTCGAGGGAGCGCGTCAGCCGCTCGACCGAGGCCGCGGTGGGAACGCCGTCATTCACGCGCGACCTCGACGAGGCAATCGTAGAACGTCGCGGCACGCCCCAGGTCCGTGAGGGCTTGCGACGTCACGGCGTTGGCGTTGCGGCCGTCGGGAGCGAGCTTCTGCCACCAGATCGACGGCGCCACCGCCACGCCGGGCCGCGCCTTCGGGCCGACGCGCGCGGTGGCAGTGAAGCTGCCGCGGTCGTTGTAGATGCGAACGCGATCGCCGTCCGCGATGCCGCGCGGCATCGCGTCCTCGAAATTGAGATCGAGCCGGGGCGTGCCTTCGCCGTCGAGGAACGCGGGCAGGTTGGCAAAGGAACTGTTGAGGAAGTTGCGCGCCGGCGGGGAGATGAACGCGAGCGGATAGCGGCGCGCGAGCGCCGGGTTCGAGGACGGCGACTCGCGCGGCGGAACGTAGTCGGGGAGGGGATCGAGCCCTTGCGCGGCCAATGCCGTGCTCGCGAGCTCGCACTTGCCCGATGCCGTGGGAAAGCCGCCCTGCGCGAACGGCGCGTAGCGCTCCGCCACGTTGAGCCGCTGCCAACCCTTGGCCTTGAGCGTGTCCCAGTCGAGGTCGCGGCCACGCGGGTCGTCGCGGCGAAAGGCCGCGCGCGCGATGTCCTCGTCGGAATCACGGAAGCACGGCTCGGTGAAGCCCATGCGCGCGGCGAGACGGCGGAATACTTCCGTATTCGGCAGCGCTTCGCCGAGCGGCTCGATCGCGCGGTTGTTCGCGAGCGCGTAGAGGTGGCCATAGGAGGAGTGCACGTCCACCTGCTCGAGCTGCGTGGTCGCGGGCAGCAGGATGTCGGCGAAGTCCGCCGTGTCCGTCTGGAAGATCTCGTGCACGACGCAGAACAAGTCTTCGCGCGCGAAACCCGCGCGCACCTTGCCCGACTCCGGCGCCACGGCCACGGGATTCGAGTTGTAGACGTAGACGGCGCGGATCGGAGGATCGCGCGCCCCGAGGAGCGCGTCGCCGATGCAGGACATGTTGATCGTGCGCGGCCTGCCGGCGATCAGGTCGGGCCGCTCGAGCGCCTGGTGATTGACGGGATACGTCCCGGACGAGGACAGGAGCGCGCCGCCCGCAGGGTCGCGCCACGCGCCGACGAACGCCGGCAGGCACGCGATCGCGCGCACGGCGTTGCCGCCTCCGGCCACGCGCTGCAGGCCGTAGTTCACGCGGATCGCGGCCGGCCTGATCGTGCCGTAATCGCGCGCGAGCGAGACCACTTGCGCCGGCGCGAGGCCGCACGTTGCCGCCGTGCGCTCCGGCGTCCACTGGGCGACGCGTGCGGCAAGCGCCTCGAAGCCGACGGTGTAGCGCTCGACGTAATCGCGGTCGACCAGGTTTTCCGCGATGAGGACGTGCATGAGCCCGAGCGCCAGCGCGCCGTCGGTGCCGGGCATCGGCGCGATGTGCTCGTGGCACTTCTCGGCCGTCACGCTGCGGTAAGGGTCGATCGCGATGAGCTTCGCGCCGCGGCGCTTCGCTTCCTGCGCCTGCGTCCAGAAGTGCAGGTTGGAGACGACGGGATTGCTGCCCCAGATCAATATCAGCTTGCTGTTGCCGTACTGCTCGACGTCCATGCCGACGGCGGCCCCGATCACGGCGGACCATCCTGCCTTGCCCGCCGAGGCGCAGATCGTGCGGTCGAGCAGCGAGGCGCCGAGCCGGTGGAAGAAGCGGCGGTCCATCGAGCCGTATTGCAGGAGGCCCATCGTCCCGGCGTAGCTGTACGGTACGATCGCCTGCGGGCCGTCCGGCGAGGCGGCAATCGCGCCGAATCGCGCCGCGATGGCGTCGAGCGCCTCGGCCCACGAGATTCGCGTGAAGCGGCCCTCGCCCTTGCGGCCAACCCGCCGCATGGGATGAAGGACGCGCTGGTCGGAATAGGTGCGATCGAGGTAGTGCGCGACCTTCGTGCACAGGACACCGGCAGTCGCGGGGTGATCGGGCGCACCGCGAATCGCGACCGCCCGCCCGTTCTCGACCGTGGTCAGGAGGGCGCACGTGTCGGGACAGTCGTGGGGGCATGCGCCGCGCACGACGCGTCGACCCGGATCGTTGGTGGGATCGAGCGGCATGATTGTTACGGCGATTCTACTGGACTGTGCACGACAGTGCGCCTTTCTTTATCCTTCGCGCATGCCCGCCCATGCACCGATTCCCATCGTAACGCTCGCCGACGGCATGAAGGTGCCGGCGCTCGGACTCGGCACGTGGAGGATGGGCGAGCGCCGCGAGCGCGCTTCGCGCGAGATCGCGGCGCTTCGTGCCGGCATCGAAGCGGGCATGACGCTGATCGACACGGCCGAGATGTACGGCGACGGAGGCGCCGAGCGCGTCGTGGCGAGCGCCGTGGGGGCGCAGCGCGACGCCGCGTTCATCGTGAGCAAGGTGTCTCCGCACAACGCGAGTGCGAAGGGCACGGTCGCGGCGTGCGAGCGCAGCCTCTCGCGCCTGCGCACGGATCGCATCGATCTATATCTATTGCACTGGCCCGGCCGCCATCCGCTCGCGGAGACGATCGACGCCTTCGAGCGTCTGCGCGCGACGGGCAAGATCGTGCGCTGGGGCGTTTCGAACTTCGACGTTGCCGATATGCAGGAGGTCTGGTCGCTGCGCGACGGCGCGCGATGCACAGTCAATCAGGTGTTGTACAACTTATCCGAGCGCGGCGTCGAGTGGAAGTTGCGCGCGTTATGCCAGCAGCATGACGTCGCGATCATGGCGTACTCGCCGCTGCATCAGGGTGCGCTCCTGACCCACCGAAAATTGGCAACTGTTGCCGCGACGCTCGGCGTCGCGCCCGCGCAACTCGCGCTCGCGTGGCTGCTGAGGCAGCGCAATGTCATTGTCATCGCGAAATCCGCGAACCTCGATCACGTCGCGCAGTGCCGCGCCGCCGCGGACATGCGGCTTGCACCCGATGCGCTCGCCGCGCTCGACGCCGCGTTTCCGCCGCCGCGGCGCGCTGGGCGCCTGTCCGTGATTTAGCGAAGCGCCGCAGGGCCCGCCGGCTCCTGCGCCGATGCTGTCGTTCACAAACCGGATTTTCGCTACGTTTATCAGCTGGTTACGGCCCGATTCCATGGGTGGCACGCTTGCTGCTAAAGAGTGGGCACCAGGGCCTCACGTCCCAAGCCACTCGGAAGACAGGAGATGTTCGTGACCTACACCCATTACGATTACCTCGACCTGGCGCCGGGCGCGAGCTCCGCCCGCATCGAGGCTGCGTATGCCGCGGTCCTCGAACGCTTTCAGTACGGTGCAACCGACGCGAGCCAGGACATGTCGGGACTCGTGCGCATGATCCACGCCGCGTACGAAGTGCTGTCGTCTCCGGAGCTTCGCAGGGGCTACGACGCGCAGCTCGAGCTCGAAGCCGCGCAAGCGGACGCCGAGCTCAAGAAGGCGCTCGATGCGCGTCCGGCAGAAGGCACCCGGCTCGTGCAGGACGTGCCCGCTGCGCTGCGCACGACGCTTACGTCGCTTGCGGCATGAGCAGGCGCGAGCACAGGTTACGGCCGCCGGGAAAGTAATTTTTCCAGACTGCAAACAGCGATGCGGTCGGCGGCCGTATTCTCCTCCCGGTATCGAATGCCAAGGCGCATGTCGATACGCTCGTCGAGCGGCGCGCGCATGCAGCGCCACACGGCCCGGCGGGCGAACGCGCGCAACGGCGATGACGGGAGACGCATCGCTTCGCGTGCCGCGGTGACGCGCGCCGCCCATCGCCCGGCGCGCACGGCTGCACGGCGCGCGCGGCCCGAGATCGTCCTGCGGCCGGATTTCCTGCCGCTCGCGGTTCACTGATCCAACGCGCATGGAGCTGCGCGCATCGTCCGTACGGACGATGGCGACGCCTTCATATTGCCGATGCAATCGCGTGCAGCGCCGTTTGTCGTGCAGGCGAAGTCGATGCGAGCGCTTGGCAAAGAATTTGCAATGCCTGGGGCAACATCCGTTTTCATCGGGCCCATCGAAGCGAACGCGAGCGAACGAGGAGAATCGAAAGTGGACAAGTGCGTCGGCTGCCTCTACTACGACCGTCAGCTCAACAGCCAGCCCGATTCGCGCGGCATCTCGTGGGGGCAATGCCGGCGCACTGCCCCAATGCTGCATCCGGTCAACCAGAAGTCGTTCATGATCGAAGGCGTGTGGCCTCACGTGCGCGACGACGACTGGTGCGGCGAGTTCAAGGCGGCAGCCGTAAGGCGCGCCGACGCGAGGCCCGCTGAAGCGTTCTCCCCCGGCCCGCTGCTGCCGATCAACGATGGCGCGTCGTTCGGCCAGCGCCCGGCCAAGGTGTCGCCGCTCGCCGCCAACTCGAGCGGCGCATCGCGCGAAGTCGCGTCCTCGATGGGATCGCCGCGCGAAGTTCCGTCCTCGTTGGGCTCGCTCATGTCGACCGGCCGCGGCGGAGACTGAAGCTTCGCACAAGCCTTCGTAACGACGCGCGCATCGGGAGTGCGACAATCCGCTCCCGATGCCCTCGCTCGATCCCGCCGCGGCGCTCTCCCGCGGCGTCACGCTCGTCACGCCGGATAACCGCCTCGCGCGTACCCTGACCGCGCGGCACGACGCCGCCATGTTGCGCGAGGGCAGGCGCGCCTGGCCTGCGGCGCGGGCGCTGCCGTGGTCGGTCTGGCTCGAAACGCTGTGGCGCGAGGCGCTCGAGGCCGGCGCAGCGCCGCCGGACGTGCGGCTCCTGTCGCTCGCCGAATCGCAATTCCTGTGGGATCGCATCCTGCGCGAGGACGCGGCGCTGCGCGACAGCGTCATGGATGCCGCGGGGCCCGCGCGCCTCGCGCAGGACGCGTGGAACCTCGTGCATGCGTGGGGTGCCGGCGGCGAAAGCTGGCGCGCATGGCGCGACGCCGGCGAGGAGTCCGACGCCGCCGCGTTCGCGCGATGGGCCGAGCGCTATCTGCGCGAGCTGCGCTCGCGCGGGGTCCTCGACGTCGCCGAGCTCGCCGACGCGCTTCGGGACTGGGCGCCGCGCGTTGCGCAGTGGAAAGGCCGCATGGTCGCGCTGGCGGGCTACATCGAACTTTCGCCGCAGCAGGAGCGTCTGTGCGAAAGCCTCGAAGCCGCCGGCATGCAGATCGCGCGCGCCGCGCCGGCCGGCGGGACCACGACGCCGCTGCGTGCGGCGCCTGCCACGCCGCGCGACGAGCTGCGTGCGGCGCTCGCCTGGGCGGGCCGTCTCGCCGACGAATCGCCGGATCGCTTCATCGGCGTCGCGGTTCCCGATCTCGGCGCATTGGGCGACGAGGTGCGCGCGCTCGCCGACGACGTGCTGTGTCCGATGCTCGCCATGCCGGGCCAGGCGACGGCGCCGCGGCCTTACTCCATTTCGCTCGGCACGGCGTTGGCCGGGCACCCGGTGGTCTGCACGGCGCTGACCTTCATATCGCTCGCGCACGGCGCGCAGCCGCGCGCGGCGGCCGCGGCGCTCATGCGCTCGCCGTACTGGTCGGGCGCGTGGATCGAGCGCGCCGCGGGCGAGCGGGCGTGGATCGAGGAAGGGCGCTCGCTCGTGTCCTGGAGCGATTTCGCGAGCTCGCTCCCGAAATCCAGCGCAGTGCAGCTTCGGGTTGCGCTCGAAGGTGTCACGTTGCGGGCGCAGTCGCCGGCGGCGTGGGTCGCGCAGTGGCGGACGCTGCTCGAAGCCTGCGGCTGGCCCGCCGGTGCGGACGAGCACAGCGCCGGCTACGAAGCGCGGCAAGCGTGGGAGCGCCTGCTCGATGCCTTTGGCCGGATCGGCCACGTCGAGGCCCGGCTTTCGGCGGACGAGGCGCCGTCGATCCTGCGTGCGATGGCGATGCGCGCGAAGTATCAGCCCGCGCCGCTGCCGACCGCCGTCACCATCATGGATCTCGAGGAGGCATCCGCGCTCTCGTTCGATGCGCTGTGGGTGACAGGCCTGTCCGCGCAGCGCTGGCCGCCGCCGCCGCAACCCAATCCGCTCCTGCCGCTCGCGTGGCAGCGCGAGCGGCGCGTGCCGGGATCGAGCCCCGAACGCGAGCTTGCGCATGCCGCACGCGTCACCGAGCGGCTGGCGCGCAGCGCGCCGCGCGTCGTGATGAGCGCGCCGCGGGCCGTCGAGGACTACGAAAGCGCGCCGTCGGCGCTGATGGGCCGCGACTGGCCGCTTCTCGACTTGCCGCAGCTCGAAGACGACAGCGCGCTGCGCGTAGCGGCGACGAAGGCGCTCGAGACGATTCGCGATGACGCCGCCCCGCCGTTCGAGGCGACGAGCGCGCCCGGCGGCGCCGGAACGCTCGCCTCGCAGAGCGCGTGCCCGTTCCAGGCGATGGCGCGCCGGCGCCTCAAGGCGGAGCCCTGGCCGAGCGGCTACGAGGCGCTGAGCTATGCCGAGCGCGGCCAGCTCGTACACGCCGCGATGGCCGCGTTTTGGCATGACCTGCGCACGCACGCACGCCTCGTGTCGCTCGATCGCGCGTCGCTCGCGGCGAGCATCGGCAAAGCAGCGGAGGCTGCGAGCAAGACGCTGCCTGCGTCGCGCTGGCAGCTCCTGCCGCGCGTGGTGGCCGCGGCGGAGCTCGCACGCATCGCCGGCGTCGTGCGGCAGTGGATCGACCAATTCGAGCGGCCGCGGCCGCCGTTCGAGGTCAAGAGCATCGAGGAGGAAGCGACCGTGACGCTGGCGGGGCTGACGTTTCGCCTGAAGCTCGATCGCGTCGATACGCTTGACGACGACAGCGCCGCGATCATCGACTACAAGACCGGCAACGTGGACGCACCGAAGGCGTGGTTCGCCGTCCGGCCGCGCTCGCCGCAGCTCGGCATGTACGCGCTCGCGCTGCGCTCGCAAGCCACCCCGGTCGACGTAAGCGCCGTGGCTTACGCGCGACTCAAGGCGGGCCAGATCGCGGTGCTCGGCCTCACGGCGGATCGCGTGTTGTGGCCGAAGCTCGCGGATGCCGCGGATCTTCGCGAGCCTTCGGGCTGGTCGGCGGTGGAAGCATGGTGGGAGCGGCACCTGACCGCGCTCGCCGCCGAGTTCCGCGACGGTGTGGCCACCGTGACCCCGCGCGACCCGCCGGCTTGCTGCCGCGCGTGCCGCTTGCATCCGCTCTGTCGCATCGGCCAGGCCGGGCAGGGCGGGGGCGCAGCAGAAGGGGCCGACGCTTGATGCCGGGCCACGACCACGCTCGCGATGCGCATCATCGGCGGCTGGCGCTGGACCCCCGCCGCTCGTACCTCGTCCAGGCGCCGGCGGGCTCCGGCAAGACCGAGCTTCTGATCCAGCGCTATCTCGCGCTCCTGGCCACGGTAGCGACTCCACAGCGCGTCGTCGCCATCACGTTCACGCGCAAGGCCGCGAACGAGATGCGCGAACGGGTCACGAGCGCATTGCGCGACGCGCGCGACGCAAGGCCCGTCTCCGAGACGCATGAACGCGTAACGCGTGACCTCGCCGACGCGGCGCTCGCGCGTGCCGATGCGTTGGGCTGGTCGATTCTCGAGTATCCGGCGCAGCTTTGCATCGGCACCATCGATGCGCTGTGCGGCCGCATCGCGCGCCAGGCGCCGCTCTTGAGCCGGCTCGGCGTGTCGCCGCGTGCCGTCGACAACGCCGACGCCCTCTACGTCGAGGCGGCGCGCGCGGCGCTCGCGCATGCCGACGGGCAAAGCGCCTCGTGGCGGGCGCTCCTCGCCCGCATCGACAACGACGCCGAGATGCTCGTGCGCTATCTCGCCATCCTTCTCGGCAAGCGCGACCAGTGGCTGCCGCATCTGGGCGAGGACGATCCTTCCGATCGGCGGCGCGCAATCGAGGCCCTGCTCGCGCACGAGATCGAGGTCGAGCTCACGGTGGCCCGCGGCGCCTTCGACCCGGCGTTGCAGGCGGCGCTCGTCGAGTGCTCGCGCGGCGCCGCCAAGTTCCTCGCAAGCCAGAACGAGCCGCTCAATCCGTGGCTCGCCCGCTGTGCGGCCGAGGGAACGCTGCCGTCGGCGGAGTGCGCCGACGTCGAGGCGTGGCGCGCGCTTGCGAACTGGCTGCTGGTCAAGGACGAGGCACGGTTCCGTGCTCGAATGGACAGGCGCGACGGGATAGCGCCGGCCAAATTCGACCGAGGGCATGCCCAGGGCTTGAAGGATGCGCTCTTCCGGCGGCTGAACGCCGAAGCGGGGCTGGCCGAAACGCTCGATGCGCTTCGCTCGCTTCCGTCGCCCACCTACGATGACGATGCCTGGGCGGCGATCGAGGCGCTGCTCCAGATCCTGCCGCAGGCCGCGGCGGAGCTCGACGTCGTGTTCGCCGCGCGCGGCACGGTCGACCACGCCCATTACATGCTGGCCGCGCTGCGCGCACTGGGCGAGGCGGAGGCGCCGAGCGAGCTGCTCTTGCGTCTCGATTTGAACGTCGATCACCTGCTGGTCGACGAGTTCCAGGATACCTCTGCGGCCCAATACCGCTTGGTTCGGCTGCTGACCGCCGGGTGGACGGCGGGTGACGGCCGCACGCTGTTCGCGGTGGGCGACCCGATGCAGTCGATCTACCGCTTTCGCAACGCCGAAGTGCGTCTGTTCCTCGAGGCGAAGGAGCTCGGGCGGATCGGAGGCGTTGCCGTGCAGTTCATCGACCTCGCGCGCAACTTCCGCGCCCAGGGCCACCTCGTCTCGTGGGTCAACCGCGTCTTCCCCGGCGTGCTCGCGCATCGTAACGACCCGTGGAGCGGGGCCGTAGCCTTCGCGCATTCCGAGGCGACGCACCCTGCGGGTGGCGAAGGGCCGCCCACCCTCGACCTGGTCGCCAGCGCGCCGGAGGAGGCGCAGCGCGTCGTCGCGCGCGTGCGAGCGGCGCTGCAGGCGGGCGCGAAGGACGTTGCGATCCTCGTTCGCGCCCGAAACGATCTCGGTCTCATACTGCCCGCGCTGCGCGAAGCGGAGATTCCCTTCGCCGCGGTGGAGATCGACTCGCTTGCGGACCGCAGTTGCGTGCGGGACCTCGTGTCGCTCACCCACGCGCTCGTGCAGCCGGCAGATCGACTCGCGGCGCTTTCGGTGCTGCGCGCACCCTGGTGCGGGCTTGCGCTGGCCGATCTCCTCGTCGCGGCGGGCCGCATCCACCACGGCTTGCCGGGCCTGTTCGGCCATGGCGAAGGCATGAGCGCCGATGGGCAGGCGCGGCTGGCCCGCGTCGCGGCCGTGCTTGCGCCTGCGTATCTCGAGCACACGCAAGGCGCGCTGGCGGACCGCGTGCGCGGCGCGTGGCTCGCGCTCGGCGGCCCCGCCACGATCGACGACGAGGCGATCGACCTCGCAGCCGCCGAGGACTACTTCGCGCTCCTTCGCACCTACGAATCGGGCGGCGACATGGCCGACTGGCAGGCCTTCGTCGACGAGCACGCGCGCCGCTTCGCGACGTCGACCCAGGGAGTCGAGGCGCCGGTGAAGGTAATGACGCTGTTCAAAGCCAAGGGTCTCGAGTTTGACACGGTGGTGATCCCGGGCCTCGCCCAGGCACGCGGCGGCGACAACGAGGACCTCCTCAAGTGGCGCGCGCGCGAGGGCGGCCTGCTGCTTGCCACGCCGCGGGCGCGCGACGGCGAGAAGGACCGGGTCTACGAATACCTGAAGTGGCTTGCCGACGCGGAATCCGACCACGAGCTCGGCCGCGTCCTCTATGTCGGCGCCACGCGCGCGCGCCGCCGCCTTCATCTCGTGGCGATCGCGAGGGCCGATCACGGCGAATGGAAGCGTCCGGAGGAGGGGTCGGCGCTTGCAAAGCTCTGGGATGCGCTGGCCGCCGAACGGGGTGCACCGCCGGACGCCGCACTGCCCGCCGACAATGCACCCGGGGCCGCGCCGCCGCTGCGCCGCTTGCGCACGGACTGGAAGCTGCCGCGGCTCGCGCGGACGACGCGTTCGCCCTCTGCATCCATCGCGATCACCAAGCCGCCACCCTACGACTGGGCGCGCGCGACCGCCGCCGCGGTGGGGACCGTGAGCCATCGCCTGCTCGCGCAAGCCGGCCGCGAGGGCCTCGACGCGCTCGACGTGGCTGCGCTCGCGCCGCGGGTGCGTACGGACCTCCTTACGGAAGGCGTGGAGGCGGCCCTGCTCGAGGGCGCGACCGCGGACGTCCTGTCGGTGCTGCGCGCGCTTCGAGGCGACGCCCGCGGGCGCTGGCTGTTCGATCCGTCGCACGCCGAAGCAGCGAGCGAATGGGCGCTCGCGGGCATCGACGGGGGCGCCGTGGTGCACGTCACGCTCGACCGCAGCTTCGTTGCGGAGGGCACGCGTTGGATCGTCGACTTCAAGACCGGTCCCCACGAGGGGGCCGACGCGCAGGCGTTCCTCGCGCGCGAGGTCGAGCGCTATCGC
>DATJXV010000185.1:0-19538 GCA_035499955.1 Casimicrobiaceae bacterium
CGACGGCAAGAGCCTGCTGCCGATCGGCGTCGTCGCGGTCGAAGGAAGCTTCGAGCGCGGCGAGGTGGTCGGCTGCTACGCGCCGGACGGCCGCGAGATCGCGCGCGGCCTCGTGAACTACGGGGCGCAAGACGCCGCGAAGATCCTGCGCAAGCCGTCGGCGGAAATCGAGTCGATCCTGGGGTACGTCGACGAGGCCGAGCTCATCCACCGAGACAATCTGGTGTTGCTGTGAACCTGCGCTCCCTCATCGCGCTCACGCTGGCCGCCTCTTCCTCCGCCTTCTGCGCGCCGATGAATCCGGGCAAGTGGGAGCTCGGCATGACCGTCGTCGGCGAGGGCGTGCGCAAGCATCAGCCTTCCGTGACCGAGTGCATTTCGCAGCAGGACATCGACGACGAGACGCGCACGCTGCCGCGGCCGGAAGGCGCGTGCACGCTGTCCAACGTGAAGCGCACGGCCGACAGCGCGAGCTACGACCTGGCATGCATCAACGGCGCGATCCAGGCGCAGGGCCGCGCCGAGATCCGGTTCGCGGGCGACAGCTACGACGGATCGGTGATGATGTCCGTCTCGGACAAGGGCGCGCCGGCCCAGCTGACGGCGCTCAGGATCACCGCGCGCCGCGTCGGCGACTGCACGAAGTAGATAACGGCCCCCACGCTCGCCAAGAGGCATCGCTCGCTGCCCCGCCTGGGGGCGCAATTCGCGGCTCGGGAGCGGCCCTTCGCCGCGAATGGTGCTACTTGGTTACGGGGGCCACCGGATCCGCATAAGACTCCGGCATCTCCGGATGCGGCACGCCGTACAGGCGCTGACGGCGTGTCTGCGGCTTGCTGTGCAGGAATCGCTCGAGCTCGAGCAGCGCGCGCCGGTACGACTCGCGCTTGAACTCGATCACCGTGTCGAGCGGGATCCAGTACTCGTGCCAACGCCACGCGTCGAACTCGGGATGCTCCGAGGCGCGCAGGCTCACGTCGTTGTCGCGCCCGACGAGGCGCAGCAGGTACCAGATCTGCTTCTGGCCGCGGTAGCTGCCGCGCCACTCGCGCTTGATCCAGTGTTGCGGAACTTCGTACCGCAGCCAATCGCGCGTTCGGCCGAGAACCTTCACATGTTGGGGTTCGAGCCCGACTTCCTCGCGCAGCTCCCGGTACATCGCCTGCTCGGGCGTTTCACCGGGATTGATGCCGCCTTGCGGAAATTGCCACGAGTGTTCGCGGATTCGTTTGCCCCAGAAAACCTGGTTCCTGCCGTTGACGATGACGATGGCGACGTTCGGGCGGTAGCCGTCACGGTCCAGCATCGTTGCCACCCTGATGCAAGTCGAATTGGCCCGATTGTTGCACAGGAGGCCAATGCCTGCAAAGCGGGCTGGATCGCCGCCGTTAGCGGGGCTTGACGGACTCCTCCGGTGTGACCGTTACCGTGAGGGTGCGGTCGCGGCGTACGAGGAGAACTTCCGTGGGCCGCGCGATGGCATCGGCCGCCAGCACGCGCTGCAGCGTATCGATGTCGGGGACGGGCGCGCCGTCGATCGCGACGATCACGTCGCCACGCGCCATGCCGGCCTCGGCGGCGGGAGACCCGCGCTCGACCGTTTCCACGCGTACCCCGGACTCGGCCGGCAGCTCGAAGTGCCGCACGATGCGCCGCGGCAGCGGCAGCGTCTGCCCGCCTACGCCGAGGCGGGCGCGGCGCACGCGGCCGTCGCGAATCAGCGCGATGGCCACGCGCTCGGCGGTCGACGATGCGATCGCGAAGCAGATGCCCTGCGCGCCCACGATCACGGCCGTGTTGACGCCGATGACATCGCCGCGTGCGTCCACCAGCGGTCCGCCGGAGTTGCCGGGGTTGAGGGACGCGTCGGTCTGGATCACGTTGTCGAGCAGACGTCCGGTCTGCGCGCGCATCGAGCGGCCGAGCGCGCTCACGATCCCGGCCGTGACCGTGTGCTGAAACCCGAAGGGGCTGCCGATGGCGATCGCGACCTGCCCCACGCGCACTCCCGAGGAATCCCCGAAGCGTATCCACGCGAGTTCGTTCGCCTGCACCTTGAGCACCGCGAGGTCGGAGTCGGGATCGTCGCCCACGATCTGCGCATCGGCCGTGCGGCCGTCGGGCAGCGTGACCTCGAGGGCCGTGGCGCCGCTCGCGACGTGGCTGTTGGTTACCAGGTAGCCGTCCGGCGTGATGAGGAAGCCGGAACCCGCGCCTTCGCGGCCGCGCGAGCTGCGGCCCTTCACGACGCGCACGTGGGCCACGGCGGGCGCCACGCGGTCGACCGCGCCGGTCACGGCGGCGGAGTAGGCATCCAGGAGATCGCGGTCGGCGGGAGCGCCGGGCGCGCCCCGGGGGAGGTCGAGCGGCATAAGCGCTCAAATGGCGCCTGTCCGGGTCCGTTTCAATATACTCGCCGAAATGGGGTCAGACCCCATTACAAGACCTGGCACCATTTTTCGGGAGTGGCCATGCCGCGCGTGTTGACCCAGTTCGAGGATTCGATCGGCACCGTGACGCTCGCCGCGCCGGAGAAGCACAACGCGCTCTCGGCGGCGCTCGTCGGCGAGTTGAGCGCGGCGCTCGCATCGCTGCGCGACAGGCAGGCGCGTGTCGTGATCCTGCGCGCGCAGCCGGGTGCGCCCGTGTGGTCGGCGGGTCACGACGTCGGCGAGCTGCCCACCGACGGCCGCGACCCGCTCGGCTGGGACGACCCGCTGCCGCAGCTGATCCGCGAGATCGAGGAGTACGCCGCCCCCGTCGTCGCCATGATCGAAGGCACCGTGTGGGGCGGCGCGTGCGAGGTCGCGTTCGCCTGCGACTTGATCGTCGCCACGCCGGCCACGACCTTCGCCGTGACACCCGCGAAGCTCGGCGTCCCGTACAACGTGGCCGGCATGGTGACCTTCATCAACGCGGCCACGCTGCGCATCGTAAAGGAGATGGCGTTCACCGCCGCGCCGCTGCCGGCCGAGCGCGCGGCGCAGCTCGGCATGGTGAACTATGTGGTCGGCAAGGACGATCTCACCGATTTCACGATGCGCCTCGCCCGCCAGATCGCCGCCAACGCGCCCTTGTCCATCGCGGTCATGAAGGAGCAGCTGCGCATCCTCGCCGGCGCGCGCCCGATGTCGCCCCAGGGCTTCGAGCGCGTGCAGGGGCTGCGCCGCATCGTGTACGACAGCGAGGACTTCAAGGAGGGCATACGCGCCTTCAAGGAAAAGCGCAAGCCGGCGTTCAAAGGCAAATGAGACCGCTGGCTGCAACCGCGCTCGCCATTGCGCTGGCCGCGCCGACCAGCGCGCAGAAGATGCTCGCCACGTATCCGACGCTTACTACGGAAGCCGCGCAAAAGGCCGCACAGGCCGCCCTGGACGACTGCCGCAAGCAAGGCTTCACCGTCGCGGTCGCGGTCGTCGACCGCGGCGGCCAGCCGCTCGCGCTCCTACGCGACAACCTCGCAGGCACGCACACGAGCAACACGGCGATCGGCAAAGCCGCCACCGCCGTGAGCTTTCGCACCGACACTTCCGAGCTCGCGGCGATGACGCAATCCGGGCGCCCGCAAAGCGGCGTGCGTGATCTGCCGGGCGTGGTCGCGGTCGCCGGCGGCTTGGTCATCCGGGCGAAGGGCGCGCTCGCCGGCGGCATCGGCGTGTCGGGGGCGCCGGGCGGGGACGCGGACGAGACCTGCGCCAAGGCCGGCGTCGCTGCCATCAGCGACGCGCTCGAGCTCGAATAATCGCCGTTGCTTGATCGGCGTCAACGTTCGGCGACGCCGGGCCGCGTATCCGCGCGCGCGCCCAGCCTAGACTCCCCCCATTCGCCGGAGGGGGAGCCATGACACGAGCAGCAGTTGGAGCGATCGCCGCGCTCGTCGCGCTGTTTTGCGCGCCCACGCTTGCACAACCGAAGGCGGCGGCCAAGGCCGCGGCATTCGACAGCTCGGCGTGCCTTGCCTGCCACGCGCCGATCAAGGCCTTCTACGACGGCGGCAAGCACAAGACGGTCGGCTGCAACGTGTGCCACGACGGCACCGCCGACCATCTGTCGGACATGAAGAAGCGGCCGGTCACCAAGACCGACCTCGCCACCTGCGGCGGCTGCCACCAGAACCAGTACAAGTCCTACGCGCAGATGGACTGGCACCGCACCGCGCGCTTCGAGAAGAAGCAGTACGGCGGGCCGGCGCCCGACCCTTCGTACGACCTCCTCATGTCGCCGCACGGCTTCACCAAGGAGCACAACCTGCCGCGCAGCCACACCTTCGCCCTGCTCGACCAGTATGTCGTCGACCGCGCCTTCGGCGGCCGCTTCGCGCCGAAGGACTCGTGGCGCTACCTCACGGGGTCGGGCGACTTCAGCGTGTGGGACGTGGTGATCGACCAGTACGCGGACAACAGCGACCAGAAACCTTTCAAGCCGGGCACCGCGGCCGCGGCGAACCCGGTGTGCCTGTCGTGCAAGACGCAGGACCACATTCTCGACTGGGCGTTCATGGGCGACCCCGCGCCCACCGCGAAGTGGAGCCGCACGTCGAAGGTCGTCGAGATGGCGCGCTCGATGAACCACGCGCTCAACTGCATCTTCTGCCACGACCCGCACGCCGCGAAGCCGCGCATCGTGCGCGACGCCCTCATCGAGGCGGTGACCCGCACCGACTTTCCGACACTCTATTCGCAGGATCCGCGCAGGACGAAGTTCGAGGTGTTCGATCTGGGCGTACGCGGCCACACGCGCAAGATCGCGATGCTCGAGCGCTACGACGGCAAGCTGCAGTGCGGCCAGTGCCACGTCGAGTACAACTGCAACCCCGGCTTCGACCCCGACACGGGCGAGCCGATCACGATGGCGGACAAGCGCACGAACTTCTTCCCGTTCGTCGACGTCAACAACGTCCTGGCCGCCTACGACCACATCCACTTCCGCGACTTCCGCAACCAGTTCACCGGCGCGCCCCTGTGGAAGGCGCAGCACCCTGACGTGGAGACCTACTACAACTCCACGCACGAGAAGCTCGGCATCGACTGCGCGTCGTGCCACATGCCGCGCGTGAAGGACGACAAGACCGGCAAGTACTACACGTCGCACTGGCAGACCAACCCGCGCAACTACATCAAGGACACCTGCCTGCGCTGCCATAGCCAGTGGAACGAGAACCAGGTGCGCTACCTCTTAGACTCGATGTCGGCGCACTACCAGGGCAAGGTGCGGCACGCCGAGTTCTGGCTCACGCAGCTCATCAACAAGTTCGGCCCGGCGATGCAGGCGGGCGTACCCGAGGACGCGCTCAAGGCGGCGCGCGCCAAGCACGGCGAAGCGCACGCCAACTGGGAATGGTGGACCGCCGTCAACGGCGCGTCGTTCCACAACCTGGAGCTCGCGAAGGCCTCGCTCGCGAAGTCGGTGACGGCGTCGCAGGAGGGCATCAAGATCCTCGACGACGCGATGAAGGCGAAGCAGGCGGCGGCGACGCCGACCGCGGCGCAGAAGTAGATCGATGCCGTCTGACCTTGCCGTCCTCGTGTTCGGCGCAGCGGCTGCCGCGATGGCGGCCGCGGCGTTCGCGTGGGTGCTGCGGCCGCTCTTCGCGCGTCATCGCCGCGTCGTGCTCGCCCTCGCCGCCGCCGTGCCGCTCGCCGCGGCGGCGCTTTACGCCTTCCTCGGCAACGTCCGCGCCGTCGAAGTGGGACGCACCGTGGACGCGGCCACGGCGCTCGGAACGGTCCCGGCGGGGTTGCTGCGCGAAGACCTCGTCGCCGCGCTCGCGCGCAATCCGCGCGACGCGCGCGGCTGGGTCATGCTCGCGCGCCTCGAACTCGACGAGGATCGCTTTGCCGACGCCGCACGCGCCTTCGAGCGCGCGCTTGCGATCAGTCCGAAGGCGGACCGCGATCCGACGCTATGGTGCGAGTACGCGGACGCGCTCGGCATGGCGCAGGGCGGCTCGCTCGCCGGGCGGCCGCGCCAGATCGTCATGCAGGCGCTCGCGCGCGACCCCTCGCACCGCAAGGCGCTCGAGATGGCGGGCAGCGGCGCCTTCGACGAGCACGACTACGCCGCGGCGGCACACCACTGGCGCGGGCTGCTGGCGCAGCTGCCGCCGGGATCGCAGGAAGCGCGCGAGGTCGGCGCGGCCGCCGCGCACGCCGAGCTCCTCGCGGCAGCCTACGCGCCGTCGCGCGGCGAACTCCTGTACGAGACGAATTGCGTCGCTTGCCACACGAAGGAGGTCCACTGGCGCGATCGCAGGCTCGTCACCGATTGGCAGAGCCTCGCGGCGCAGACGCGACGCTGGCAGCGCAACGCCGGTCTCGGCTGGTCCGACGAGGATATCGATGAGGTCGCGCGCTACCTCAACGAGACCTTCTACCACTTCCCGCCGGCGAGGCAGTCCGGCTGACGCCTAGCCTCGCTGCCCGCGCGCGAGCTGTGTTGCGACCGTCTGCAGGAACTCCGCGAGGTTGATCGGCTTGCCGATGTAGCCGTCGAAGCCAGCTTCGGTGATCATCGTGCGGTCCTGCTGCATCACCGAGGCCGTCACCGCGATCACCGGGATCTTCGCGGTCGCGGCGTCGGCGCGAAGCTCGCGCAGCGCCTGAATGCCGTTCATTCCCGGCAGCTGGATGTCCATGAGGACCAGCTCCGGGAGCTTCTCCTTGGCGAGCGCGATCCCGTCCTCGGCCGTGGTCGCCTCGAGCGTCGTGTGGCCCTTGACCTGCAGCACATCGCGCACGAGCTTCATGTTGCGGGGATTGTCTTCGACGATGAGGATCAGGCTCATTGGACTTTCCTCCGCGCTTCGCGCTTCGGTGCAATGCGTACTCGGGAGCGGCCCTTCGTGCTCATGTGCGGTCGGGTATGGTGAAGTAGAAGGTCGATCCCTTGCCGGTCGCGCTCGCAAGCCAGATGCGGCCGCCGTGCAGCTCTACGAAGCGCCGGGTCAGCGCGAGACCAAGGCCCGTGCCTTCCTGCTTGCTCGTGTAGTCCGTTCCCACCTGGCGGAACTCCTCGAACACCGCTTCCTGGTCGTCCGCAGCGATGCCGATACCCGTGTCGCTCACCGCAATCTGGATGCCGCCTTCGCTGCGCGTCGCCTTCACGTCGACGCGGCCGCCGTCGGGCGTGAACTTGACGGCGTTCGAAAGGAGGTTCAGCAGGATCTGCTTGAACTTGCGCTCGTCGGCGGTGATGGTGCCGAGCTGCGGCGCGACGTCGAGGGCGAGCTGGATGCCGTGCTTCGTCGCGCGCTCGCGGATGAGCGTCATGGCGTCGGCGAGCGCCGCGGGGAGGTCGAACTGCGACGGCTCGAGGTCCATGCGTCCGGCCTCCACCTTGGAGAGGTCGAGCACGTCGTTGATGAGGTTGAGCAGGTGCTTGCCGGAAGAGTGGATGTCCTTGAGGTAGTCGTCCTGCTTCTCGTTGAGCTCGCCGAACAGGCGCGCGATCAGCACCTCCGAGAAGCCGATGATCGCGTTCAGCGGCGTGCGCAACTCGTGCGACATCGAGGCCAGGAATGCCGACTTGTGCTGGTTTGCGACCTCGAGCTCGCGGCTCTTCTGCTGGATCTCGCCAACGAGGCGCGCGTTCTGGATGGCGATGACGGCCTGGTCGGCGAAGATGCGCAGGAGCGCGATCTCCTTGTCGGTGAAGCGGCCCGGCGCGTCGCGCACGACCCAGATGGCACCGATGCCCTTGCCCTCCCACAGCATGGGCGCCCCGATGGCCGACTTGATGCCGAACACCTCGAACGCCGCGCGTCCCTGGGCGGGGACCTGATCGAGCGAGGAGTACTGCACGACGGCGCGAGACGCGATGACCGATCCCGTCGCCGTGGAATCGTCGGAGGAATGCGGATACAACGTCTGGACTTCGTCGCGATTGGGCCCGTGATACGCACCGAGCACGACGACGCCGTCGTCGCGCACGAGGTCGATCACCGCGACCTTGCCGCCAAACAAGCGCTCGCAGCTGGCGAGGATCTTGTCGAAGACCGGCTTAGTATCGGCGATCGAGCTCGAGATCGCCGATAACACTTCGCCCGAGGCCCGCTGCTGGTCGAGGGCCTCCTTGGTCTCGTTGAACAGGCGCACGTTGTCGATCGCGATCGCCGCCTGCTGCGCGAACGTCTCGACCAGCGCCACCTCTTCGGGCGCGAACGGGCCGGGCTCGTGCCGCGCAATGAAGATTCCTCCATACGCGCTGCCGCCGCGCATCAGCGGCACCGCTAGAACGGCGCGGAGTCCGAAGTGGAGCATGTTCTCCTTGGCGCCCGGAAACTCCGTGTCGAGGAGCGGCTGCACGTCCTCGTAATGAAGGGTCCGCCGCTCCGCGCACGCACGCCCGACGATAGACGTGCGGTCGAGTGGCACGTCCTTCGTGCCCTGCCCGCCGAACTCGCCGGTGAGCTTGCCCTCCCAGTATTCCGACGCGGGAATCAGGCGCTGCCCGTCCACCAGCATGATGCGCGCGAACGGCGCGCGGCAAAGGTGCGCCGCGCGCTCGGCGACCGCGTCGAGCACGGGCTGCACGTCGGTCGGCGAGCTCGATATCACGCGCAGGATCTCGCTGATCGCGGTCTGCTGCTCGAGCGCGTTCTGCAGCTCGTGCGTGCGCTCCTCGACTTTGCGCTCGAGGCCCGCGTACGACTCGCGCAGCTGCGTGGACATCCGGTTGAAGCGATCGGCGAGGCCCTCGAGCTCGTCGCCCGTGCGCACGACGATGGTCTGGTCGAGGTCGCCTTCGCCGATGCGCTGTGCGCCGTCGGCCAGCGTGCGGATGGGGCGCACCATTCCCCGGGCGAGCGCGAGCGCGCACAGCGCGGAGATGACGAGGCCGGCGAGCAGCAGGAGACCCGTCTGCAGGATCGACGCATAGAGCTTGGCGTACACCTCCGACACGGGCTGTTCGGCGAACACCATCCAGTCGAGCGACTCGATGGGCGCGTACGACACGAGAACTTCCGTGCCGGCCAGATCCTTCGACACCATCGCAGGCTCGGCGCCGTCCTGACGGTTGAACGCGGCCTTCACGTGCGGGAGGTCGCCCAGCGGCGTCTTCCGAAGGACGAGGCCGATGTCGGGATCGGCGACGAGGAAGCCGGCGCGGTCCACGACGTAGGCCTTGCCCTTGTCGCCGATCTTGATCCGGGACACGACGTCCCAGATGAACTTGAGGTTGACCTCGGCGATGGTGACCGGTCCCGCGTCGCTGCCCGAGCGCACCGAGATCGTCATGTACGGCTCGGTCTCCTTGCGGAAATACACGGGCCCCGTCCACGGGCGCGTCCGCTTCGCGTTGAGGAACGCGGGCTCCTGCGAGCGGTCCTTGTTCGAGCCGATCTGATCCATGCCGAGGCGCGACACCGCGACCTGCTCGTGCCCGGACGCGTCGAGCCACGCGATGTCCGTCACCTCCGGCACCTGGCGCAGCAGCTTCAGGAACTCGATTCGGCGAAGCTCGAGGTTGCTCACGTCGAGTTGCGGCAGCGCCGCGTAGGCGAGCTGCTGCTCGATCTGGCGGATGTACTGCTCGATGCGCGAGGCGGCGGCGATCGCCTTCTCGTGCTGCAGGTCGCCGAGCGCCGACTTCTGCTCCTGGTAGGAGAAGTAGATGCTGACGCCCCCCGACACGAGCAGCGCTCCGCTCACGAGCGTCAGGATGAGCAGCAGATACTTGCGGAAGAGCCGGCCCTGGCTGAATCGGCGCGGAGGTACCGCCCGCTCTGTCGATCCGGAGACGTTCGCTGCCGCAGGTTCGATGCCGTTGCGCATCAGCGGACGACCTCGCTTGCACGCAGGTAGACCGACGGCGGGATCGTCACGCCGAGCGAATTCGCCGTCTTCATGTTGATGACGAGCTCGAACTCCGTCGGCTGCTCGACCGGGAGGTCCGCGGGCCTCGCCCCCCTGAGGATGCGGTCGACGAACACGGCCAGGCGCCGGAACGCGTCGTCCGAGCGCGGCCCGTACGAGATGAGGCCGCCGTCGCGCACGAAGTCGCTGAACTCGTACATCGCCGGAACGTCGCTCTTCGCCGCGTATTCGAGCACGCGTCTCTGGTTGGTCCTCGTAAGCGCGTCGGTGACCACCAGCAGGGCATCCGGACGCTCGCGCGACATGGCGGCGAAGGCATCGTCGAAGTCCGCCGGGTCGCGCACCGCCAGCGCCTGCACGTTGATGTGCAGCGTGCCTGCCGCCTTCTCGATCTCGCGGTAGCGCTGCGTCATCGCCTCGTTGCGCGCGTTCCACAACACCGCGATGCGCCCCGCGTTCGGCCGCACCTCCTTCAGGAGCTCGAGGCGCTTGGCGGAGAGCACCGCCGAATCGTCGCTTATGCCGGTGACGTTGCCGCCGGGACGCGCGAGACTCGCGACGAGGCCGGTCGCCGCGGGATCGCCCGCTGCCGCCACGACGATCGGAATCGTCGACGAAACCTGTCGTGCCGCGTCCGCCGCGGGATAGCCGAACGCAACGATCACCTCCGGGTTGATTTCGACGAATTCGCGAGCGATCTGCGCCAGCCGGTCCGTCCTCAACTCCGCCCAGCGGCCGATGTAGACGACGTTTCGCCCTTCCACGTAACCCAGCTCGCGCATGGCTTGCCGGAACGCCGCCGGCGGCGCCCCGTCCGCTGGGGCGTAGCCGTTCGCGAAATAGCCGACGCGGTACAGATGCACGGGCGCTTGTGCGACCGCCGTCGCAACCGCAACGCAGGCCGCGAAAGCGAGCAGCGCGCCGCGGCGACCGATCGACGGCTCCCGTCGTCGGCGCTCGCATCCCGGACCGCTGCCCATGACTCCCCTAGGTCCTCCCTGATCCAGCGCCGATTGTAGTCGGCTTCGCGATCTGCTGGTTCGACGCGCCGCGGAGGCCACATCGGCCAGGCGGTCGCCCGGGCCGAACCTGCCTTGCGCAGCGAGGGCGAGCAGCTTGTGCGCCGGCGCGGGCAGCTGGCTCAGGTCACCGCCGTCGTCGACGACGGACACGGCATCGTCGCCGCTGTCGACGAACGCTCGCTCGCGGTCTTCGCCGAATCGCCGCCGACCAGCGTGCGAACCGCCTTCAGGAGCGCGGGCATGAGCTGCTCGCCGCCCACGCCGAGGCAGCACAGCTGGCGGATGTGGACGCGCAGGTCGGACGGCTTCATGCCGGCCCGAGACAGCGATAAGCGTGCATCGGCCGCGCGAAGCCGTGCAGCGCGAGCTCGCCTAAGTCCTCGGTGGCGAACGTTTCGCTCACCTCGGCGTACACGCGCTGCGCGAGGATGATCTCGCCCGCTTTCGCATGCTGGCAAAGGCGCGCCGCGAGGTTCGTCACCGTGCCGATCGCGCCGTAGTCGATGCGGCCCTCGAAGCCAATCGCGCCCACCGTGGCGAAGCCCTGCGCCACGCCGATGCCCAAGCCCAGGTCGACGCCGCGTTTGCGCCATTTCGCGCTCAGCTCGGCGGCGGCGTCGCGCATCGCGAGCGCGAGCCTCACACCGCGCTCGGCGGCATTGTCGATGGGGACGGGGTCGCCCAGGAACACCATCATGCCGTCGCCGGTGAAGCGCTCGAGGGTGGCCTCGTGCGCGAGCACGAGCCGGCCCATCGCGGCGTGGAACGCGCCCAAGGTGCGCATGAGCTCCTCGGGCTCGGTCGTCTCGGCGAAGGCGGTGAAGCCGCGCAGGTCGCAATACACAACCACGATCTCGCGGCGGCGGCTCTTGAGCGGGTCCTCGCCGGTGCCGTCGAGGATCATCTCGGCGAGCTTCGGCGAGAAGAAGCGCTTCAGGCGCGACAGCCGCTCGTTCTCCTGCACCTGCTCGGCCACGCGGCGCTCGAGGGTGGAGCTCCAGTCCGCGAGCTGCGCCGCCTGCCGCTGCGTCTCGTCGTGCAGCCGCTTGATGCGCAGCAGCGACTGCACGCGCGCGAACAGCTCGGGCTGATTGATCGGCTTGCCGAGGAAGTCGTCGGCGCCGGCGGCGATGCCGTTGATGCGCTCCTGCTGAGGGTCGAGCGACGTGCACAGCACCACCGGCAACAGCGCCGTGGCGGGCTCGGCGCGGATGCGCCGGCACACGTCGTAGCCCGACATCCCGGGCATCATCACGTCGAGGAGCACAAGGTCGGGGACTTCCGCCGCGATCTTGGCGAGCCCCTCCTCGCCGTTGGCCGCCGTGGTGACGGCATAGCCTTTGACGCCCAGCAGGTCGGCCAGGAGCTTGACGTTCTGCGGCGTGTCGTCGACGACGAGGATGTGCGCCTGCTCGCTCGTGCTCATTTCCTCTCGATCAGAAAATCATGGCGAACCGCATGGTACAGAAAATCGCACGGCGCGGTCACTCGCCGCCCGTCCTGCGTAGCTCGCACAGCTCGAGCGGGCTCACGCGGAGGTTGGTATGGATCTGCGCGCACGAGACGCGCGCGAGGCCCATCTTGGCGAGCGCCTCGGCGCCGACGTCGCGTCCCGGCGGCACGGCGAGCGAGTAGAGCGGGCCGCGCTGGCCGCGAATCGCCGCCGCGATCGTATCCTGCAGGAGGTTGTGCCGGTCAGGGTCGTTGAAGTTGCTGACGAGCCCCGCGAAGCGGGCGTCCGCCGGGAAGGACGGCAGGACGTACGACAGGGGCTCCGCCGCGACGAGGAGGACGAGTGCGCCGGGCTTGACCGGCGGCATCGCCACGGTCAGGAACCGATCCTCGAACTTCTGCCGCCACCACGTCGGGTACTTGGACGTGACGATCGCGAGCACGATCGCCGCGGCAAGAGCCCATCCGGCGCGCCGCGGCGGCGCGAGCCGCACGACCAATCGCGCGATGAACATGCCCGCCAGGAGCTCGAGCGGCACCAGGTAGCGGAAGATGCGGTACATGAAGGCCCACGCCACGAACGACGCCACGAAGAACACGCCGAGAAATCGCCAATGCGTGGGAGGCTGCAACCGCGCTCCGCGCCGCAGCCACAGTGCAAGCGAGACGATGGCGAGGACGTAGAGCAGCGCCGGCCGCGCGTCGCGGAACTCGGGCTCGGACACGTAGCCCGCAAGCTTCCACAGGAGCACGAAAGGAAACGCGAGCCACTCGGCCGGCGACGAGGGCCCGAAGCGCGTGGCCGAGAACGTGACGGGATCGGCCCACGGCGAGCGGAAGACGTCGTTGTAGTAAGGGAAGAGCGGGTTGCCGTAGCGCTCGACCATGAGCGCCATCCAGGGCCCGCCGGTAAGCGCGAACCCGAAGGCCGCGGCGACCGCGACCGCCGCAACCGAGCGGATGGGCGCGCGCGTCGCCACGATCGCGACGAGCAACCCCACGCAATAGAGGCTTCCGGTGAGCTTGAGGCCGGCCCCGAGCCCGACGAGCGCGCCGGCCGCGGCGAGCGCGCGCAGCGAAGGCGGGCCGGGCGGGGCACGCACGACGAGCCACAGCGCGGCCATGACGAATGCCGCCGTATACCAGTCGTTCATCGTCGTGCCGATCAGGCTCACCGACATCGGCGCCGTCACGCCGATCGCGATGGCGCTCAGCGCGGCCGCGCGGCGCGTGGGGTCGGGCAGCGGCTCGAACAGCCGAAAAGCGATGCGGGCGAAGAAGTACCACGCGATGCCGGTCGGGACCGCGAGGAGGAACGCGATGAGGCGTGGCGGCGCATCGGCGGCCACCAGCGCATAGAAAGGCAAATCGAGGAACGGGCTGTAGAAGGACTGCAGCTGGGCGGGCGCCCAGTCGAGCCCGAAGCGCCGGTGCACGAACGCCCACGCGTTGTAATAGTGATAGTTCTGCAGGTCCCAGCTCGAATCCTGGCGCAGCGCGACGGAGGCCACGCCCGCGAGCGCGATCGCGAGCGCCAGAGCGAGCCCGGGCCTTACGCGGGGACCGCTTCCGGGAACCACAGCAGCGTGAGGAATTGCCGCTGGACGCAAAGCTCCAGCACCTGCCGCATCGTCGGGGGCGGCAGATCGGGGAACGCTTCCATCGCCGCCGACATGCGGAACGGTCCGTGAACGCGGGCCTCGACCCAACGCAGCAGAGCCACCGCGCTGTCCGATGCCTGGCCGTCGCCGAGGCGGCGGGCGAGGCTTTGCGTGTGTCCCATCATGAAGCGCACCGAGCGCAGGCCGTTGCTGCCCGCATCGCCGACTTCGAGGTACGTATGCGGCGTGCGCTGGAAGCGAGTGTGCGCGTTCACGTGCTGCAAGCGCCAGGCGAGGCTCGCCGGCGCCTGCAGAAGGTCGTACGCGGTGAGCCGCGCGACCGTCGCCGGCAACGTGGCAAGCAGTTGCGCCGTGTCCTCTCGCACACGCGCGTCGCGCGGCTCGTCACCGAGACCGCCGAACAGCGGCTGGCGCCATCGCTCGTCCTGCAGAAGCACGAGGCGCAGCTGGTCGAGCAGGCAGTTGAGCGCGATGGTCGGATCGACGCCGATGCTGATCGACAGTGAATCCCCGCCCGCCTCGGTGTAGTGCCACGTCCCCCGCGGCAGGAAGAGGACCGAGCCCGGCGCGAGGGTGGCGGATTCGAAGCTCGACGTCGAAGGATCGGGAAAGCCGCGGCACGCCTGCGGGTAGAGATCGTCGGGAGGTATCGCGTCGGGCGCGTACTGGCGGCCGCTCGGCGCGTGGATCTCGTTGACCGGCGCGTAGTGAAAGCGCTTCGTGCCGACCAGCTGCACGGAGATGAGCTCGCAGGTGTCGAAATGGACGGCGAGGCCGGCGCCCGGCGGCGCCGCGAACGCGCTCAAGTTGAGCCCGCCCTCGTGAAGGCCGAGCTCGGCGCGCAACGCCGCGAGGAAAGCGGGCGCTTCCGGGAGCACGTTGGCGATGTCGACGAACTGCACCGTGAGGCCCATGTCGAGCAAGCTCGCGGCGTCGGCGTCGGCCATCTGCAGCATGCGCTTGGAACCGCCGTGGGTGAAGCGCAGGCGGCCCTTGGCGTATCGGCTTCCGAGCTCGCGTGCCGAGGCGAGCGCCGGATCGCGGAACAGCGCGGGCAGCCGCTCGGACGGGCCGTGCGCGACGAAGGCCCGCCGCGGGAAATGCGCGGAAAGGAATTCCTCGGCCGAGCACGGAGACATCATGGCCGTCAACAACGGATAGCGCGTCACGCTCATCGCGAGCCTCCCCTTCCCCGACGCCTGCGCGCATTCTCGCCGAATTCGCCCGGCGCCGCGAATGCGCTAAGCTCTTGGCGTGCGAAGCACGACGACACGGGTGGCCGCGATTGCGCTCGCCGCCGCCAGCATGCCCGCCGCGGCCACGTTCCAGACGTTCGCCATCGAGGCGCTGTATTCGAACGCCGATGGCAGCGTGCAGTTCGTCGTGCTGCACGAGACGGCGGGCCAGGACGGCGGACAGCAATGGGCGGGACGCGCGCTCACGATGACGCACGGCGCGGTCGTCAAGTCGTTCACGTTCCCGGCCGATCTCCCCGCCTCCGCCACCGCCGGAAAGCGCGTGCTCGTCGCGACCAAGGGCGTGGCGGCCCTCGGCCTCGTGGCGCCGGATTACACCATGCCCGACCGCTTCCTCGACGCCGCGGGCGGCTCGCTCGATTTCGCCGGTGCGGATTCCGTCGCGTACGCGGCCTTGCCGGGCGACGGCGCGACCGCGATCGACCGCAGCGGCGCGCCCCTCGCGAACCTCGCGACCGACTTCGCGGGCGCGAGCGCGTCGCTGCCTTCGATGCCCGTCACGGCGGTCGAGTTCTACGACGCGAGCCTCCACCACTACTTCGTGAGCGACCGTGCGCCGGACATCGACGCGCTCGACAGCGGCCGGATCGCCGGCTGGGCCCGCACGGGGGAGTCGTTCAAGGTGTGGCCGCGCGCCGTGAGCGGCGCAAGCCCGGTGTGCCGCTTCTACATTCCGCCGCAGCACGGCGACTCGCACTTCTTCTCGGCATCGACGGCCGAATGCGATGCGATCGTGGCAAAGGCGGCGACCGACCCGAACTACAGCGGGTACACGCTGGAGACACCCGCGGCGTTCTTCGTGATGCTGCCCGACGCCGCGACAGGCGCTTGCCCGGCCGGCACTGCGCCGGTGTATCGGCTGTGGAACCAGCGCGCCGACACCAATCATCGTTACACGACGAGCGTAACCGTGAAGGCGCAGATGGTCGCGCAAGGCTACGCCGCCGAAGGCTACGGGCCCGATGCGGTCGCCATGTGCGCGCCTCCGGGGAGCGCGACGCTGCAAGTCGTGGCCGGCGAGAGCGCGCCCTACGGCACGCTGGTCAGCGATGCAGCGAGCACCGCGACAGCCGCCTACGCCGGGTTCACGACGGCGACCGACATGGTGAACGTGGGACCGCGCAGCGGCAGCGGCGAGGTGATCGCGTTCGGCATCGACCGGCCGGTCGCGCTGCAGCCGGCGGCGTGGTCGACGAGCCTCGGCGATCAGCTCGTCACGGTGCCGTTCGCGGGCCTCATCGAGATGCCGATCACGATCTGGGTGGTCGCCGGTCCGTTCGCGACGACGAGCAACACGGCGATCACGCTGTGGCAGACCGCGCAAACGCTGTTCACGGCAGAGCGGGTCGGCATTCGCATGAGCGCGGTCGAGATCGTCGACGCCACCGCCAACCCGAGCGCCACCGCGTGGTCCGCGTTCACCTGCGGCGACGGCAACGCGAACGTCGCGGCGCTGCAAAGCGCGATCGGCGCGCGGCCGAACCGCATCAACGCGTATCTCGTGGGCCTGGTCGACGGCTCGACGTCGCGCGGCAACGCCTGCATCGTTGGCGGCAACTTCGTGGCGATCGCCGCAGGGTCGGGTGCGGAGCTCCTCGCCCACGAGCTCGGCCACGATCTCGCGCTCGAGCACATCGACGATCTCACGACCGACTTCAACACCGCCAACATTATGCACTCGGCGAGCAACGTGCGGCAGTTCCTGACGGAAGGCCAGGTGTTCCGCGCGCACCTTCGCGCAAGCTCCGCGCTCAACCAGGTCTACGCCGCGCGCCCCGGGCAGCCGCTACGCGACTGCGACCGCGACACGCTCACGCTCGCCTGTCCGCCGATCAAGAAGCGGCTCTGGGCCGACGGCGTGCTGCCGCCCAACTGACGATGCGACACGCAAGGTCCCTTCTGCTGATTCCGCTCATCGCGTGCGGGAGCGCGCTCGCGCAGCCTCGCTACGGCCTCGCGCCGGATGCGTACGACGCATTCGCCAAGTGGATGACGACCAGTTGCGTCGGCGAGGACGCCCGGGCGTGGCGCGAGACGCTGCTGCGATACCGGGCGGTGCTGGCGCCCGCGTTCCAGCGCGCGCTCGCCGACGGGCCGCCCTCCGAGGACCTCCAGGCGATGCGCAATGCCGCCGACGCGCGCTACGCCGCGCTCGCGACGTTTCCCGTGGCCGAATACCGCATCACCGGCCTCGATCCGCAAGCGCTCGCTCGACTCGCCCGCCCCTCGCGCAAGGCGTATGTCGACGACCAGGTGCAGCGCTACCTGACGGGCTACAAGTCGAACGCCATCGCCGGGCTCGCCATCGTCGGCGGGCCGCAGGCGCAGGCAGCGCTGGCCCGCCTCGCGGCGACGCGCGACGACCCGCTCGCCCAGGCGGCCGCGCAGGCGCTCAAGTCGCTGCGCTGAGCTTGCGTACCGGCGCCGGCCGGTGAAACAATGGGTCATGCGCGGTGTCCCGTGGGCTGTCGGCGTGCTGATTGCGGTCGTCTCGACCGCGAGTTCCGCCGCCGGGGTCGACGTCTTTCACGCCGACTCGCTCGCGGGACCGATGCGCGCCCTGAAGGCGGCGTTCGAGGCGAAGAGCCCGGGCGTGACGATCCGCCTCACGCCGGGTGTGTCGCGCGACCTCGCGGCGCGCATCGTGAAGGGCGAGGCCTGCGACGTCTTTGCGCCGTCGGCGCCTGCCGTCATCGAACAGGACATGATGGGGAAAATGGTCGCGGGCACCGACAAGGAGGCCGCCTCCTGGTACGTCGTGTTCTCGGCCAACGAGATGGTGGTCATCACCGCGAAGGGCAACCCGCGTGCAATACGGCAAGCCGCCGACCTCGCGCGGCCGGGCGTCCGGCTCGCGCGCGTCACGGGCGCGAACGATCTCGCCACCGGCCGCACCGTCGAATTCCTGAGGCGCGCGACCGCACAGGAAGGTCAGCCCGATCTCGCGCAGAAGATCGTCGACGCCGCGCCGGCCGATCCCGCCAGGCCGACGACCGTCCCGGACACCGTGAACGCGGTCAAGGAGGGACGTGCCGACGCCGGCATCGTTTACTACTCCGCCGCGGTGGCCGCACGCGACGAGGTGGAGGTCGTTCGTTTCTCCGACAGCGTCAACCTGGGCGAATCGATCCGCAACGCCGCCACGGTGCCGGGCACGGCGCGCAATGCCGCCGAGGCCACCGCGTTCGTGCGCTTCCTCACGTCGCCGGAAGCGCAGGCGATCCTGCGCGATACCGGCCAGCCGCCGGTCGTGCCGCCGATCCGCAAGGGTGCGGTGCCGTTCGACTAGCCAGGCGACCGCGCGAACTTCTCGCAGCGCCTGAGCAACCCCGGAGCGTCCAGCCGCCCGGCCCATGCCTCGAACTCCACCCCGGGACCCCGCCAGCGGAGTTCGTCGACCTTGCGGAACAGAGGGGCGTCGGTGCGCAGCGTCGCGAGCCGCTTGAAAAGGAGTGCATCCTCGCGCCGTTCGCCGAGCACCTCGGAGGGAAAGGTCTCGATGGCGCCGTACCTGTTGAGCAACCGCGCCGCCGTGACCGCCCCGATGCCCGCGATACCGGGATAGCCGTCCGCGGCGTCGCCCACCAGCGCGAGGTAGTCCGGTATCAGCGCCGGTCCCACGCCGAACTTGGCGCGCACGCCCGCCTCGTCGTAGATCTTCTTCCTGCGGTTGTCCACCTGCACGATGCGCTCCCCGCGCACGCATTGCGCGAGGTCCTTGTCGACGGTCCAGATGCAGACCTTCTCGCAGGCCTTGTCGGCGGCGGCGATGCGCGCCGCCGACGCAAGGCCGTCGTCGGCCTCGAGGTCGACCATCGGCCACACGCTCACCCCCATCGCACGCAGGGCGTCCTCCAGGGGATGGAACTGCGCCCACAGCGCGGGATCCAGTCCCTCGCCCGTCTTGTAGCCTGCCCAGAGGTCGTTGCGGAAAGATTCGATGACGTGGTCGGTCGCCACACCGACGTGGGTGGCGCCCTGCTCGAGCATCTGCAGCACGGTCTGCAGCACGCCGATCACGCCGCCGTACGGCCGGTCCTCGCCCTTGGTGAAGCGGCGCAGCCCGTAGAAGTGGCGGAAAAGCTCGTAAGTGCCGTCGACCAGATGGACGATCATCCGGCCCATTATGAGCCTCGGCGCGGCGCCCGACGTGGCTCTGTCTACGCGGCCGCGCGCGCGCGGTGGATGGCGAGGTACAGCGGCGTACGCGACCGCGCCACCTTGTGCACGAAGTTGTAGCGAGCCACGTGGTAGCTCGGATCGAAGCCGAAGAAGTTGAGCTTCATGCGCGCGAGCTCCTCGTCGCGATAGGCGTCGAGCGGCTTGCGCGCTTCCTCGACGGCCCGACGCGCGTTCTTCGCGGCGAGCAGG
>DATJXV010000186.1:0-27134 GCA_035499955.1 Casimicrobiaceae bacterium
TTGATCTGGCCGGCGAAGAAGAGGCCGCGGATGGCCTTGGTCTCGAGGGTGGAATGCAGTCCCCGCGGGTCGAAGTAGTCGTATTCGATGGCATAGCCGGGGCGCAGGATGTGCGCGTTCTCGCAGCCTCGCATCGTGCGCACGAGGGCAAGCTGCACGTCGAACGGCAGCGAGGTCGAGATCCCATTCGGGTAGATCTCGTGCGTGTCCAGACCCTCCGGCTCGAGGTAGATCTGGTGGCTGTCGCGCTGCGCGAAGCGCACCACCTTGTCCTCGATCGAAGGGCAGTAGCGCGGGCCGGTACTCTTGATCGCCCCCGAATACATCGGCGAGCGGTCGAGGCCGCCGCGGATGATGTCGTGCGTGCGCGCGTTGGTGTGCGTCACCCAGCACGGCCGCTGCTCAGGGTGCATGGCCGACGTTCCGAGGAACGAGAAGACCGGCGGCGGGTCGTCGCCCGGCTGCACCTCCAGCACCGAAAAGTCGATCGTGCGGCCGTCCAGACGCGGCGGCGTCCCGGTCTTCAGCCGCCCCGCCGGCAGCTCGAGCTCGCGCAGGCGGGCGCCGAGACGCTTCGCCGGCGGATCTCCGGCGCGGCCGGCCTCGTAATTGGAGAGGCCGACGTGGATCAGCCCGGACAGAAACGTCCCCGTGGTGAGGACCACCGCTCGGGCTTGGAAGACGAGACCGATTTGCGTGACCACCCCGGCGACCCGATCGCCGTCGAGCACCAGGTCGTCGACCGGTTGCTGGAAGAGCGTGAGGTTGGTCTGGTTCTCGAGTCGGCGCCGGATCGCGCGCTTGTAGAGCACGCGATCGGCCTGGGCGCGGGTCGCGCGCACCGCCGGGCCCTTGCTGGAATTGAGGATCCGGAACTGGATGCCGGCCTCGTCCGTGGCGAGCGCCATGGCTCCGCCCAGCGCGTCCACCTCCTTCACGAGGTGACCCTTGCCGATACCGCCGATCGACGGATTGCACGACATCTGCCCCAGCGTCTCGATGCTGTGGGTGAGAAGGAGCGTGCTGCAACCCATGCGGGCGCTGGCGAGGGCGGCTTCCGTCCCGGCATGCCCGCCGCCCACCACGATCACGTCGAAATGCGTCGAAAACTCCATGATTTCAAAGGGAATACCGTCAACCGACGAAGATGGGGCCGGATAGTCAATTGTAAATCAAGGCACCGCCCTTAGGGGCTGCCCGTCGTTTCACGTGAAACCGTGCCGTGCGGCGCGCCGTTTCACGTGAAACCGCGAGCCGGCCCAGCGGACCGGCGGATGACGAGCTTCGCGGTAAGGGCGGCCTCCTGCGGCGGTCTTTGCTCACGCCAGGCGAGCAGCCTGTCCGCCGCCGCCTCGCCCGCCCGCCTCCAAGGGATGTCCACGGTGGTAAGGGGCGGCGACGTCAGGGCGCTGAATGGCTGATTGCCGCTGCCGATCACGCTGACCGCCCCGGGCACGGCGACGCCGCGGAGCTCGGCAGCCCGCATTACCCGCAGCGCAGCCAGGTCGTCCCCGCAGATGACGGCCGTCGGCCACGTCGGCGCGGGTTTCGTGCAGAGGTCGGCGAGGCACGAGAAGCTCGCTTCGACGCCGCTCGCGCCCAGGGCGGCGGCAACGCCCGGACATCCACCGTCCCACCCTCCGGCGTCGACCAGGCAGGTGGCACGGCGATGGCCGAGTGCGCTCAAGTGCTGGGCGAGCGCCCGGGCAGCGGGAGCGAAGTCGATATCGATTCCGGCCCCGGCGGCCTGCGCCGCAAGCGCAACCCAAGGCAGCTTGCGCTCGGCGAGCGCGTTCAACGCCTCGCCGCTCGGCGCTCCACCGACCAGCAGCACGCCCTCGACGTCGCGCTCGAGTGCCAGCTGCAGCGCTGTCCCAGGGCCAGCCTCCCGATCGAATCGGGCGATCGATACCGCCCACCCCGCCTCCCGCAGCCGGCCAAGGGCCGCGTCGACTGCGGCCACGTAGGCCGGCAGATCGCTCACCAGGGCGGCGACCTCCCGCGAATGGAGCGAAGAAAGCGCTCGTGCGGCCGGATTCGGCACGTAGCGCAGGGCGGTGGCGACCGCTTTCACGCGTGCCGCGAGTGCCACGCTTACGCGATCCGGCCGTGCCAGCGCACGGGACACGCTGGCCGTCGATACGCCGGCCGCCGCCGCGACGTCCTCCATCGTGACGCGATCCGCGCCGTCGCTGCGGCCGGGATGTCGCATGTGTTCAATGTAGCGCTGGCCGCACGGCGTGTAAACGATTACCGAATACCAGCGCGGCTACATCAACCCCGCTTCTTTGAAATACCGGACCGCCCCGGGATGGAACGGCACGCTCGCCCCCATGAGCGCGTCCATCTTGGAAAGCCCCGCCAGCGCGGGGTGGAGCTTGCGGAAGTCGTCGAAGTTGTCGAACACCGCCTTGGTGATGGCGTACGCCGTCTCCTCCGGCATGTCCTCGCTCACGACGACGGTGGCCATCGTGCCGAACGTGGGCTGCGAGGCATCGAGGCCCCTGTACACGTGTCCTGCGATCTGCGCCTTCGTGTAGTACGGGCGACCCGCGATCAGCGCGTCGATCTGCGGTCCCGCCACGGGCACCAGATGCGAGCGGCATCCGGTTGTCGCGTCCTGCACGATCGGATTGGGATGGCCCGCGACGAACACGAAGGCATCGATCTTGTTCTCGCACAGCGCGGGCGCCAGTTCGACGAACTTGATCTCGAGCGCCATCTTGAGGTCGCTGCGCGCGATGCCCACCGCGTTCATCACGAGGTCCATCGTCGCGCGTGTGCCGGAGCCCGCGCCGCCCACGCTCACGCGCTTGCCGCGAAGATCGGCGAGCGTCCTGATGTTCGCATCGTCGCGCGCGACGAGGGTGAACACTTCCGGATGCACGCTGAAGAGCGCACGCAGCTTCGGTTGCGGCTTGTCCTTGAACGGGCCCTCGCCCTGGCGCGCGTAGTACTGCACGTCGCTCTGCGCGATGCCGAGATCGAGGTCGCCGCTCAGCACGCCCTTGATGTTGGCGACCGAGCCCTCCGACGGCTCGACGGAGCAGCGCAGCTTGTGCGCCTTGCGCGTCACATTGACCATGCGGCAGATGGCGCCGCCCAGCGGGTAATACACGCCCATCACGCCGGCGGTGCCGATGGTGAGCGTTTGCCCGGCCGTCGCCGGCGCGGATATCACGACGGCGGCCAAGAACCACGCGATGCGCAAGAGCATGCGGCTAGTTTAGCGATCGTCGCGTACCGATAAAAAGGGGCCGGCATCACGCCGGCCCCTTTCCCCTCCTGAAGCCTTGCTGCTTACGCGTGCAGCCTGCGTGCGAGCCGGTCGCGCTCCGTCTGCAGGGCAGGCGGGCGCTTCTCGCCGAGCTTCGCGAACAGCGCATCGTGTGCCGCGAGCTCCTTGTCCCACTGTGCGGCGTCGAGGCGCATCACGTCGTCGAAGCGCGCGGCGTCGAAGGCCGCCGCTCCCCAGTTGACGTCCCCGTACGAGGGCACAAGGCCCACCGCGCTCTCGCTCGCGCCTGCGCGGCCGCGGCAGCGCTCGACGATCCACTGCAGCACGCGCATGTTCTGCCCGAAGCCCGGCCACACGAACTTGCCGCCGGCATCCTTGCGGAACCAGTTGACGCTGAAGATTCGCGGCGGATGCGCCACCGCCTTGCCCATCGCGAGCCAGTGCTTGAAGTAGTCGCCGACGTGATAGCCGCAGAACGGGAGCATCGCGAACGGATCGCGCCGCACCTCGCCCACGGCGCCGGTCGCGGCGGCCGTCGTCTCGGAGCCCATGGTCGCCGCCTTGTACACGCCCTCCTCCCACGTGCGCGCCTCGCTCACCAGCGGCACCGTGTCGGAGCGGCGCGCGCCGAAGACGAACGCGGCGATCGGCACGCCCGCAGGATCGTCCCACGCGGGGTCGAGCGAGGGGCATTGGATGGAGGACACCGTGAAGCGCGCGTTCGGATGCGCCGCCTTGCGGCCGCAATCGGGCGTCCAGTCCTTCCCCTGCCAATCGACGAGATGCGCGGGCGGCTCCTTCGTCATCCCCTCCCACCACACATCACCGTCGTCCGTGAGCGCGACGTTGGTGAAGATGACGTTGTGGCGGAGCATCTGCATCGCGTTGGGGTTCGATTCCCACGATGTGCCAGGGGCGACGCCGAAGTAGCCCGCCTCCGGATTGATGGCGTGTAGATGGCCATCGTCCGCGGGCTTGATCCACGCGATGTCGTCGCCGATCGTGCTCACCTGCCAGCCCTCGTAGCCGGGGGGCGGGATCAGCATCGAGAAGTTCGTCTTGCCGCACGCGCTCGGGAACGCCGCGGCGACGTACGCCTTGTCGCCGTCGGGCGAAGTGACGCCGAGGATCAGCATGTGCTCGGCGAGCCAGCCCTGGTCGCGCCCCATGACCGACGCGATGCGAAGCGCGAAGCACTTCTTGCCGAGCAGCGCGTTGCCGCCGTACCCCGACCCGAAGCTCCAGATCTCCCGCGTCTCGGGGAAATGCACGATGTACTTGTGGTCCTTGTTGCACGGCCACGCCGCGTCACGCTGCCCGACGGCGAGCGGCGCGCCCACCGAGTGCACGCAAGGCACGAACGCGCCGTCGATCCCCAGCACCTCGTAGACTGCGCGCCCCATGCGCGTCATCAGCTTCATGTTGGCGACCACGTACGGGCTGTCGGTCAACTCGATGCCGACGTGCGCGATCGGGCTGCCGATGGGACCCATCGAGAACGGCACGACGTACATCGCGCGCCCGCGCATGCACCCCTCGAACAGGCCGTTGAGCGTGCGCCGCATCTCGGCCGGCGCGACCCAGTTGTTGGTCGGCCCCGCGTCGTCCTGACGCTCGCTGCAGATGAAGGTGCGGTCTTCCACGCGCGCGACGTCGGAGGGATCCGACAGCGCGAGAAAGCTTGCGGGACGCCTCGCGGGGTTGAGCTTGCGCAGCGTGCCCGCGGCGACCATCTCGGCCGTGAGCTGCTCGTACTCCGCTTCGCCGCCGTCGCACCACACGATGCGTTCCGGCTTCGTGAGCGCGGCGATCTCGCGCACCCATCCTAAGAGGCGCGGATGCCGGATGTAGGACGGCGCACCCACCGACGCCGAGAGGGTGGCAAACGATTCGATCTGGTTCATCGTGAGGGGACAGTGGCCAAAGGGAAACCGCGCTCCGCCGTCTGGAATGACCCTGCAGCCTGCGGCGGTGGGCCGGGATTGTACCGGTCGCACGCTTGCGGTGCACTGGTCAAGCGGCCTTACCGATTCCCGGGGGCGCGCTTCCTAGCGGTTCGCGCCTGCGCGGCGCTTGCGCGCGCGATACCACGTGCGCGCCCGCGCGAAGACGACCGGCGTGACGAGCAGCAGCACGACGAGCCTCGTGACGTGGAACGCCGTGACGAGCGGAACGCCGAGTTGCAGCACCTTGGCGGTGATGCACATCTCGGTGATGCCGCCCGGCGCCGTGCCCAGCACGAGCGTAGGCCCCGGCAGGCCCGACACCCACGCGAGCAGCAGCCCGAAGGCCGCCGACAGCGCGATCGAGAACACGATCGTGAACACGACCGCCCCGATGAACTTGTGCGCGCCGCGCACGAAGTCGGGCCGGAAGCGCGATCCGATCGCGCAGCCGAGGAGGCATTGGCCGCCATTGCTCACGAGCGTCGGCACGCTCGACAGCTCCACCTGCGCGGCGGTCAAGGGTATCGCCACCATGAGCGAGCCCAGCACGAACGCGTTCGGCATGCGCAGCCGCAGCATGGCGAGGCTCATGACGAGCGTGGCGGCCATGAGCGACGCGAAACCGCCGCCGCGAAACGTCGTGGCGCCCGGCACGTAGACATCCGCGCCGTGGAAGCCGACCGCGGTGATCGCGGCCGGTACGAGCCCAACGACGATCAGGATGCGCAGGCTCTGCGCCGCGGCGATGCGGTCCATGCGCCCGCCGAAGCGCTCGCCGAGCGTGCCCATCTCCGCCGCGCCGCCGGGGACGCTCGCGAAGATGCCCGTGGTCTTGTCGACCTTGCCGACGTGCGCGAGCACGATGCCCGACACGTAGCCCAGCGCGATCGCGAACAGCGCGCCGACGACCAGCAGCCACCACAGGTCGGCCACCAGGTGCACGACGTACGGCGTGAAGTACAGGCCGAGCGAAGTGCCGATGATCCACTGGCCGATGTAGCGCGTCGCGATCGGCGTGCCGATGTCGACCCCCGCGACGCGAAGCGCCGCGATCGTGAACAGCGGCCCCAGCATCCACGGGATCGGCGTGCGCAGGAGCACGCACGCATAGCCCGCGAGCGCGCCGAGCGCGAGCGCCGTCCCGGCCCGCACCGGGCCGGGAGCGCGTGCCGCGAACGCCCTAATCTGCCGAGATCTTCGCGTCCTTGACAACCTTCGCCCAGCGCGGCCCTTCCGATTTCACGAGGGCGACGAATTCCTCCGGCGTGCCGCCGCCCACCTCGTTGCCCTGCTCGAGGATTCGGTCCTTGACCTCGGGTGTGGCGAGCGCCTTGTTGGCGACTTCGTTCAAGTACTTCACGAGGTCGGGCTTCATGCCCTTCGGCCCGACCAGGCCCTGCCAGTTCTGCACCTCGACCGCGGGGTAGCCCGCCTCCGCCATGGTCGGAAGGTCGGGCAGGAGCGGCGAGCGCTTCTTGCTCGTGATGGCGAGCGCGCGCAGCCTGCCGCCCTTGACCGAGGGCATCGCCGCGTACATCTGCTCGAACATGAAGTCGACCTGCCCGCCCATGAGGTCGGTGGCGCCGGCGGCGCCGCTCTTGTACGGCACGTGGGTCATCTCGACCCCCGCCGCGCTCGAGAACAGCGCGCCGCTCATGTGGTGCGTGCCGCCGATGCCGCCCGAGGCGTAGGTGATTTTGCCGGGCTTGGCCTTGGCCGCGTCGACGAGGTCCTTGACCGACTTGTACGGCGCCTCGTTGCGCACCATGAGGATCAGCGGTCCTTTCTCGATCAGCATGATCGGCGTCAGGTCGGTGAGCGGATCGAAGTTGATCTTCTTGAACAGCGCCTTGTTCACCGCCATGGGCGCGAAGTTGCCGAGCCCGAGCGTGTAGCCGTCCGGCTTCGCGCGCACGATCGCCTCGGTGCCGATGTTGCCCCCCGCGCCCGGCTTGTTGTCGACGATGATGGTCTGACCCATGATCTTGCCCATCGCGATCGACAGCTGGCGCGAGCGCAGGTCGGCGTTGCCGCCGGCGGCGTAGGGGCAGATCCACGTGATGAGCTTGCTCGGGTACTTGTCCTCTGCGAAAGCTGCCGCCGGCAGGACGGCGGCCGCGCTGGCGGCTTGCAGGAAGGTACGGCGCTTCATGAGTTCCTCCTTTGGCTTCTTGCCGGGGTAACGGCGGGCGAAGTGCAGCATTCTGCCCGACCGGCGGACGGACGTGAACTTACTTGCCGATGCAGAAGCGGCCGAAGATCTCGCCCAGGAGATCGTCGGCGGTGAATTCCCCCGTGATGGCCGACAGCGCCTGCTGCGCGGCGCGTAGCTCCTCGGCGAAGAGCTCGACGGCGGGCGGGTCGTGCGCAAGATGTGCCGACGCCCGCGACAGAGCGCCCGCCGCTTCGCGCAGCGCCGCGACGTGCCGCGCGCGTGCAAGGTACGTGTCCTCGGTGTCGCCCGCCGCGCCGACCCGCTCGAGCGCCGCGTGCTCGAGCAGCGCGACGCCGTTGCCGTCGCGCGCGCACAGCCACACGTCGGCCGCGCTAGCGAAGGGCGCGATGCCCGCGAGGTCGGTCTTGTTGTGGACGACCACGCGCGGCAGGCGTTCCGGCAGTCGATCGACGATGGCGCGATCCTCCTCGTGCAGCGTCCCCGCGGATTCGCGCGCGTCGACCAGCAGCAGGACGAGATCGGCGCGCGCCACCGCGGCCCAGGCGCGCTCGATGCCGATGCGCTCGACCGCATCCGCCGTCTCGCGCAGCCCGGCCGTGTCGATCACGGTCAGCGGTATCCCCGCGATCTCCACGCGCCGCTCGACCGGGTCGCGCGTGGTGCCCGGAATCGCGGTCACGATGGCCGCCTCCTCGCGCGCCAGGCGATTGAGAAGGCTCGACTTGCCCACGTTCGGGCGCCCCACCAGCACGACGGTGAGGCCTTCGCGCAAGAGCGCGCCGGTGCGCGCCTGCGCCAGCACGCGGTCGAGGCCGCCACGCACGCCGGCGAGCTTCGCGGCGACGTCGCCGGCGCGCAGGAACTCGATGTCCTCCTCCGGGAAGTCGAGTGTCGCCTCGGTGTAGACGCGAAGCTCGGTGAGCGCTTCGACCAGCGCATGCACGTCGCGCGAGAACTCGCCGGCGAGGCTGCGCGCCGCGGCACGCGCCGCGGTCCCGGTCGCCGCGTCGATCAGGTCGGCGACACTTTCCGCCTGCGCGAGGTCGAGCTTCCCGTTGAGGAACGCGCGCTGAGTGAACTCGCCGGGCTCCGCGATGCGCGCGCCCAGCGCGACGCAGCGCGCGAGCAGGAGCCGCATCACCGCGGGGCCGCCGTGCCCCTGGAGCTCGACGACCGACTCGCCGGTGTAGGAATCCGGTGCGGGAAAGTAAAGCGCGATGCCCTGGTCGATGACGCGTCCGTCCGCGTCGCGAAAATCGGCGAGCACGGCGTGGCGCGGCGGCGGCATCGCACCGAGCACGCCCTGTACGATCACCGACAGGTCGTCGCCCGACACGCGCACGACGCCGATGCCGCCGCGTCCCGGCGGCGTGGCCACGGCGGCGATCGTGTCGAAGGACGAGGGTCTCATGTCGGAACTAGCTTAACGCGCCCGCGCGTCATAATGCGCCGATGCGAAACGGGCTCCTCCTCGGCGTCGACGTCGGCGCGGGCTCGCTGCGCGCAGCGCTCGTGCGTAGCCAAGGCCGCGTCGTCGCCGCGGCGGCGGTTCCGCTCGCGGCGCGCGAGCCGCGCGCAGGATGGGCCGAGATCGATCCCGAGCGCTGGTGGACGGCGCTTTGCACGGCGATCGCGCGCGTCCTGCGCGCGATGCCACGCGGGGGCGTCGTCCAGGGGCTGTGCATCTGCGGCCTCACGCGAACGCAGGTGCTGCTCGACCGGCGCGGCCGCGCACTCGGTCCCGCGATCCTGTTTCGCGACCGCCGCGCCGCGGGCGTGGCGCGCGAGATGGAGGGCGTGACGGCGTTCGACCCGGCGGCACGCTTGGCCTGGATCGCGCGCCACCAGCCCGCGCGCTTCGGCCGCGTCCATGCCGTCGTCGAGCCGAAGGACTTCATGAACTACCGGCTGACCGGCGTGCTCGCCACCGACACGGTCACGCAGTCGCGGCAGCGCGCCGCGGCACCCTTCGCGCCGCGCGAATCCGTGGCGCCATGGCAGCAGGTCGGCGTCGTGCGGGCCGTGGCTTCGCCGCTTGCACGCATCGCCGGCGTTCCCGTCTTCGCGGGCGCGCTCGACACGTGGGCCTCCGCCGTGGGCGCCGGCGCGGTGCGCCCCGGCCAAGCCTACGATATCGCCGGCACGTCGGAGGCGGCCGGCCTGGTGACCGTCGCGCGCGCGACGGCGCGCGACCTCGTGGCGCTCGGCTGGACCGAGCGCAGCCACCAGGTCGGCGGGCCGACGCAAGCCGGCGCCGATTGCGCGCGCTGGTGCCATGCGACGTTTCGCGTTCGCGGAAGCCTCGCGCGGGCGATCGAGCGCGCCGGCCGCAGCGCGCCGCACGGCGATCGCCCGATCTTTCTGCCCTACCTTGCAGGCGAGCGCGCGCCCGTGTGGTCGAGCGAGGTGCGCGGCGCGTTCCACGGCGTGGATCGCGCGAGCATGCCCGACGATTTCCTGTGGGCGGTCTTGGAAGGCGTTGCGATGGCCGTGCGCGACATCGTCGAGCACGCGCAGCGCGCGTCGGGAACCGCCGCGACGGAATTGCGCGTGGCGGGCGGCGGCGCGCGCTCGGACGCGTGGTGCCGGATGAAGGCCGACGTCGTCGGCGTTCCCGTGCTGCGCGCGAAGGAGGCGGAGACCGGCGTCATCGGCGCGGCCGTGGCGGCCGCGGTGGGCCTGCGCACGCACGCGAGCGTGAGCGATGCGGCCGCCGCCATGGCGGTGCCGGGCCGGCGCTTCGAGCCGCGGCGCTCGCTCGCCGCGTTGTACGACGCGCGCGCCGCGAAGTACCGGCAGGTCAAGGCGGCGGCGCTCGCGCTCGCCGAAGTCCCGGAGCCTGGAGGGTGATTGTATGAACGCTCGCGGCATCCTCGCCACCTACGGAACGGCGATCGCCGCGCTCGCCCTGTTCGCGTTCTTCGCGGCGGCGGCGGACAACTTCACGAATCCGACCAATCTCCTCAACGTGGGCAAGCAGGTGAGCTTCCTCGCCATCCTCGCCATCGGCTTCTCGATCGCGTTCACGGTCGCCGAGCTCGACTTGTCGTTCGCGGCCGTGTGCAGCCTGTGCGCGGTGGTGGTGGGCGGACTCATCTTCCACAAGGTCGCCCCGCTTCTCGCGGTCGCCGCGTCGCTCGCCGTGGGGCTCGCCGCCGGCGCGGTCAACGGCCTCCTGGTCACGGCGCTTCGCATTCCCTCGCTCATCGCCACGCTGGCCATGGCCTCGGTAGCCACGGGCCTCGCCTTCGCGATCACGGGCGGTATCGCCTTCGTCGGCCGCTGGGACCCCGCCTTCCTCGCACTCGGCCGCGGCAGCGTGCTCGGCGTGCCGGCGCTCATCCTGTGGACGGCGGGCGTCGCCCTGCTCGTGCAGATCGTTCTGACGCAGACGCGCCTGGGCCTTCACATGGTCTTCACCGGCGAGGCCGACGAGGCGGCGCGCCTGGCGGGCGTCAAGGTGCGGCGCATGAAGATCGTCGGCCTCGCCTTCGCGGGCCTGTGCGCGGGCCTCGTCGGCACGCTCCTCGCCGCAACGCTCAATTCCGCCGCGCCCGACATGGCGAAGGACTACCTGCTGACGTCGATCGCCGCCGTTCTGCTCGGCATGACGATGTTCGAGCCGGGGCGCTGCAACGTGCCGGGAACGCTCGTCGGCGCGGCGACCATCGGGATGCTCGGCAACGGCCTCGTGCTGATGGGCGCGCCTTACTACGTGCAGGACATCATGCTTGGCCTTATCATCGTCGCCTCGGTAGCGCTGTCGGCTTCGGCGCTGAAAAAAGCCGCATTCGGACTCTAGGGGATCTCACATGCTGCGCAAATGCTTGCTGGGCGCGATTGCCGCGATCGCCGTCGCCGCGGCGTCGTCGGCATACGCGTTCAAGCTCGGCATCATCGCGTTCCAGATGTCCGCGGAAACGCACGCACGCTGCGCGAACTCCGCCGCGGAGGCGGCGAAGAAGCTCGGCTGGACGGTGCAGCAGCTCAACTCGGAGGGCAGTCTGCCCAAGCACACCGAACAGATCGAGGCCATGATCCAGGCCAAGGTCGACGGCCTTATCCTGTGCATGGGCAAGCCCATCGAGGCCGAGGCGCAGTTCGAGGCGGTGAAGAAGGCCGGCATCCCGCTCGTCACGGTCGTGTCGGGCACGAGCCCACATTCGCTGTTCGACATCCAGGTCAACGACTACGTCGGCGGCGCGCAGGCGACGATGTACCTCCTGTCGAAGATGAACTACAAGGGTGAGATCCTCACCGCGCGCTTCGAGCAGAACATCGCCTCGCGCATCCGCGGCAAGGAGTTGGACGTCATCCTGTCGGAGAACCCCGCCGTCAAGGTGCTCGGCAGCCACTCGATGTCGCGCACCGCGAGCTGGCGCGACGACGTGCGCAACGGCATGCAGGCGCTCATCCTGCAGAACAAGGGCAAGTTCCAGGGCGTGTGGGCGTCGTGGGACGGGCAGGCGTGGATCATCGACGACCTCCTGCGCGCGCAGGGTTACAAGAAGGGCGACGTGGTGATGGTGAGCGTGGACGGCGGAGAAGAATCGTATCGGCGGATCAAGGACCCCGCGAGCCTGTTCACCGCGACGGTGGCGATCCCGTTCGAGTCGATGGGCCAGATGGCGGTCGACGCGATGGACAGGATCGTCGTGAAGAAGACACCCAAGGACAAGGTGGTCAACGGGCCCTACATGTGGGTCGACGCGGTGCTCGTCGATGCGTCCAACGTCGACAAATTCCTCAAGTAGCCCGCCCCTCGTCGAGCTCTCCGGCATTCGAAAGCGCTACGGCGCGGTGGACGCGCTGTCCGGCGTCGACCTCGCCGTCGACGCAGGCGACGTGCTCGCGATCTGCGGCGACAACGGCGCCGGCAAGTCGAGCCTCGTGCGCGTGGTGTCCGGCGCGCACGCACCCGACGAGGGCACGATCGAGATCGAGGGGCGGCCGGTGCGCTTCGGCTCGCCGCAGGATGCGCTCGCGGCCGGCGTCGCCACGATCTACCAGGACTTGGCGCTCGCGCCGCGCCAGCCGGTGTGGCAGAACATCTTCGTCGGCGCCGAGCTTACGCGCAAGCTCGCCGGCATCGCGATCCTCGACAAGCGGCGCATGCGCGAGGAGTCGCGCCGCTACTTGTCGCGCCTCAACGTCGAGCTGCCCGACACCGACCGGACGGTCGACACGCTGTCGGGCGGGCAGCGGCAGGCGGTGGCGATCGCGCGCGCCCTGCGCTGGCAGGCAAGGCTCGTCGTGATGGACGAGCCCACGGCCGCGCTCGGCGTGGCGGAGAGTCGCCAGGTGCTCGATCTGATCCGCGAACTTCGCCGCGGAGGAACGACCGTGATCCTGATCAGTCACAACATGGCGGAAGTGGTCGCCGTGGCCACGCGCGTGGCCGTGCTCAAGAGCGGACGCAAGATCGCCGAGCGGGCCGTCGACGGCCTCACCGCCGACGACCTCGCCCACCTCGTGATGACGGGACAACTACCGACAGGGCCGCTGCAATGAACGAATTCACGACCGAGCTCCGCCATGCGGCGCTTGCCGACCTCGCTGCCGCGCGCGAGGCCGCGCTGCGAGCCCGCGCGATGCACGCCCGCGCCGAGCTCATGCGCCACATGATGCTCACCACAGCCAAGTCTACCGACCGACCGCGCCCCGAATCGGTCGCGCTCGTCGTCGGCGAGTGGCTCGACGCCTGGCGGCGCGACCGCGGCAACTACCCGTACGTGCGTCTCATGGAGGCGCTGTCGGGGGCGTGCTACGACTGGCTCCACGCGCGCGATGCCGCCACGGACAACGCCGTGCGCGAGGCCTTCGCCGCGCTCGAGCGGGCGTGCGTCACGCACGGCTCGACGCTGGCCGACGAGATGGCGTGGCGCTCGGGCTGCTCGCATCTGTGGTGGGGCGACGTGCGCCCCGCGCCCAATCAGGACGAGTACCGCGACCGCGCGCGTCGCAGCGAGTCGCTGTGGGAGCGCGCCTGCCCGCCGGAATGCCTGGGCTGACGCCTATCGCCGCGTCGCCGCCTTGAGCGCGGCCTCGCGTTCGAGCGTTCGGTTGACGTGCCACTGCTGCGCGATCTGCAGCAGGTTGTTCACGAGCCAGTAGAGCACGAGGCCCGACGGGAAGAAGACGAACATCACCGAGAACGCGATCGGCATGATCTGCATCACCTTCGCCTGCACGGGGTCGGTGATGGGCGTGGGCGAGAGCTTGACCTGCAAATACGCCGTGATCGCGTAGATCACGGGCAGCACGAAATAGGGGTCCGGCGCGGACAGGTCGTGAATCCACAGGATCCATGGCGCCTGGCGCAGCTCGACCGCGGACAAGAGCACCCAGTACAGCGCGATGAAGACCGGGATCTGCACGAGGATCGGCAGGCACCCGCCCAGCGGGTTGATCTTCTCCGTCTTGTACATCTCCATCATCTTGATCTGGAGCTGCTGCTTGTCGTTCGCGTACTGCTCCTGCAGCGCCTTCATCTTGGGCGCGATGATCTTCATCTTCGCCATCGAGCGCGCGGCCGCGGCATTGAGCGGGTAGAACGCGCTCTTGATCATGATCGTCATGACGATGATCGACCATCCCCAGTTGCCGATCAGGCCGTGCAGCCACTTGAGCAGGATGAAAAGCGGCACCGCCAGCACCTTGAAGACGCCGTAGTCGACGACGAGGTCGAGGCCTTTCGCTGTCTCGCCCAGGACGTCCTGGTCCTGCGGCCCGGCGTACAGCGCGGCGCGAATCTCGCCCGTCGCGCCAGGGGCGATCGCGCCCTCGCTGTAGCGCACGCCGGCGGCGTACAGGCCATTCGGAAGCTTGGTCGTGTAGAACTGGCGCTGGATCGGAGCGTTCCGCGGCGGCAGCCACGCGGTGACGAAGTAGTGCTCGATCATCCCGATCCAGCCGTTGTCCGCCAGCTTCTGGTAAGCGGGCTTGCGGTTGGGGTCCGCCGCTTCCTTGTCGATCTCGGCGAAATCGACCTTCTTGAAGTTGTCCTTGTCGTTGTACACGACCGGGCCCACGTACGAGGCCGGCGCCATCGAGCTCTGCACGACGGCGTGCTTCGTGTCGCGCAGGAATTGGAAATACGCCTCGGGTGTGATCGGCGTGCTGCCCGCGTTCGTGATGTCGTAGGCGACGTCGACCAGGTAGCTGCCGCGATGGAAGGTCAAGATCTGCGTGACCTTCGTGCCGTCCTTGCCGGTTGCCGAGAGCTTGAGATCGATGCTGTCGACGCCGGGGGCGAGCCCGCGCGGCCCGGGCAGCACTTCATAGCGCGTCTGGTGGTTGGGCAGGCCTTCGCCGATGAGGCCGCTCTGCGCGACGAACGTGCGCTCCGCGTTGCGCTGCAGGACGGCGTACGGCTTGGTCGGGTCGGTCGCGTCCTGGTGCTTGGCGAGTGACACCAGCGTGATGACGCCCCCGACGGGGTCGACCTCGGCGGTGTACAGATCGGTGGTGATCGTGACCGGCGGCACGGCGCTCGGCGCCGCGGCCGCCGCAGCGACCGGCACGCCTGCCGACGGGGCGCCGGTGGCGGCGGCCGGCGGCGGCGCTTCCTTGGCGGGCACGCCAGGCTCGGGGGCCGGCACGGCGGTCTTCTGCGCGACCGGCGGCGGCGGCGCGTGCTCCTGCTGCCACGCGTTCCAGAGGAAGAACGCCGAGGAGAAGAAGATTGCGAACAGGACGAGGCGCTGGATGTCCATCTTTTCTTGTATCTGAAGGCCGCGCGGCGCGCGTTGGCCGCGTACGCTCTACGGGACGGGGTCGAAGCCCCCGGGATGATACGGATGACAGCGACCCACGCGGCGCACCGCGAGCCACGCGCCGCGCGCCGCGCCGTGACGCTCGATCGCCTCGCGTGCGTAGTCCGAGCAGCTCGGGTAGAAGCGGCAGTGGTTGCCGAGAAGCGGCCGCACGAGATACTGGTAGCCACGCACCAGCAGGACGAGCAGCGTCTTCATGCGCGCGCGACCTCGGCCAGAAGGCGCGTGGCCTCCAGCGCGGCGGCGTCCTGCTCGGCGCGATTGCGGACGCGGGTCACGCGCAGCACGACGTCGTGATGCAGTGTCGCCGCCGGCTGCGCGCGCACGGCCTCGCGCAGCTTGCGGCGAATGCGATTGCGGTCGACGGCACGCGGCGCGACCTTGCGGCCGATGACGTAGCCGCTGCGTCCGCCGCTCGCGGGAGCGGGAGCCACGATCAGTTGCAGGTAGAGGCCTTCGATGCGGCGGCCGTTGCGAAACACGCCGTCGAACGCACCATGCCCGGTGAGGCTTCGCACGCGGCGCTTCGCTCGCTGCGCAGCGGGCAACGTGCCTGTGATCAGACGGTGAGGCTCTTGCGGCCCTTGGCGCGGCGCGCCGAGAGCACCTTGCGACCCCCGACCGAGGACATGCGCGCGCGAAAGCCGTGGTTGCGGGCGCGGCGGAGCTTGGAGGGCTGGAACGTGCGTTTCATGGCGGACCTTCGCTTGAGAGGGCTCTTGCTCGTTTGGAAAAGCCTTATATTAGAGCGCGTTAACCTCTTCCCTGTCAAGGCGACAGGGCTTGCGCGGCAACCCCGGCGGGCGGGTGCGAGCGGTCACTATCGGGGCGCCCCGCCCCCTGTCGGCGCGACCGAAATACAACAGGCCGCACGCGCCGGCGGCTGTGGATAACTGACGCGGTCGCGACTACAATCCACAGCCCGCCCAGACCGAAAAGCTCGATGCCGATCGAAGCCGGCGGAACCCTATTTTCTTCCACGCATCCTCATAGGAGCCCAACGCGTCCATGTCGAGCCTCGCGCCCCCCGCCGCCTGGAGCGCCTGCCTTGACGCGTTTGCGCGCGAGCTGACGCCGCAGCAATTCCTCACCTGGATCCAGCCGCTCGCATGCCGGCACGAGGGGAGCGGCCTCACCCTGACGGCCCCCAACCGCTTCGTGCTGCAGTGGGTGAAGGATCGCTTTGGAGCGCGCATCGTGGCGCTCGCGACCGCCGCGACCGGAATCCCGGTCAGCATCGAGTACGCCGTGGCGGAGGTGCCGCCCGCACCGGCGGGCGCCTCCGCGGAGCGGGCGCTCACCCCCGCAGAGGCGCCTGCGCCCTCGCTCCGGGCTCCTGTGGATAGCTCCCCGCCGCCGGCCACGCGGACGGTGCCGGGCCCCCCCCCAGCAGGTCCCGCGGCGCCCCGCAAGCTGGACGGGACGAGCCTCAATCCCACCTTCAGCTTCACCTCCTTCGTCTCCGGCAAGGCGAACCAGCTCGCTCGCGCCGCCGGGCTGCAGGTTGCCGACCACCCGACCTCCTACAACCCGTTGTTCGTGTATGGCGGCGTGGGCCTGGGCAAGACGCACCTCATCCAGGCGATAGGCAATCACATCCTCGCCGTCAACCCGGGCGCCAGGATCCGCTACATCCACGCCGAGACGTACGTATCCGACGTCGTGCGGGCGTACCAGCACAAGGCCTTCGACGACTTCAAGCGCTACTACCGCTCGCTCGACCTGCTGCTGATCGACGACATCCAGTTCTTCGGCGGCAAGAGCCGCACGCAGGAAGAGTTCTTCTACCTGTTCAACACGCTGATCGAGGCACACAAGCAAGTCGTGATCACCTGCGACACGTATCCCAAGGAGATCGCGGGCATCGAGGAGCGGCTCATCTCGCGCTTCGGCTGGGGCCTGACCGTGGCGCTCGAGCCGCCCGAGCTCGAGATGCGCGTGGCGATTCTCCTTTCCAAGGCGCACGCCGTTGGCATGCGCATGGACGAGCAGGTGGCGTTCTTCATCGCCAAGCACATCCGCAGCAACGTGCGCGAGCTCGAAGGCGCCCTGAAGCGGGTGCTCGCCTACTCGAATTTCCACGGGCAAGAGATCTCGCTCGCGCTCGCCAAGGACGCGCTGCGGGACTTGCTGGCCGTGCAAAACCGGCAGATCAGCATCGAGAACATCCAGAAGACCGTCGCCGACTACTACAAGATCCGCATCTCCGACATGCACTCCAAGAAGCGGTCGCGGGCCGTCGCGCGCCCGCGCCAGGTCGCCATGGCGCTCGCCAAGGAGCTCACCCAGATGTCGCTGCCGGAGATCGGCAGCAACTTCGGCGGGCGCGACCACACCACCGTTCTGCACGCCTGCCGGCAGGTGGCAAAGCTGCGCGAATCCATGCCGGACATGAACCACGACGTGAACTTCCTGCTTCAGGTGCTGCGCAGTTAGCCGAGCCGCAGCGATAAATGAGGCGTGGGCCGGCGCGCCGAGCGCTTGCCGTCCGGACCCCTTCTCCATCGGACGTTTTCTACCCTGATTTCCCTATGAAATCGGGGCTCTCCGATGTATAATTCACGAGTTTAGGCACAAGCTCAAAACACACTCGGACAGGAGCGATCCGGGGCGGATTGTGGACAACGCGCGCTTGCCTTGCGCGGTCCGATTCGACCCCCAAAAGGTCCACAGGCCGCACATGAGTTCTACGGCGCTTGGGACGTAGTGAAGAGCCTTGAGCCATCAGCGTTTTTGCCCGCTTTCCCATCGTTGCCACGCCCTCCTATTAACTGATCCTACTGTTCGACAATGCAACTAAAACAGATCGCACGGGACGCGCTATTGAAGCCGCTGCAGGCTGTTTCCGGCATCGTCGAGCGCCGGCACACGCTGCCTATCCTCGCCAACGTGCTCCTCGAGCAGCGTAACGGCAGCCTCTACGTGACCGCCACCGACCTCGAGATGCAGATCACGGCGCACAGCGAGATGCCCGGCAAGGACGGTCAGGCCACGACGGTGGGGGCGCGCAAGCTGCAGGACCTCCTGCGCGCCCTGCCGGAGGACGCGACACTGAACATCGACGTCGGCAACAACAAGATGACCGTGCGCGCCGGCCGCTCGCGCTTCAACCTGCAGACGCTCGCGGCCGCGGACTACCCGCGCATCGGGCTCGCCGCCGAGCAGCTCCAGACGCTGTCGCTGCCGCAGAAGGACCTACGCGCGCTGTTCAAGTTGGTCGAATTCGCCATGGCGCAGCAGGACATCCGCTATTACCTCAACGGCATGCTGCTCGTCGTCGACAAGTCCACGCTGCAGGCCGTGGCGACCGACGGCCATCGCCTGTCGTGGGCCAGCATCGGGGTGGCGGGCGACTACGCGCGCCAGGAGGTCATCCTGCCGCGCAAGACCGTGCTCGAGCTCGGCAAGCTCCTGACCGACAGCGACGACCCGGTGACGCTCGACATCCTGGCCAATCAGGTGCGCTTTCGCTTCGCCAACGTCGAGCTCGTCTCGAAGGTCGTCGACGGCAAGTTCCCGGATTTCAACCGCGTGATCCCGGTCGGGCACGGCAAGCAGGTCGAGCTCGACCGCCTCGAGCTCCTGGCCGCGCTGCAGCGCGCCGCCATCCTGAGCAACGAGAAGTTCCGCGGCGTGCGGGTCGTGCTCGGCGCCGACCAGATGAAGATCATCTGCACGAACAGCGAGCAGGAAGAGGCCGAGGAGGAGCTGCCGATCGCGTACAAGGGCGATCCGCTCGACATCGGGTTCAACATCACCTACCTCGTCGACGCGCTTTCCAACCTCAATGTCGGGCGCGTCAAGTTCGCCTTCGGCGACGCCAACTCGAGCGCGCTCGTCACGATGCCGGAGCGCGATGACTACAAGTACGTGGTCATGCCCATGCGCATTTAGCAGGAGCTTATTTGAGTTCAGCACAAGCAAGACCGCTGCCCACGATGGATAGCGGCGATTACGATTCCACCAGCATCAAGGTCCTCAAAGGTCTCGACGCCGTCCGCAAGCGGCCCGGGATGTACATCGGCGACACCTCGGACGGCACTGGGCTGCACCACATGGTGTTCGAGGTGCTGGACAACGCGATCGACGAGGCGCTGGCGGGCTGGTGCGACGAGATCAAGGTCGTCATCCACGCCGACAACTCGGTGTCGGTGCAGGACAACGGCCGCGGCATTCCCACGGACATCAAGGAGGACGACGAGGAAAAGCGCTCGGCTGCCGAAATCGTGATGACCGAGCTCCACGCGGGCGGCAAGTTCGACAACAACAGCTACAAGGTGTCGGGCGGCCTGCACGGCGTGGGCGTGTCCGTGGTCAACGCGCTATCCGACTGGCTGAAGCTGCGGATCTGGCGCGACGGCAAGCTGCACCAGATGGAGTTCCGCCGCGGCGAAGCCGTGGCGCCACTCGCGGTCACCGCCGCGAGCCACCTGCGCGGCACCGAGGTGCACTTCATGGCCTCGCGCGAGACGTTCGGCAACGTCGAGTACCACTTCGATATCCTGGCAAAGCGCATCCGCGAGCTTTCCTTCCTCAACAACGGGGTCAAGATCGAGCTCGTCGACCAGCGCGACGGCAAGAGCGAGAACTTCGCCTACTCGGGCGGCGTGAGGGGCTTCGTCGAGTTCATGAACCGGACGAAGACGGTCCTGCACCCGAAGATCTTCCACACGATCGGCGAGAAGGACGGTGTGACCGTCGAGGTCGCCATGCAGTGGAACGACAGCTACGTCGAGAGCGTGCAGTGCTTCACCAACAACATCCCGCAGCGCGACGGCGGCACGCACCTGACCGGACTGCGCCAGGCGATGACGCGCACGCTCAACAACTACATCGAGAAGGAGGAGATCGGCAAGAAGGCGAAGGTGGAGACCACTGGCGACGACATGCGCGAGGGCCTGACTTGCGTGCTGTCGGTCAAGGTGCCCGAGCCCAAGTTCAGCTCGCAGACCAAGGACAAGCTCGTCTCCTCGGAGGTCGGCACGATCGTGCAGGAGATCGTTGGCGCCAGGCTCGCCGACTTCCTGCTCGAGCACCCGCAGGATGCGCGGATCATCTGCAGCAAGATCGTCGACGCCGCACGGGCTCGCGAGGCTGCGCGCAAGGCGCGCGAGCTGACGCGACGCAAGGGCGTGCTCGACGGCATGGGCCTGCCCGGCAAATTGGCCGACTGCCAGGAGCGCGATCCGTCGCTGTGCGAGCTCTACCTGGTCGAGGGGGATTCCGCGGGCGGGTCGGCCAAGCAGGGCCGCGACCGCAAGTTCCAGGCGATCCTGCCCCTGCGCGGCAAGATCCTGAACGTCGAGCGCGCGCGCTTCGAGAAGCTGCTGTCCTCCGAGGCGATTGCGACGCTGATCACCGCGCTCGGCACGGGCATCGGGAAAGCGGCCAACGGCACCAACGGCGACAAGGACGCGAAGGAGGACAAGGACGCGTTCTGCGCCGAGAAGCTGCGCTACCACCGCATCATCATCATGACCGACGCCGACGTCGACGGCTCGCACATCCGCACGCTGCTGCTCACGTTCTTCTACCGCCACATGCCGGACCTCGTCGACCGCGGCCACATCTATATCGCGCAGCCGCCGCTGTACAAGGCGAAGCAGGGCAAAGAGGAGACCTACCTCAAGGACGACCAGGAGCTCCGGCAATACCTTCTGCGCGTGGCCCTCAAGAACGCCGAGTTCGTCCCGGCAACGGGCCAGGCGCCGCTTGCGCCTGCCGCACTCGCCGAGGTCGCCCGCAAGTATCTCCTCGCCGAAGCGGTGATCGAGCGTCTTTCGCGGGTGACGGACGCTGCCGTGCTCTATGCGATGCTGAACGGCGTTGCCGTCGACTTGAGCTCCGAGGCCGCCGCCGCGCAAAGCGCCCAGGCGCTCGCCGCCGCGCTGGGCGACCCCCACGTGACGGTCGAGGCGCGGTACGACGCGGCGACCGAGACGCGCCGCCTCGTCGTCAAGCGCATGCATCACGGCACGCCGCACGTCACCGGCATCGACGCCGACCTGCTCGGCAGCGGCGATGCCGCCGAGATCCGCAAGACGGCGGCGATCCTGCGCGACGTCGTGCATGCGAGCGCCGTCGTCAAGCGCGGCGCATCGCAACTCGCGGTGAAGACCTTCAAGGAGGCGCTCGACTGGCTGCTCGCGCAGGCGCGCGACGCCGTCGCCATCCAGCGCTACAAGGGCTTGGGCGAGATGAACCCGGAGCAGCTCTGGGAAACGACCATGGACCCGCAGGTCCGCAGGCTCCTCAAGGTCCAGATCGAGGACGCGGTGGCCTCCGAGGAGATCTTCTCGACCCTCATGGGCGAGCAGGTCGAGCCGCGGCGAGCGTTCATCGAGAGCAACGCGCTCGGAGTGCGCAACCTCGACGTGTAGTCGTGAGCAGCAGCAGCAGCTCCCGCGCCGCGGCCGCCCTAGGGTGTTCCCCAATATAGGGGCGTTCGCGAATCCCGTACCCTGCCTGCGCCGCCTTTGGGAGGAGGGGGATCATGTTCCAGCAGAACTACAACCCGACGGGCAGCGTGGCCCTGTCCACGCTGCTGGCCGCCGTTCCGATCCTCACGCTGCTCTACTTCATCGCGCTGCATCCGCATCGCGATCAGAACGGCGTGCGCCATCTCGGGATATCGGCGCCGTGGGCCGCGTTGTACGGTGTCATCGCAGCGTTCGTGATCACGGTGTTCGTGTTCAGCATGCCGTTCACGTCCGCGCTGTCGGCGTTCGCGCTCGGCTCGCTGTCGGGGTTCCTCGGCATCATCTGGATCGTCCTTGCCGCAATGTTCCTGTACACGATGACGCTCGTGGCGGGCAAATTCGACATCGTCAAGGAATCGATCGTCCACATCTCCTTCGACCGCCGCCTGCAGTGTGTGCTGATCGCGTTCTCGTTCGGCGCGATCATCGAAGGCACCTCCGGCTTCGGCACGCCGGTGGCCATCGCCGGCGCGGTGATGGTCGGCCTGGGCTTCAGACCCTTCCAGTCCGCGGTGCTGAACCTGCTCGCCAATACCGCGCCGGTGGCGTGGGGGGCGATCGGAACGCCGATCGTCACGCTCGCGGCGGTGAGCGGCCTCGATCAGCTGACGCTGTCGACCATGGCGGGCAAGCAGCTGCCATGGGTCTCGATCATGGTCCCGTTCTGGCTCGTCGCCGCGTTCGTGAAGATGGAAGGCGGCACCTGGAAGGAAGTGTTCGAGGTATGGCCCGCCGCACTGGTAGCGGGCGGATCGTTTGCGATGATGCAGTTCTGGGCGTCAGCGACTCCCGAGTTCCACCTGATGACCGACGTCGTGTCCGGCGTGTTCTCCGTGATCGTCACCGCGCTGTTCCTGCGCTTCGTCTGGCATCCGAAGACACGATTCCTGCTGAAATCGGAGCGCGAGGCGCTCGCGAAGTCCGGAAAGGCTACGCGCGAGAGCAGCGCCGAGTACACGTATCCGTACACGGCGGGGCAGACCGCGTACGCCTGGATGCCCTGGGTCATCCTGATCGCCTGCTGCGCGATCTGGGGCATGCCGGCGTTCAAGGCATTCCTCAACAACCTGTTCGCGAGCGCGAAATTCAGCACGACCTTCCTGGGCTCGACCTTCGGCGGAACGGCGTCGCTCCCGTACTGGGACATGCCGGCGCTCAACAACCTCGTGCAGCGCGTGCCGCCGATCGCGCCGCCGAACGCGAAGCCCGAGGCCGCGCGCTTCGTGATCAACTGGCTGTCGGCCGCCGGCACCGGCGTGTTCGTGGCGGCGATCCTCTCGGGATTGGTGCTCGGACTCAGCGGCACGCAATGGAAGGACGCGTTCTGGCAGACGATGCAGCGGATGAAGATCCCGGTGCTCGTGATCGCGCAGGTGCTGGGACTCGGCTTTCTCACGCGGTATTCGGGCACGGACGCGGTGCTCGGCCTCGCGTTTACGAGCGCGGGCTTCCTCTATCCGTTCTTCGCGGCATACCTGGGATGGCTGGGCGTGTTCCTCACGGGGTCCGACACCGCGTCGAACGCGCTCTTCGGCAGCCTGCAGCGCCTGACCGCGCAGCAGCTGCACCTGAACGAGATCCTGATCACGGCCACCAACTCCACGGGCGGCGTGATGGGCAAGATGATCGACGCGCAATCGATCATGGTGGCCTGCGCGGCGTGCTACGACGATCCGAAGGAGCGCTCGCTTGCGCTCGGGCCGATCTTCCGCGCCGTGTTCTGGTTCTCCATCACGGGCGCCGCGATCATCGGCGTGATCGCGATGCTGCAGGCGTACGTCTTCCCCGGCGTGATCCCGATCCCGCCCCCGAAGTGACGCCGTAGCGGCGCAGCTCGAACGAAAGGGCCCGGCATCGGGGCCCTTTCTCTTGCTCTTGCGGCCTTCAGAACGGCAGCCCGACGTAGTTCTCCGCGAGCGACGCGAGCGCCTTCTGCGAGGAGAAGAGGTACGCAAGCTCGGTGTCCTGCAGGCGCTGGTCGAATCCGCTGCTGTCGGGAAAGCGGTGCAGGAGCATCGTCATCCACCACGAGAAGCGCTGGCCCTTCCAAACGCGCGCGAGTGCTCTTTGCGAATAGTTGTCGAGGCCGCGGTCGTCGCCCTTCTTGTAGTGGTCGACCAGCGCGTGATAGAGGTAGTAGATGTCGGAGGCGGCGCTGTTGAGGCCGCGCGCCCCGGTAGGCGGCACAATATGAGCGGCGTCGCCGGCGAGGAACAGGCTGCCGTAGCGCATCGGCTCGGCGACGAACGAGCGCAGCGGCGCGATGCTCTTTTCGATCGAGGGGCCTGTGATCATGGCCGCCGCGACGTCCGCCGGCAGGCGGCGCTTCAACTCGTCGAAAAACGGCTCGTCGCCCCAATCGTCGACGCTGTCGGTCAGCGGCACCTGGATGTAGTAGCGGCTCAGCACCTGCGAGCGCAGGGAGCACAGCGCGAATCCGCGCTCGTGCTTGGCGTAGATGAGCTCGGGCGACACCGGCTTCGTGCGCGACAGCACGCCGAGCCAGCCGAACGGGTAGACGCGCTCGAATTCGCGCAGCTTCTCCTTGGGGATCGACTTGCGGCTCACGCCGTGGAAGCCGTCGCAGCCGATGACGAATTCGCAGTCGATGCGCTTCACCTCGTCGCCCTGGCGATAGGTGAGGTAGGGTCTGCGGCCGTCGACGTCGCGCGGCTTCACGTCCTCGGCGTGATGGACCACGGCGCCGCCTATCCGCTCGCGCCCCTCGTACAGGTCGCGGGTGAGCTCGGTCTGGCCGTACACGATGACGGTGTTGCCGCCGGTAAGGGCCTTCAAGTCAATCCGCTCCTTGATCCCGTCGTGGGCGATGAAGAAGCCCTCGTGGATCTCGCCTTCGCTGTCCATGCGATCGCCGACCTTCGCCTCGCGCATCAGCGCGGCGAAGCCATGCTCGAGCACGCCCGCGCGGATGCGGCCGAGCACGTATTCGCGGCTCTGCCTCTCGAGCACGACGTTGTCGATGCCCTGCAGGTGAAGGAGCTGCGAAAGGAGCAGGCCGGACGGCCCGCCGCCGATGATGCCGACCTGCGTCTTCATGCGGATCTCCCGCGCCCGAAGAGGGAAAGCGGCATGATGGCAGTCGCCGCGGCGCGGACTTTGAGCTAAGTCAGACTTGGCTTCGGTATCATCGCGGCATGAGCCGGCTCTATTACTACCCTGGCAACGCGAGCCTCGCGCCGCACGTCCTGCTCGAGGAGATAGGCGCGCCGTTCGAGCTCGTACTCGTCGACCGCACCGTCGGCGCCCACAAGTCGCCCGAATACCTCAAGCTCAATCCGAACGGGCAGATCCCGGTTTTCGTGGACGATGACCTCGTGCTGTACGAGTCGGCGGCCATCTGCCTGTACCTCGCGGACAAACATCCCGAGGCGCAGCTCGCGCCCGCGCTGCGCACGGCGGAGCGCGCGCAACTGTACAAGTGGCTCGTGTGGTGCACCAACACGCTGCAGGCCACGCTCATGCATTACTTCTACCCGGCGCGGATGGTGGACGACGGCGACGAGGAGGCGGCCGCCCAGGTGAAGGCGCATGCCGAGGCGCGCTGCGGGCCGATGCTCGACCAGGTCGACGTGCAGCTCGCCTCGCACGGCGGCCCGTGGCTGCTGGGTCAGGGGTACAGCGCCGTCGATGCCTACGCGCTCATGCTCTGCCGCTGGACGCGCGGCTTCGCGCGCCCGGCGCGCAGCCTGCCGCATCTCGGCTCCTACCTTTCGCGCATGCTGTCGAGGCCGGCGGTGCAGCGGGCCTTCGCCGCGGAGGAGCTCCCGCAGCCGTTCGTGTGATCAGGGCGGTTGCGCAATGGCCTCGGAGATGGCCGCGACCATGTCGCGCTCGCCGAGCGCCGCGCCCGCGGCGGTCAGGCCCTGAAAGCCTGCTGTCGGGAGGCTTGCTGCGAGGCCGGCGCGTGCGGCGGCCACGATGCGCGCCTCGTTGACTTGCCGGGGCGTCTGGATCTTCGCGAGCTCGGCGTCGGACGCGCCGAGGAGCAACGCCGCGGTCTCGAGCTGGCCGCGCCGCCAGAAGAGGTATGCCCACTGCTCGAGGGAGTAGGCGCGTGTGCGGACCACCATTGGCAGCGCTTCGCGTGCGGCTGACGATGCCTCCTCGATCTCGCCGAGCTCGCTCAGGATCCCCATGAGGTTCGCGAAGTGGATGTCCATCTCCGCCGAAGCGGTGGGTTTCGCGCGAAGCTCCACGTTCAGCGCGCGTGCTTCCAAAGCGGCCCTGTCAAGCTCGCCCATGTCCCACAGGAAGTCGATGAGGTGCGTGCGGGCCATGACCTCGAGCCGCCAATCCCGCGCGGCGACGCACGCGCGGATCTGCTCGTCGATGAGCGCCAGGGCCGCGTCGAAGCGTTTTTCGGCGCGGGCAATCGCGGCATCGCGGCGCAGGAGCACGATGCGGAACTCGGGCGGCCAACCGGGCCGCAGCAGGCTACGCGCGTCCTCGAGCGCCTGGTGGGCGCCGGCGTGGTCGCCGACGTCGAGCAGATGCATGGTGCTGGCCATGAGAGTCGAAAACACGCGCCGGGGCTGGCCGAGCTCGCGGTACGACTGCAGCGCACGTGCAGCCGCTTCAGCCCGCAAGGCGGGCCACGTACATCCCTTCATGTTGCCAGCTGCGATGGCCCGCCAGTAGCGCGCGGCGAGCGCCGGCGGTACGGCATCGCTTTCGACGTGGGCGCGCAGTGGCAGCAGCCAGTCCGCACACTCCACCGCGTAGTCGATGAGCGAGCCCGAGTGCGCCGCCAGCGCGACGGCCACGACCAGGTCGCCGTCTTCTCCTGTCGCCCAGAAGTAGGCGGCGCGCAGGTTGTCGAGCTCCGGCAGGACGAGGGCGGCGTACTGGTCGGTGCGCAACTCGCCGTCGAGGTTCGAGCCGTCGACCTTCTCGATGAAGTCGCGCATGGCGAGCGCGTGCCGGTGCAGCGCATCTGCGGCTTCCGCGGCGGCGAGCTGCTCGAGCGCGAACGCGCGCGCCGATTCGAGCAGGCGATAACGGGGCGTATCGCCGGCGTCCGCCACGACGAGGGACTTGTCGACGAGCGCACTCAAGACGTCGAGGGCGGCCCATTCGTCGATGCGCGTATCGCGCACGACCGCCTGCGCAAGCTCCGCCGTGAAGCCGCCGGCAAAAGCGCCCAGCCTGCGGAACACGGCGCGCTCGTCGTCCTCGAGCAGGTTGTAGCTCCATTCGAGCGCGGCGCGCAGCGTCTGGTGGCGCCGCATGGTTGCGCGCGCCCCGCCGGTGAGAAGCCGGAAGCGCGCGTCGAGCTTGTCGCGCAGCGGGCGCAGTCCGAGGGTGGCCGCGCGCGCCGCCGCGAGCTCGATGGCGAGCGGCAGGCCGTCCAGGCGGCGGCAGATGTCGATCGCGAGCGCGAGGTTCTCGTCGGTCAGCGCGAAATGCGGATCGACGGCACGCACGCGCGCCTCGAACAGGGCGAGCGCGCCGAAGGCGCGCGCGCGATCACGCTGCGCCTGCGTTGGGATTGCGAGCGGC